>JAEMRF010000303.1:0-1382 GCA_016463515.1 Solirubrobacteraceae bacterium | reverse complement strand
AGTTTGGCGCCGGCCTTGGTGAGCTCCAGGTGGATGTGGTCGCGGTGGGCGGTGGTCGGGTCGACCTTCGGATTCCACTTGCCGTCCTTGCCCATGCACGCGCTGTAGCGCTGCAGACCCTCGCCGCCCCACCACGAGCGGCAGTCCCAGATGATCCCCTGCACGCCCAGACGCCGCGCGAGGGCAAAGGGCTGGCCCGTGGAGTCGGGTGCCAGCAGCAGGCGGATCAGGCGCTCGGCGTCGGCGCGGTCGGCGGTGTTCTTCACGTCCAGATGCCAGTCGATCGCGCGGCCCTCGGCATGCAGCGACGCGGAGTTCTTGCCCCACTTCTCGCAGCGGTTGATGCCCCAGTTCACGCCGCGCGGGGAGAGCTTCGGCAGGTACTTCACCAGCGCGAGCGCACCCTTGGTCGGCTGCTTGACGCACCGCGTGGCGCGGTCGTAGCCCATGTCGTCCAGGGGCACGTCGATGAGCGCCTCGGCGGGGTTGCCCTTCATCGCACCGAACGGCGTATCGAGCGGCAGCGCGGCCTGCGCGGGTGCGGCGAGCGGGCCGGCGATAGCGAACGCGAGCGCCGCGACCAGGGCCGCAAGCGCCGCGACGGCGCGGTGGAGTGGGGGCGAGCGATGCAGCATCGGTAGGGACCTATCGGCGCGTCGCCGAGTGCGCCCGCGCCGTATGTGCCCGGTATGGACCAGCGTCTGAGTCCGCGGTAGCTGACCGACGCCTCAGCGCCGGTCGGCTCATGCGCGCGAGGCCCTCTCCCTCCAAGGACCGCGTCCTCTGCGCGCGCCAGCTCGCTGGCCGCCGCGCGCGAGACGGCCGCCGGTCTCGCGACGCCTCAGTCGCCCGGTTCCTGGAGCCTGCGGGAGGTTGCGCGCAGGTCGGCGAGCTGCAGCCGCGGGTCAAGGAGACCTGCTTTGCGGCGTGAGGTGGTCCTTCGCGAACCAGACACCGCGAGCGCCGTCTGAGCGAATGCGATGTCGGCGGCGAGCCGATCGCGTTCGATCTGGGCGCGCGGCTTTGGTCGTGCGATGCGGATGAGGTCGTTGGGCAACGGGAGCCGTCCGGAGGTCAGGGCAGGGTCGGGGTCGGGCGGGGGAGGGGTGTTCTGCAGGAGGCCGTTGCACAACTCATCGGCAGCAACCCTTCGGTCCTACAATCAACTGAGCAGGTCAGTTGCGGATGTGCATGCTGGATTGCATGACCGGTTGTGTATGTCGGCTGCCCAGCGACCCTGCAACGGGCTCCAGCGGAGACCGTGGCGGCCCTCCGAGTGACCGGCTTGTGTGACCAACCGGTCGCTTGAACCAGGCCACTGCGGCGCCACTGCGGCGTAGACTCGGGCCCCGTGACGAACGCTGGCTCGCTCCTGATCGCAC
>JAEMRF010000302.1:1313-4023 GCA_016463515.1 Solirubrobacteraceae bacterium | reverse complement strand
GGCGCCGGCCAGGCCGTGAAGCTCTGCAACAACATGCTGCTGGCGGTCCACCAGATCGCCGTCGGTGAGGCGTTTGCACTCGCCCAGACGCTCGGCGTCAGCGAGCAAGCCTTCTACGACGTGGCCTCGGTCGCGACCGGCGCGTGCTGGGCACTCAACGTGAACTGCCCCGTCCCCGGGCCGGTTCCCGGCAGTCCGGCCAATCGCGACTACGAGCCGGGCTTTGCCGTCGCCCTGATGAACAAGGACCTTGGCCTGGCGCTCGGCGCCGTCGACAAGTACGGCGTCCACGCCGAACTCGGCCGCCACGCCCGCGACATCTACGCCGCCACCGGCGAAGCCGGGAACGCCGGCAAGGACTTCTCGGTCGTCTATCGCGACATCGCCGCGCGCTCAGGGCTTAGCGACTGAGCTGGTCTCGTCGCAAGGCCGCGGTGGCTGTCTGGGGCGTCTTGGTGGTTCGCGGCGGCGGAATCGCGGGCGCTTCGAGATCTGAGGGCGGTCTTCGGCGAGGGCGGACGGTCTCTGGGGCCTCCGGGCTGGGGTGATGTCTTGCCGGGCGGCTGCCCCGCCCGCCGACGCGGCTGCAACCGCTCGCGGCTGCATGGACGTCGACCGTCCTTCCTGTCGCCCTATAGCCCGACACGAGGGACGGTCGACGCCGGGCTGGCCCTCCGCCGCGCGGACCGCGCCCTTTGACCGCGTAGCGCCCGCTGGTCCGCCGCCGCCAATCAGCCAGGGCGCCGGATCCCGCTCCGCCCTCGGTGCGGAACGCCCGAAGGCCCCGAAGCGACCGCCGGTCCGCCGCCGCCAACTCGCTCAGTCGCCGCACCGGCCGCGTGGAGCGGCTCCAGCCTCCTACGCCGAGCGGCGCATATCTGCGGCGAGGATCGGCCGCGGGCGCCGAGCGCGCTGGCCGATCTCGACGAGCTGCGCTTGCCCGATCACGTCGCGCAGCGCGGCCACGCAGCGGGAGTCCAAGCCGGTTCCGGCCTGCTGATCGAGCTCGGCGAGGGCGTCGGCGGCGGTGCAGGCGCGGCGGTACGGGCGATCCGTGGTGAGCGCATCGAAGACGTCGGCCACGGCCAGAATGCGCACCTCGAGCGGGAGCTGGTCACCCTGACGACCGTGCGGATAGCCGGTGCCGTCGACCCGCTCGTGGTGATGCTCGACGAGGTCGAGGACCAGTGCGTGGAAACCGCCGAGCTCGGTGAGGAGTGCGCGACCGTCGGCCGGGTGCTTCTGCACGACCTCGAACTCGTCGTCGGTGAGCCGGCCGGGCTTCTGGAGGATCTCCGTGGGCACGGAGAGCTTGCCGATGTCGTGCAGCAGACCGCCGGCGGCGAGGAGGCGCAGGCGGCCGGTCGGAAGGTGGAGGTGCTCGCCCATCTGGACGGCGAGGACCGCCACACGCTCTACGTGCCCAGCGGTCGACGGGTCCTTTTCGACCATCCGGTCGACGAGCGCCGACACGCGTGCACCGAGGAACTCGGCGGAGCGCTCGACCAAGGCGGTGCTGCGCAGCCCACCGGTCAGCGACCCCGAAGCGACGTGGCGGGAGAGGTCTACGGCGGTCTGGATCGCCATCAGTGAGAAGCCCGCGAACTGCAGCGCGTGGCCGGCGGCCCAGCGGGCGTCGCCCGGAAGCGACGTTGCAAGCGCAAGATGGGCGGGCACGAGCCAAAGCAGTCCGACGCAGAGCACCGAGTCCAGCGGTCGTCGCGTGAGCATCGCCGTGCGGCAGGCACTCCAGGCGGTAGCAGCAAGCAGCGGGGCGGCGGTCGCGAACAGGATCATGGCGCTGAGGCTCCCGGCGCCGATCGTGAGCGAGAGCGCACTGGGGTTCGCAAGCCAGGAGGCGCAGATCAGCGCGGTCACGGTCAACGTGATCACGCCGGTGCGCAGAACGACGAGTTCGCGCCCGGGTCGCACGACGCCTCGGATGCGTGCGGCCATCAGGATCGCGGAGCCGAGCGGGATCACCAGCAGTCCAGACAGGCGCAGCACGCCAGCATCCGGAGGTAGATCACCGGCGAGCGCAATGGACTCGGTCAGCAGCAGGATCGTCGACATGCCCATGCAGAAGGCACCCAGCATCGTGCGGGCGTCGTTGCGGCGCCACGCCGTCCGCGCGATCACTGCGCCGAGCACGGCCAGCACTACCGCCATCAGTGCGGTGACCACCGCATGCGTGGCGTTGGAGATGGGATCTGGGCCAGACACGACCGCGACCGCGAGCCATCCTGGGAGTGCGACGAGCGCCACGACCAGAGGGACAACGACCCACAACGAGGGCCAGGACGTGTGTTGGCTGCGTATCGGGCGGCGCAGCATCGCCGGATGATCCCACGAATTGGACGAAATGTGGGAAAAGTCACACAGATCGTGTGACAGGGCTCCACTGAGCGTCGCTCAGTCAGGCCCTAATGAACCGGATTCACGGTGGCGCTCAACGAGGTTGGCGCCACCGAGAAACGGTCGATTAGCGGGGGCGTCCGCCAGAGCGCTGCGGGCCACCGTCGTGCGAGCGCGGGGCGCTGTTGCGACCACCGGGGCCGCTGGAGCGCTGCTGGCCGGGGCGTGCGCCGCCGGCGTCGCGACCCTGAGCACCCGGGTGGCGGGCGCCGTCGCGACCGGAGACGGGGCCCCGACCGGTGGAGCCGCGGACCTTGCCGCCGTGGCTGCGGCCGCCGTCGCGGTAGCCAGCGCC
>JAEMRF010000302.1:0-1213 GCA_016463515.1 Solirubrobacteraceae bacterium | reverse complement strand
GGCTGGGGCCGCGGTCATCGCGGAAGCTGCCCTGGCGATCCTGACCGCCATAGCTGCGGTCGCCGCCGCGGCTGTCGCCACGGTTGCCGCCGCCGTAGCTGCCACGGCTCTCGCCGCGCTGGCCGCCGCCACCGTACCCACTGCGGGGCTGGCCGTAGCCGCCGCCGCTGTTGCGGCCGCCGCCGCCCTTCTTCTTCTTGCCGGCTGCGCGCGAGTGCGGATCCAGGCCGCCGAGCTCGTAGCGGTCCTCGAGACCGAGCTCGCGCACGATCGCGGCGACCTCGCCCTCCTGGCCCGGGGCCACGAGGGTGATGCCGATGCCGGTGCGACCTGCGCGGCCGGTGCGGCCGATGCGGTGCACGTAGGCCTCGCGGTCTTCCGGCGCGTCGTAGTTGATGACGTGCGTGATGTCGTCGATGTCGATGCCGCGAGCAGCGACGTCGGTGGCGACGAGCACGTTGATCTGGCCGCGCTCGAAGGCGCGCAGGGCGCGCTCACGCTGGCCCTGGGTCTTGCCGCCGTGCATCGAGCCGGAGTCGACGCCAGCCTGATCCAGGCGACGGGCGAGCCGGTCGGCGCCGTGCTTGGTGCGCACGAAGACGATCGCCAGGCCACGCGGCTCGGACTCGAGCTGCTCGACGAGGATGTCGACCTTGTCGGCACCCTTGGTGTCGACGAAGCGGTGGTCCATCTCGGTGATCGGGCGCGTCGGCGGAGCGAAGACGTGGGTCGCAGCGTCGACCGTGAACGCTTCGGCGATCTTGCCGGCTTCGCCGTCGAGCGTGGCCGAGAAGAACAGCGTCTGGCGATCGCTCGGGCAGAGCTTCACGATGCGGTCGATCGCGGGCTTGAAGCCCATGTCGAGCATGCGGTCGGCCTCGTCGAGGACGAGGATCTCGACCTCGCCGAGGTTGAACGCGCGGCGCTGAAGGAGATCCTCCAGACGGCCGGGGGTGGCGACGATCACGTGAGCGCGGGCGGCGTCACGGGCCTGCTTCTGGATGCCGACGCCGCCGTACACGGCGCAGATGCGCAGCGCCAGGGCGTGGGCGACCTCGCGGGACTCCTCGACGATCTGCGAGGCGAGCTCACGGGTCGGGGCGAGGATCAGGGCCTGCGGGCGAGCGGCAGAGTTGGCGTCGAGCGAGTCGAGCAGCGGCACCATGAAGGCGAGCGTCTTGCCGGAGCCGGTGGGCGACTTCGCGAGGATGTC
>JAEMRF010000301.1 GCA_016463515.1 Solirubrobacteraceae bacterium | reverse complement strand
GGCCAGCACCCTGCTCGTCGTGCGGCAGCATCCGGCCAGCCTAAGGCGCAAGCCAGTGATCTGCCTCGGCGACGAGCTCGCTCGCCACCATCCGCGCAGCGCCGATGACGGTGTCGACCAGCTCGGGATCGGTTCCCGGACGCCACGCCAGTGAGATCGGAACCGTCTCTGCATCCACGACCGGGACATATGAGATCCCGGGTCTGGCGTAGTACCTCGCGGCGGTCGCGGGCACGAGGCAAACGCCCCTCCCAGCGGCCAACAACGCCATCAACTCCTCGGCCTCGGAGACTTCGCGCGCCACCGCACCGCTGAGTCCGTGCCGAAGCTGCTCGTCGACCCACCGCGCGCGGTACTTCGGGTTGTTTCCGCGGCGCTGGGTGATGAACGACTCGCCCGCGAGCTCCGCCATCATCAGCGATTCGGCGCTTGCGAGCGGGTGACTGGACGCCATTGCAAGTACTCGCCGCTCGCGGAGCAGCGGAGCAAGCTCAAGCGTGGTCTCGTCGATCTCCAGACGGGTGAATGCGACGTCGACGTCGCCTGCTTCGAGCTCGGCATGCGTGGTCAGCTGTCGTGGCTCCAGGCGACGCCCCGGATCCTGCTCGGCAACCAGAGCGGCGACGAGTGGGAAGAGCACCGCCGACGACGTCCCGAGCACCCCCACGCGGACCACAGGTGAGGCGGTCGCCGCTTGCTTGGCTGCGTGGATGGCGGCCGTCGCATCGGCCAGCAGCCGCCGGCCGTGCTCAACGACGACCTCCCCCGCAGGCGTGAGCGTGACGGCGCGGCTGGTGCGCTCGAACAGTGCGAAGCCCAGCCGTTGCTCGAGCTCTCGGATCCGCGTGCTGAGGGCCGGCTGACTGATGTGCAGGCGGGCGGCGGCGCGCGTGAAGTTGCGCTCGTCGGCGACCGCCACCACGTAGCGCAGCTGCCACAGCTCGACATCCATAGCCGCAGGCTATAGCCGGGTTCCAGATCGGTATTTCCGCTGGCGGGCGGTGCAGCGCAAGGTAGGACACATGACCAACATCACTCCCTCCTTCCCCACCTGGCGCTGGCTCGCCACGTTCGCGGCCTTCCCCGTCGCCGGACTCCTTGGCCGCGCTGTCGGCGGCCCTGTCGACGAGCTCGGCGCGGCGCTCCTCGGCGGCGCGGCCACCGGCGCAGTTCTCGGCGCCGCGCAATGGCTCGCCGCGCGACGGGCGCTCGGCGGACCCTTTGCCTGGGTTGCTGCGACTGCCGTCGGCATGAGCCTTGGTCTCGGCGCCGGCGCCGCAGCCGTCGACTTCGGCACGGAGCTTGGCGACCTGGCCACCATGGGGTTCATCACCGGCCTGGCACTGGGCGGTACGCAAGGAGCCGCGCTCCTGTGGCAGCGGCGCGTGCTGCTGGCGCGTGTGTGGGGGGCCGGGATGCCTCTGCTGTACGCGCTCGGCTGGACGGTGACGACGCTCGCCGGGGTCAGTGTCGAGGACCAGTTCACCGTGTTCGGAGCGACCGGTGCGCTCGTGGTCACCATCATCAGCGGTGGACTGTTGCGCCGCGCCGGCTACCCGGTGCCGGCAGGCACCACAGGGCTGGCTTCCGGCTCGGCTGTGCAGGCTTCCAGCGCCAACACGATCCGATGAGCGCCGTGCCGACCGATCCGTCGCGCGCGACCCTCGTGCAGCTCCCCGACGGACGCTACGCATGCGTCCAGGAGACTGGCCCTCTTGATGGACGGCCGGTGGTGCTCTGCCACGGTGGCGGTCACTCGCGCCTGTTCCGTCATCCCGGCGATGTCGCCCTCGCGCAGGCTGGGGTGCGGCTGATCACGGTCGACCGCCCCGGAATCGGTCGATCGACACCCAACCCGCAGGGGACGATCGCCGGATGGTCTGCCGATCTGGCCGCGGTCGCCGATGGCCTCGGTGTCGACCGGTTCTCGCTGATCGGGCATTCGATGGGTGGGCCGTTCGCTACCGCCGCTGCACACGACCTCGGCGACCGCATCGACACCCTCGTGCTGGCCGGACCGCTCCCCCCGCTCGACCGCGCGGCTACCTTCGCCGGGCTCGACGCCTTCAACCGGCGGATCTACCGCGTTGCGCGGCGATCGCCGCTCGCGATGGTGGTCCCGTTGGCCCTGATGATGCGCCGGCGCGCCCGGGATCCACAGGCGTTTCAGCAGCGCTACTACGCCGACGCACCGGCCGCCGACCGAGCGGTGGCGACCGATCCGGTACTGGGGCAGGTCCTGCTGGAGTCCGCCGGCGAGGCCGCCGCGCAGGGGCCTCGAGGGCTTGCTCGTGAACTGACCCTCATGACGCGCCCGTGGGACATCGCTGCGGTGGGGCTGTCGGCGCAGGCGCGCCTGCTCTTCGGCGAGCACGATTCGGTCGTTGGTGGCCCGACGGCGCAGGCGGCCTGGCGGGAGATTCTGCCCGACGCAGAGTTCGAGCAGGTGCCCGGCGGCGGTCATCTGCTTCCCCTTTCGCACTGGGACCGCGTCCTTCGGGCCGCCTCTTGACGGCAGAGCGACTGCGACGAGGCAAGGAGGGGACATAGGTCCCCTCCTTGCCTCGGACACCAAGGCGACCTAGGTCCCCTGTGAGGGCGAGAACGGGCAAGATTGCCTGAATCTCGGGCTCTGACTGGCCGTACTGCGTGACAGAATCGCCGCGCCGTGTCTCGTCCGTTGCTTGCACCGAGGTCTTCTCTTGCTTGGAGCCTGTCGGTACTCGGGCTCACGGCGATCATCGCCGCGGGCGTCCAGGCGGTGTTGCTGGTAGAGCTGGCCGGCGAGCCCACCTGGGTGTTGCTGCTGTTCCCACTCCTCGCCGTGGTCTACATCTCACTGGGCCTGCTGGCGTGGTGGCGGCGCCCTGCCAACCGGATCGGCCTGCTCCTCGTCTTCGGCGGGTGGGCGCTGTTCGTGGCGGGCCTGGCGAACGTCCCGCTCGCCGTCGCAGTTCCTGGGACGGTGGTGGCCACCTTGATCTTGGCGATCGTCGTCCACCTGCTGCATGTGTTTCCCTCCGGGCAGATTCGCGGGACGGCAAGCCGAGCGATCGTTGCGGCTGGATATCTCGTAACCCTCGTGATCTATGCGCCGCAGTACCTGTTTCGCCCCGGGGCCGAGCCGCCGTTCTCGGCCATCAACATCCGTGGCGACCAAGCGCTCTACGACGCTGCCCTCCTGGCAGGCAAGGTCTGCATCTCGCTCGTGATGGCGCTCACGGCCATCGTCCTGTGGCAGCGGGTCGGCGCTGCACCGCGCCGTCAGCGGCCGGGACTTGCGTTCGTCTACCTCTACGGGGTCATCGCCGTACTCGCGCTGACCTTTGCCGCGAATGTGTTTCCCACGTTGTTTGGCTTTGGCCCGGTCGACACTGCCGTGACGCAGCTGGCGATCCTGGGCGGGGTCCCCGTGGTGATCGGCGTGGCCATGCTGCGTGGCGAACTGAGCCACGTCGGCGGGGTCGAGGTGCTCGTGGCGGTGCTCGAGCCCGACGCCTCGGCTCCGAAGGCACTCGAGTCCGCTCTTGGGGATGCCCTGGGTGATCCCACGGCACGTCTGCTCCCCCAGGGCGCCGCTGCGCTCGCTGATGCGTCGCGGGGCATCGTCGAGGTCCGCCACGGTGATCATGTGGCTGCCGCCATCGAGTACGACGCGCTCCTGTTTCCCGACGCCGACGCGGTCCGTCCGGCCGCAGGGCTCGTGGGGTTGGTACTCGAGCGCGACCGGCTCGCCGAGGAGCTCCGCCGGCACGACGAGGAGCTGCGGCGTTCGCGCGACATCGTGGCGACGACTGCCGAGGAGGAGCGGCGGCGTATTGCGCGCGACCTGCACGACGGCGTCCAGGCCAAGCTCACGATGCTCGCGCTCCACGCGCGCCTGGGGGAGGCCGACGGCGCGACGCTCGCGACCGAAATCGAAGCCGCGATCGACGAGCTTCGCGGTCTCATCGCTGGGGTGATGCCACCGGCGCTGATCGAGCGCGGCCTCACCGCGGCGCTGGAGGACCTCACCGACCGGTCGCCGA
>JAEMRF010000038.1:15970-16056 GCA_016463515.1 Solirubrobacteraceae bacterium | reverse complement strand
GCTGTCCTAAGCGGCGTCGCTGTCCTGAGGGGCTCTCGCTTGCATCTTCCGTCCGCCCAGAGCCGGCCCGGCCTGGCGGCCTAGCC
>JAEMRF010000038.1:0-15870 GCA_016463515.1 Solirubrobacteraceae bacterium | reverse complement strand
GAACGGAATCTGCGGCGCGATAGCCGCCTCAGGACAGCGACGCTCTCGCTTGCATCTTCCGTCCGCCCAGAGCCGGCCCGGCCTGGCGGCCTAGCCCGCCGCAGGCGTGAACATCCGACAGCGGTAGGCCCAGGAGGCGCAGTCGCCAGCTCCACCGGCTCAGGCCGAACGGAATCTGCGGCGCGATAGCCGCCTCAGGACAGCGACGCTCTCGCTTGCATTTCATGCCAAGCGACGCGGACCGGTCGAAATCAAGGGCGTTGGACGTCCTAGATCTCGACCAGCATCGCCTGCCTGCCAATCGCGTGGGGAGAGTTGTGACGAATAGGTGGTGATTCGCCGCAGGTTGGTCTTCAGGGTCTGCTGGGTGGCGAGACGCAGCGAACACGGCCAAGCGACCATCGAGCACCTTGGTGTGGTCGCGCTCATCGCCCTGGTGATGCTCGGCACGGGCGCCATCGCCGCCGTGGCGGCGCCCGGACTGTTCAACCGCGTCAGCGGGGGCGTGCAGCACGCCCTCTGCGTCGTGACCGGCAAACGCTGCGAAGGGCCAGACGACGAACCCTGCCCCGTCCGCCGCCAAACCGACCGCTCCAGCCAAACGCTGGGTGTCGCGTGGCTGCGCCTCGGGCACGACCGCGTCCTGCACATCGAACGCCGCAGCGACGGCACCTACGTGCTGTCGCTGCTTGAAGGGGCACGAGCTGGCGCCGGGATCGGCCGCGGAGTGGGAGGGGGCAACGCCAACGCCACCACCGACGCAAACCTCACGCTCGGATGGAAAGGAGGCCGCCAGTACACCGCTGCCACGGCCGCCGAAGCTCGCGCGCTCGTGCGCCG
Source organism: Solirubrobacteraceae bacterium (assembly GCA_016463515.1). Lineage (GTDB taxonomy): Bacteria > Actinomycetota > Thermoleophilia > Solirubrobacterales > Solirubrobacteraceae > JAGIBJ01. The sequence continues at coordinate 15,030 of JAEMRF010000038.1, read as the reverse complement.
ACTCCGTGCCGACCCCGTTCCGGCACTTGCCACTCAGGTGGCGGCCGCTGGGGACCTCACGGGCCTCCGCGACGCCGACCGCAGCGTTGACGCATACGTCCTGAGTGGAGATGCCGCCGCCGAAGCCGTCGCCCGACTCGGGTTCGGACCCATCCTGGATGGCGGCGCCGACGTCGCCTCCAGTCAGGAACTCGGCGTCAAGATCGCCGCACACCGCCAAGAACTCACGCTCTACATCAAGGCCGACGCCAAGATCAGCGCGTTCTACGACGCCCTCAGCCAAGCCACCATCACGCGCCGTGGTCGCACGCCCGAGTCACCCGCACCCGCACCGCCCGCACCATCCGGCAAACCCGATCTCACCAAGCGCCCCGCAGAACCAGACACGCCGCCTCCGCCCAGCGGACCCGAACGGCAAGGTCAAGCGATCGACGCGAGCCCCACGAAACCACTGGAGGGCACCGTGAACGGGACGATCGCCTTGCGGTTCGCCCCCGGCCCGCGGCTGCTCGGCGCCGAAGTCGTCATCTCCGCCAGCACGGCGACGAGGCAACGCGAGTTCCGCGCCCAGCTGGACCCCGCCGATCCCGCCGTCGCGGCTGCCATCGAGCGTTGGAAGCGCGCCCCAGCCGATCTCCAAGCGCTGCGCGCACTGGGCGAAGCAGCCGCCGACCGCGCCGCGCTAGATGACCGCACCTTCGCCCTCACCGACGACAAACGCGTCCGCGGGCTCGCGGGCCAAGCGCCGTCAGGAGCCGCCGCCGTCGCCCTCACCGACGAACGTGCCATCGCGCTCCTCACCGACCAACGCTCGCGGCCCAGCGGCGGCCTCTGGGAGACCCGTTTGGACTGCATGACGCTGGCTGCTACCGGATAGCCGCGTCGTGTGCGAGGGTCCCAGGATGTCCGCTCCTACCACCAACGCGATCGAGGCCCACGGGCTGGTCAAGCGCTTCGGTGACAAGACCGCCCTGCACGGCGTCGACTTGGCCGTGCCCACCGGCACGGTGACCGCCGTGCTCGGCCCCAACGGCGCCGGGAAGACCACGGCGGTTCGGATCCTGACCACGCTCAGCGCTCCCGACGCCGGCACAGCGACCGTTGCGGGCTTCGACGTGCTCACGCAGGCCGTTGAAGTCCGGCGCAACCTCGGCCTCGCGGCCCAAGACGCCACGGTCGACGCGCTGCTCACCGGCCGCGAGAACCTCATCATGATCGGAGAGCTGCACCACCTCGGCAGAAAAGACGCCCGCAAGCGCGCCGACCAGCTCCTGGAAGAGTTCTCGCTCACCGAGGCCGGCGGCCGCCTTGCCGGTCAGTACTCCGGTGGCATGCGGCGCAGACTCGACCTTGCCGCAACGCTCGTGGCTCGGCCGCCCGTCCTCTTCCTCGACGAGCCGACCACCGGCCTTGACCCCCGCGCCCGCGCTGAGCTGTGGGATGTCCTGGACGGCCTCGTCGACCGCGGCACCACGCTGCTGCTCACCACCCAGTACCTCGAAGAGGCTGAGCGGCTGGCCAACGACATCGTCGTGATCGACCACGGTCGCGTCATCGCAAACGGTGACTCTCGAGAGCTCAAACGCAAGGTCGGCGGGGATCAACTTCGGCTCGTGGTGCGCGACGAGGACCAACTCGATCACGCGGCGGCGATTCTCCAGCGCGGCGCCGGTGCCGAGCCGCAGATCGACCGCCAATCGCGGACGGCTACCGTGCCCACGAGCAGCGGCGTTGCCGCGCTCGCTGCGGTGTCGGTCGCCCTGGCCGACGCTGGTATCGACGTCGATGACCTCGGCATGCGCCAACCAACCCTCGACGAGGTCTTCCTGACGCTCACCGGCAAACCCGCCACCGACGAGCCCGCAACCGGCCCGAACGCCACCCCGGAAGAGATCACCCGATGAGTGCAGCGCCCGCCCCAGACCTCCACGTCGGCCGCAGTAGCCAACCGATCCACGACACGTGGGTCATCGCCAAGCGCGGTCTCCTCCACATGCGTCGTCAACCAGAGGCGCTGACCGACGCGACCATCCAGCCGATCATGTTCGTGCTGCTCTTCGCCTACGTGTTCGGCGGAGCCATCGTCATCGACGGCGGCGCCGGCGACTACAAGGAGTTCCTCATGGGCGGCATCTTCGCCCAGACCCTCACCTTCGGCGTCTTCGGGGCCGCGATGGCGCTTGCCGCGGATCGAAAGAACGGCGCGGTCGACCGGTTCCGTTCGCTACCGATCGCCAAAGGGGCCGTCCTTGGGGGTCTGGCCGTCGCCAACCTCATCAAAGGGCTGCTGCCGATCATCTTGATGTCACTCACCGGCCTGGTCGTCGGCTGGCGCACCCACAGCAGTGCGCTCGAGGTCGCCGGCGCCTACGGACTGATGATCCTCTTCACCTTCGCGATGATCTGGGTCGGGGTGCTGCTCGGCAGCAAGCTCCCGAGCCCCGAAGCTGTCCAAGGCGTGGCGTTCGTCGCAATCTTCCCGCTCACGTTCATCGCGTCCACCTTCGTGCCCACTGAGAGCCTGCCCGGTGTCCTGCAGACGTTTGCCGAATGGAACCCCGTGAGCTCACTGGCGACCGCGCTGCGTGACCTCTTCGGCAACAGCACCGAGGCGTCCTATGCCGGGGCGCCCTGGCCGGTCACGCATGCGATCGAGTACACGCTCATCTGGAACGTGCTGATCATCGGCGTGTGCGCCCCGCTCGCGGTGCGTATCTACCAGCGCTCGATCGCCACCTGATCCAAACGCCCAGCGCGGTACCGGTCTCAGGTCTTGGGCGGCTTGGCGCCGGTCGAGCTCTCGGGAGACGGGTTCCCTGCGGAGCCTTCCGTCTTGACCACCCGGAGCTTGAACGTGACGGCGAGGTCGGAACCCTGCGGGCGTTCCAGCACACACCACTTGGGCTTGTACGAGACGTCCTTGCTCAGCCGAACGGTCTGCTGCGTGGCACCGTCCGCCCACACGAGATCGGCCTCAGCGATGAGCCCCCGGCGCTTCTTGTTCTTCGGGCTGGAGCCGCTGCACGCCACCACCACGTCGGTGCCCGACAGGTCACGGACGATCGGATTCTCGGCGCCGTCGACCGGACGCAAGGTGACGGTGATCTCGCGACCCGTCATCGAGAAGCTCACCTGCGCGTCTTCGTCGACCCCGACGCGCGTCGGAGTGCTCGACGCGGCACCGACGGCCGAGGGAACGAGGACGGCGAGCAGGGCGAGGGACAGAACAGCGGAGACAGAACGCGACATGGGATGCCAACGTATCGCGGTCACGCGGTGCAGGGAATCAGGGCCGTCCGAAGTTGACGACCGCAGGTATCTGGGCCGGGGTGAGGCCCGAGCGCGCAGCTACCGGTCGTGCAGCAGGAGCGACGCTTCGGCGGACTCGGCCGCCGTCCGCACGCAGTTCTTGCCCGCGTGCTTGGCGCGATAGAGCGCGGCGTCCGCCTCGGCGATCAGCGTGGCGACGTCCGGGACGCTCGGGCCAAGCTCGGCCACACCCACCGACGTCGACACGCGAAGGTCGTTGCCTTCCATGTCGATCAGTTCCAGTGCGGCCACGGCAGCGCGGGCCCGCTCAGCAAGGGCGACGACCTCGTCAAACGCCGCGCCCTGCACGACGATCGCGAGTTCCTCGCCGCCGTATCGCGCAGGCTCGTCGCCGGAGCGGCAGCAGTCGCGCAGCGTGTCGGAGACGGCGCGCAGCACGTGGTCGCCGGTTTGGTGGCCGCGCGTGTCGTTGACCTGCTTGAAGTTGTCCAGGTCGAACAGGATGAGCGCAAGCGGGGTGCCTGCGGCTCCATGACGCTCGGCACCCTGCGCCAGCAGCTCCTGCATACGGCGGTGGTTGGCCAGGCCCGTGAGTTCGTCGGTGAGGGCTTGGCGGTGCAGCGTCTCGTGCCGCTGGCTGTTGCCGGCCGCGACGCCAGCCTGCTCGCAGAGGTGGCGCAGCAGATCGCGTTCCTCGTCAGCGAACGGGCTCGCTCGCCGCGCGAGCACGATCATGCCGTGCGCTTCGTCATTGGACGGCTCTGAGATCGGGCAAGCGAGTGCCCAAACCCCGTCGACCATCGCGACCGTGGCCGAACCGAGCGCCACCGCGGTGTCTTCGGCAGCGCGCAGCGCCGGCTCGAGGTCGACGTCCTCGTGCACCGTTGCGCGGCGCACCAGCTTGCGCCCAGGCCCCTGATGCGCGCTGCCACGACCACCATCGGCGTCGAGCGCCTCAACGGCGGCACGCGTCGTAATCGTCAGGAGGGCATCGAGGTCGAGTTTGGAGGCGAACGCGTCGCCGATGCGATAGACGGCGATCTGCAGTCGGCTGCGTTCTCGGTGCAGCGCTTCGAGGCGCGCGTGCGCCTGATCGATGCGTTGGTTTCGATCGCGTGCCAAGACGGCCAACACGGCCGCGACGCCGAGCATTGCGAGCGGCGCCGCCGGAATGGACCGGGCGCCGGTCGCAGCCGCGCCGACCACGGCGGCGGGGGTGAGGAGCACGTCGATCGACCACACGATGCCGAGCACACGCAGCTGCAGCTGCGGCGGGATGCCGAGTGCCAGCCACTCGCGCAACGTGGCGCTGGCGATCTCGCAGGACAGCTGCGCCAGGAACGCAACGACGTAGAGCCACCACATCGCCTCGTCCGGCCCTGGGTGCCCCGCAAGTACGAAGACCAGTGCGGGGCCAACGGAGTGCCAGGCGTCGCCGCCGGTCTCCACGAGTCGCTCCAGACGCGTGCGTTTGGCCATCCAGTCGAAGACGACCGCGACAGCGAGCGCCGCGAGCACGATCAGCGGCACGAAGCCCGGGGGCCCGAGCAGGAGGAGGGGAATCAGAAAGAGCTGGGTCGGTACGGCATGGCCGGCACCGACGGGGAACTCGACGCGGCTGGCCACCGCAAAGGCCACAGCGAGCGCGATCGTGAGCGTGAGCGGCGCATCGGCGGGCGGCGAGAGGAGTGCGAGCGCGGCCGCCACGATCAGGAACACGATCGTGATCCCGAGCTCAGCGCGCAGTTCGCGAGTACTCAGCCGCTGCTTGCGCCCATCCCAAGAATCTTCCAACAGACGATCAGCCGCGGTGGCCGCGGCACCGTCGAAATCGGTGACTACTGAGACCATCGGGTCAGCGGGGGAAGGTAAGCAAGGGTGAGTGCACGCGTGCGGGGCTGGGAGCGGAGCGCTCTCCGTATGAATCGTCACCTAGGGCCCGAAAGTTGAACTCGCCCGGCCGATGTGCGCTCTTCACAGCGTTGCACGGTGCCCGGGGGCTTGCACGGACCCGTGGAAAACGGGGGACAGGACCTGACGAGATCCTTCGATTTGCAGGAAGAACCTGAACCGTCGACCGCGAGGCAAACAGCCCAGCGTGGAAGGTGTGAAAACCGTCGTGGCTCGACTGGAATCTGGGGGTTCGGCCCGACCGGCTATCCGCGCCGGTACGGATCGATCATCACATTGTCGATCTGGTAGCCGGCTCCGTTCATGCTGGCCGGCGTGACGAACAGAATCCTGACCCGAAGCGTTTGTCCATCGGAGATCGGGAGTCTGACCGAGAGCGGATTGAGTTCAGACGGCTTCCATTTGCCTGGGAAGAGGTTGGTGCTGACGTTCGAAGCGACCTGCTTCTGAACGGTGGCGCCATTCGACGTGCGGTAACTGATCAGCGTTGCGAGCAGTCCGACGGCGCCATTGGCCTTGAGCATGTAGCGGAAGTGTGGGTGCTCGGTGCCCACGCAGAACTCGGGAGTGCTCACGATCGTCGGCCCGGAGACCCAGCCGGTGCCAAGCGCGAGGGAGCGGCTTCCAGGTAGGACGCCCCCGGTCTCGTTCCCGGCCACCGTTCGAGCATTGAACAGGCTCCAGCCGGTGGTGCCGGACTCGAAATTGGCCTTGGGCAGCAGCGTGTAGTCCGCGGTGTCGCCGAACTTCAGGAACGCCTGTGAGGTCGGCAGCTTCGGGCACGCTGCGCCGAAGGCGCCAGCGGGTGCGACGAGGGCCGCTACGGCCAAGCCGACGGGGAGCAACGCTCGGCGGATGGTGATTGGGGTGGAGAGCAACATCGCACCAATCCTTTGCGGGACAGTTCCAGATGGCACGGCGCCATCGTAGCTTCGGTCGTACGAACGGCTAGGACGTTCGTCTAGTGACGAGCATCACGCTAACGCATGGTGCGCCCGTGTGGGGCATTCCGGGCTGGACGGACCTGTTGATCGGTCTGGAGCTGGCGCCGTGGCGCCCGCACCAAGTGCGAACATATGTTCGATCACGTGTCTCGTGCCGACCTCTCCCATCCCGCCTACACCGAGCTGCACGCGCACTCGGCCTACTCGTTCTTGGATGGTGCCTCGCTCCCGGCTGAGCTCGCTGAGCAGGCCCGTGACCTGGGCTACTCCGCCTTTGCGCTGACCGACCACGACTCGGTCGCCGGTTCGATGGAGTTCGCGCACGCGGCCAAAGCTGCTGGGATTGCCGCTCTGCACGGCGCGGAGGTCACCGTGCGCCGAAGCCCGCACCCAGCTGTTCACGAGGGGCGCGATGGTCCGGCTCGGCCCGCGCCACCCGGGTTCGGCGCGGAGGGCGGGCAGGTCGTCCGTGGGGTGGGGCAGGAGCTCGCCGACGAGCACCTCACGCTGCTGGTCGAAAGCCGCGCCGGGTGGCGCAACCTGTGCCGGCTGCTCACCCTCGCCCATGAGCACACGCGCGATCACCCCCAGCGCGATCGCACCGACCCGTCGGTCACGCTGGAGCAGGTGGCCGCGCATGCGGAGGGGCTGATCTGCCTCAGCGGCTGCGCAGCGCATGGCGTAGAGGATCCAGCCAGGCTGGCCGTCCTGCGGGAGGCCTTCGGTGTCGATGGCTTCCGCGTCGAGTTGCAGCGTCCCTACGCGCGCGAGGACCGCACCAGGATCCGTCACCGGCGCCGACTTGCGCAGCGCTTCGGCGTTCCGGCGGTCGTCTCGGGCAACGTCCACGCACACGATCGGCGGCGGGCCTACCTGCAGGATGCGTTCGTCGCTGCCCGTCTTCGCATGAGCTTGGACTCCAGCGAGGCGCTGCGCAGAGGCAACCATGCGCACGTGCTCGTGGCTCCCGACGTGATGGCTCGGCGGTTCAGCGGCCTTGATGAGGCGCTCGCTGAGACCGGCGTGCTGGCGCAGCGCTGCGCAGCGTTCGACCTCACGCGTGATCTCGGCTACCGCTACCCGGGTGCCGAGGACCCCGAGATGATCCGCACGCTGGCGCAAGCGTGCGAGTCGCAGTTCGACCTGCGCTACCCCCAGGGTTCGCCGCACCGCGAGGAGGCCCGTCGGCGGCTGGAGCAGGAGCTGCGGATCATCGACCGTCACCGGCTCGCCGGTTTCTTCGTGCTCCATCGCGACATCCTGGAACTGGCTCGCGAGGTGGCCGTGGAGGTGCGCGGCACCGGCAACGCCCGCTCGCTGCTGCCACCGGGTCGCGGGCGGGGCTCCTCGGTCTCGTCGATCGTCTGTTATTTCACGGGCCTCTCGCACGTGGATCCGATCAAGAGCGACCTGCTCTTGGGCCGCTTCCTGAACGAAGAGCTCACCGCCTTCCCAGACATCGACCTCGATTTCCCGCGCGACGTCCGCGAGGTGCTGATCCCGCGGATCCACGAGCGCTATGGCCGCGAGCACACCGCGCTCGTGGCAACTCACCCTGGCTACCGTGGTCGTGGCGCCATCCGCGATCTCGGGCTCGCGCTCGGGTTGCCGCCGGCTGAGGTTGCGCGGGTGGCTCAGGCGACCGACGGCTGGAGCGCCACCCGCATCGAGGAGGACGTCGACCTCGCGCTCGGGAGTGGCCGCAGCCAGAGCGGTCGCTGGGCATGGCTCTGTCGGCTCGTGCGCGAGGCGCAGGGGCTGCCACGGCACCTCGGCCAGCACCCCGGCGGGATGATCGTGGCGACCGAGCCGGTGCTGGAGTGTTGCCCGATCGTGCCTACGGCGATGGAGGGCCGGCAGGTGCTCCAGTGGGACAAGGACTCCTGCGGCGACGCGGGTTTCTTGAAGATCGACCTGCTCGGTCTCGGGATGCTCTCGTGCGTGGAGCGCTGCGTCGAGCTGATCTCCAGCGTTCGGGGAGACAAGATCGACCTCTCCCAGATCGACTTCGACGACCCGCAGGTCTACACGGCGATCCAGGCAGCCGAGACGATGGGCGTCTTCCAGATCGAGTCGCGGGCGCAGATGGGCTCGCTCATGCGCACCCGCCCCGAGACGCTCGACGACCTCACCGTGCAGGTCGCGATCGTGCGGCCTGGGCCGATCACCGGTGGGGCGATCAATCCCTACATCGAGCGTCGCCAGCGGCGCCGCGTGAACCCGGACTACGAGATTCCGTTCGAGCACCCCTCGCTCAAAGGGCCGCTGGAGGAGACGCTCGGCACGATCATCTTCCAGGACCAGGTCCTCGAGGTCGCCCAGTCCTTTGCCGGGTACACGGCCGGTGAGGCGGAGTCGCTGCGGAGGGCCATGAGTCGCAAGCGCAGCGAGGCGGCGCTGAAGGCGCACCAGGAGCGCTTCGTACGCGGTGCGATGCATGCCCATCCCGACGTGACCCAGGAGCTCGCCGAGGAGATCTTCCGCAAGATCCTCGGCTTCTCCGGCTTCGGCTTCCCCAAAGCGCACTCGGCCGCGTTCGCTGTGCTGGCGTACCAGTCGACGTGGCTGCGGGTGCACTACGGCCCCGAGTTTCTGTGCTCGCTGCTGGATGAGCAGCCGATGGGCTTCTACCCGCCCGACACGCTCGTCCACGAAGCGCAGCGCCGCGGCATCCAGGTCCTCGCCCCAGACATCAACGCCAGCGATGTGGGCTGCACGATCGAGCCGGCGCTCGGGGCCGATGGGAGGCCGCTCGTCGCCGGGCCCGGGGTTGGGCCGGCCTCGCACGCGGGCGCACAGCGCGCCGCGGTCACGCACTCAAGCGCCGTGCGGATCGGGCTGGGCTACGTGCTCGGCGTGCGCGAGCGCGACGTGGCCGCGCTCGTGGCCGAACGCAAACGCGGTGGGGCGTTCCGCACGCTTGACGATCTCGCAGCGCGCGCCGGGGCTGGGAGAGCCGCGCTCGAGCAGCTCGCGTGGTCCGGGGTGTGCGACGGTCTCGCTGGGGGTGACCGCCGCCACGCGCTGTGGCAGCTCGGCGTCGCCGTCCCTGCCGGGCGGGTCAAGGGTGCGGTGCAGCTCGCACTCCCACTCGACCTGCCAGATGTGCCTGCGCTCTCTCCGATGAGCCGCTGGCAAACGATGCTCGCCGACTACGCCACGACCGGCCTCACGACCGGCCACCACCCGCTGGCACTGTTGCGTCGCCGCTTGGACGGGCGCCGCGTGACCAAAAGCGACGACCTCTTCACGTTGCGCCATGGCACCACGGTCACCGTCGCGGGATTCGTGGTCGCGCGGCAACGCCCTGGGACCGCCAAGGGCGTCACGTTCATGTTGCTTGAGGACGAAGCCGGCACGACCAATCTCGTGATCCCGCCGCCGGTGGCCGAGCGCCACCGGCTGATCGTGCGGAGCGAGCCACTCGTCATCGCGACCGGCCGCCTGGAGCGCCATGCCTCAGCCGGCGGGCAGATCAACATCGTCGTGCAGCGCCTGGAGGGCATCGCTGGTGGAGCGCTGGCGCCGCAACGGCCGGTCGCCGAGCAGATCCCGCTCGAAGCGGGCCTGGCGCGCAAGCAGGAGTCCCAGGCCAGGCGGCTGCCCGAGGTGGCGGCGCAGGAGCACGGGGGAGAGGACGCCGGCGACGCGGCCGACTTCCGCACCGTGGCGCCGCCCGTCATGTCGTTTGCGCAGGGGCGCCGCCGCTGACCGCGCGCAGGTGACCGCTCACCGGTGAGTGCTCCGTACCCTGAGGCAAGTGCTCATTGCCATCTTCGTCGTTCTGTGGGTCGCCGTCCTGCTCGCAGGATTTGCTGCCTATGGCGTGCGCCCAGACCGCCGCGCGACCGGCCCATGGCCACGGTGGGTCTGGGCGGCGGCCGGCACGTCCGCCGTCCTCCTCGTCGTCGTCCTTCCTGGGCTGGCCGTGTACTACTCGACGGGTGAGCGAGAGCGCATCTCCCGCACCGGTCTGGAGCTGACCGAGCAACAGATCCAGGGGCGCGACCTCTTCACGAGTACGTGCAAACGCTGCCACACCCTGGCCGATGCCGGCGCCGCGTCCACGATCGGCCCCGACCTCGACACGCTTCAGCCGGACTTCGAGACCACCGTCGACGCGGTCCTCAACGGGCGCGCACGCGGCAAGGGTCAAATGCCCGCCGGGCTCGCCGGGCAGGAGGGGGCCGAAGCAGTCGCGAGCTATCTCGCCGCCGCGGCAGGTCGAAACGATGGTTCTTGAACCTCGTTCATAACGCTGTGGGTGCGCCCGAACGGCGCTTTTCCGACTTCAGGTGTGACTGAGATCACGGATCCGTCCGGCCAGTGGTGCAGGATTGCCTGCAACGGAAGGACTTCAAGTTGCTACGTTCGCTTATGCCGAATCCGGTGCTGCAGGCACCGGAGCGGGGGACCCAATCCCCCACTTGGGGCGAATCGCGCGTCGAACGCGTGTAGCGGCTTAGCGGTCGCGAGCCCGTCAGCTGACCTCGCAGGCACCAGAAGCACCTATGGATCATCTCCAGAGCAACCAGAACGCACGCCCGTGGTGGGCCGATGTCGAGCATCTGCGCGACGACGCCCCGACCGACCGTCCTTCCCAGCGCGGTGCTGCGCGTAGCGCCGCGCCCACCGGAATCGTCGACGCGACGACCGATCGGGAGCGCTCCGCGCGCTCTCGCGCCGCCGCCGTGGCAAACCGCACCCCCGCGCGACGTCCCCACCGTGGCGACGTCGCCCGCGGCAGCGACTGGTTCGAGCAAGAAGCTCGCCACGACGGTCGTCGCGTGAAGTCGACCAAGACGCGTCAAGAACTCACGCGCCCCGAACGACCCCGCGCCACACTGATCGACGTCCGCCCTGAGCACCAGGCGCTGCGCCGCGCCCAGCAGGTCCGTCGCGCACCTGGCGAGCGCCCCACGGTCACCATCACCGGCCGCCCCGACGCCGCCCTGCCCCCGCAGGTCCGTGAGGTCAAGCCGATCCGCGCCCGCCGCACCCGCGAAGGCGCCACCTCGCTCGTCGCCAGCCCCGACCGGCTCATCCTGTGGGCCGTCGCCCTGGGCCTGCTGATGATCTTGGCGTCCCTCGGAACGGCTTCGGCCGACGCCGCCGCCCTCCTCCCGTAGGGCGTTTGCCGCGGCGGTAGAGCGCCTGCCCCGCCCTGGCCGATAGGGTCCGAGGCATGGGGTCCGATCCACAGCAGGTCGAAGCGGTCCTGCGCACGGTCGCCGAGCGCGACGTCCGCTTCATCCACCTCTGGTTCACCGACATCCTCGGCCAGCTGAAGTCGTTCGCGATCAACGCTGACCGGTTGGAGACGGCGTTCGCAGAAGGGATCGAGTTCGACGGCTCATCGGTCACCGGCTTCAACGCCGTCGAAGAGTCCGACATGGTCGCTCGCCCACAGGCCAGCACCCTCGCGGTGCTGCCATGGCGCCCCAACGAGCAGGCCGCAGCCCGCCTCATCTGCGACATCTCCACGCCGACCGGCGCCCCGTACGAAGGCGATTCCCGCCACGTGCTGCGTCGCGCGATCGCCCGCGCCGAACGCCTCGGCTTCGACGGCGTCAAGCTCGCGGCAGAGCTCGAGTACTACCTCTTTGCCGAGGCCGGCGGCACCAAGACGCTCGACTCGGGCGGCTACTTCGACCTCACCACGATGGATGCCGGCAACGACGTGCGGCGCGCCACCGTGCTCGCCCTCGACCAGCTCGGCGTCGAGGTGTCGGCCAGCCACCACGAGTCTGGCCCAAGCCAGCACGAGATCGCGATCGTCTCCGGCGACCTGCTCGCTGCCGCCGACGACATCATCACCACGCGCATCACCGTCAAGGAATATGCCCTCGCTGCCGGCTGGCACGCGACCTTCATGCCACGGCCGCTCTCCAACGAGAACGGCTCCGGACTGCACCTCGACCAGATCCTGCTCAAGGACGGCAAGAACGCCTTCGCGCACGACGGCGACCCGACGCGCCTCTCAGAGGTCGGCCGCCAGTTCATCGCGGGCCAGCTGCGCCACGCCACCGAGCTCTCCCTCCTCCTGGCCCAGTGGGTCAACTCCTACAAGCGGCTCGTCCCCGGCTACGAAGCACCTGTCTGGGTGGCCTGGTCGCAGCGCAACCGCTCCGCGATGATCCGCGTCGGCGGCCTCGACCGCGCCGCCTCCGGCGGACCCCGCGTGGAGACGCGCTCGGCCGATCCCGCCTGCAACCCGTACCTGGCGCTTGCAGCCCTGCTGCACGCCGGACTCAACGGGATCGAGCACGGCTACGAACTGCCCGAGCCGATGGAGCGCAACCTCTACCACGTCGGCGGCGAAGAACGCCGCCGCCTCGGCATCGAGCAGCTCCCCGAAAACCTCTCCGACGCCCTCCTGCAGGCGGAGAACTCCGAGCTCATGCTCAACATCCTCGGTGAGCACATGCTCAACCGCTTCCTCGAGCTGAAGCGGAACGAGTGGGAGGAGTACCGGGTGCAAGTCCACGCCTGGGAGCTCTCCCGCTACCTGCCGGTGCTCTAAGCCGGTTGGGCGTTGCCGCGCGGGGTGGGGCGGGCCGCATTCGGCCCATTCCCGCCGCTCGCTGGCGCTCGCTCTGGTCATAACGGTCCGCCTGCAGCCCGCCCCACCCCGCGCTTGTGGCCCTACGGCGTGCGCGCCGTGGGTATCGGCGCGGGCTGGTGGCGTGAACCTGTGGGCTGCGCCCGGGCCGTCTTCTGGGTCAGGTCGGCGGGCCTTGTGGGGTTTGACGGGGTTGGTGTCTCCAGCGTCCCAAGGGGCTCCCGACCAACACGCGACGTACGCAAGGCGTTACGCGTTGTGCGGGACGTTACGCATCGCGTAGAGTTCCGAATGTGGCGCTCCGTCTCAACCTGACCATCGATGATGAGCATGCTGCGGTGTTGATCGACCTGGCGGAACGGACCCACATGCAGCCAGGCACCCTCGCGCGCTCCATGCTCCTGACTACCCTCGAGAGCACCGCTGCTCGCAACGAAGCCGCCAAAGCGCCATCTGATGTGGTCGCCCTCCTGAACTCCATCCCCGGTGCACTCGAGGATCACCGTGCCGGGCTGCAAGAGATCGCAGACGGTCACGCGGGCCACTCGATCGACGAGATCTAGGGCGTGGCGTCCGTCAGGCTCATGCCAACGGCGCTCCGGACCTTGAACGAACTCCTCGAGAGAGCGTTGCCCGACGACGCGCGCGACCGAGTCCGCGACCGGCTCCGGCTGTTGGAGACCTTCCCGGAGTCAGGACCACGCGTCCAGAGCGACGACTGGGCAGGTGCCCGCCTGCTCTTCGGCCCATGGTGGTTTCTCTTCATCTACGTCTACGACCCCGCCACCGACGTGGTCAGTGTGACCGCCGTGAAAGACAAGCGCACCGCCGATGGAGCGGTGAGTAGCGACCTTCGGTGAGACCTCGGGTCGGGAGAGCCTGATGTGGGATGCTTGCTCCATGCGTCGTTTGATCGCGCTCGTGGCCGCGACGTCGCTCGGACTATGCAGCGGGTGCGGGGATGACGTTTCTCCCGCTGACCTCGACGGACGGACGTTCACGTCGTTCAAGGTTGAGGCTGGCGCGCCGCTGGCGCCGCAGACCCAGCTGACGCTGCGTTTCGAGGATCGCGGCGTGTGGGCAGACGCCGGATGCAATGCGTTCGGCGGCGCGTACGAGATCAAGAATGGCGAGATGACCGCCGACGGCGGGATGACCCAGATGGGCTGCGCCGAGGCGGTCCATGAGCAGGAAAACCGGTTCGCCGATCTCCTCGCTTATGGCGCCAAGGTCTCGTTCGACAGCGATCGAAACCTGCGAATCACGGGCGGTGGCACGACGGTCGTGCTCCGCCAAACGGCAGGCCGCTGAGCGCGCGCCAGTCCGCCGACGCCAACCAGCCCGCACCGCTGCCGAGTGAGCCGGAGGCCGCTGGGATCTGCCCCAGAAGGTCGACACCGAGCTCACGCTCCTTCCAGTCTGTTGACTCCGTCAGCTCGATTGCCCGCTGCAGCAGCTCTGGCCCTGACCGCCAAAGAAGAACGTAGAACGCTCCGCTCGCGCGCTCGTACTCCTCGCCGACGAGCTGCGTCTCGACCACCGCAGCGGCGATCAACTCATCGTCGGAGCGAGGGTCCGCGATCCACGTCTCTCGCGTCCCAACGGCCATCCGCTGAGTTAAGCAGCCGCGACGAGTAGGGGAACCGGCTCCCGAGCGTTTCAATGGCAGGGCGTACACGTCGCACCCGCCCGCAGAGCTGACCCAGAAGACAGCGGGCGCAGCCCACAAAGCTCCCCGAACGGGCCCGTCAGGCGCGTCACCCCGGGGCAGGGCGCCGAGCCGACCAACCCCGTAGGGCGAGGAGCGGGGGTGGGGGTGGCGACGGGCGGACCGTTATGACCAGAGCGAGCGCCAGCGAGCGGCGGGAATGGGCCGAACGGCGCCACCCCCCACCCTCGCGTCACCGCCGCAACGGGGTCAGTCGGTTGGCGACAGTCCCGGGCTGACCGTCTTGACGGCGTCGTCCTCGGGGATCTTGGCCTCCCACGGCCACCAGATCTTGCGGCCGATATCCAGCGACAAGGCTGGCGCGAGGATGGAGCGCACGATGAAGGTGTCCAGGAGGACGCCGATCGCGATGGCAGTGCCGGTTTCCACGAGGAAGACGACAGGGGTGGCGGCGAGCACCAGGAAGGTGCCGGCGAGCACGATGCCGGCGGCGGTGATGACGCCTCCGGTGGCGCCAAGGCCACGCAGGATGCCCTCGCGGGTGCCGTGTTTGAGGGCTTCCTCGCGGATTCGGGACGCGAGGAAGATGTTGTAGTCGATCCCGAGCGCCACCAGGAACACGAACGCGAAGAGGATGATCGACCGGTCGGCGCCGGCGAAACCGAACACGTTCT
>JAEMRF010000300.1:2300-4088 GCA_016463515.1 Solirubrobacteraceae bacterium | reverse complement strand
TGGGCCAGCGCTGCGTGACGGTCTTGGTCTTCGTGTAGAAGCGGATCGAGTCCGGGCCGTGCTGGTTCAGGTCGCCGAATCCGGACTTCTTCCAGCCCCCGAACGTGTGGTAGGCGATCGGCACCGGAATCGGCACGTTGATGCCGATCATGCCGGTGTCGATGCGGCGGGCGAACTCGCGGGCGGTGTGGCCGTCCCGCGTGAAGATCGCGGCGCCGTTGCCGTAGTCGTGCTCGCTGGGAAGCGAGAGCGCGTGCTCGAAATCGTTGGCGCGCACCACCATCAGTGCCGGCCCGAAGATCTCTTCCTGGTAGATCCGGTGGCTGGTCTGCACGTGGTCAAAGAGCGATCCGGCCACATAGAAGCCGTCCGGATCCCCGACGACCTCGCCTTCGCGACCGTCGACCACGAGCTCGGCGCCCTCGTCGACACCGATCTGGATGTAGTCCAGGACGCGCTGCTTGGCCTCGGCCGTCACCAGTGGGCCGTAGTCGCTGGTCGGATCGGTTGGGGCGCCGACCTTCAGCCCGCGCACCTTCTCGGCCAGCGCCGCGACGAGTTTGTCGCCGGTCTCCTTGCCCACGGGGACGGCGACGGAGATCGCCATGCAGCGCTCACCGGCCGAGCCGTAGCCGGCGCCGATGAGCTGGTCCACGACGTCGTCCATGTCGGCGTCGGGCATCACGATCGCGTGGTTCTTGGCGCCGCCGAAGCACTGCGCGCGCTTGCCCGTCTCCGCCGCGCGGGAGTAGATGTATTGCGCGATCGGCGTGGAGCCGACGAACCCGACGGCTTTGATCGTCTCGGAATCCAGGATCGCGTCGACGGCTTCCTTGTCGCCGTTGACCACGTTGAGGATCCCCGGCGGCAGACCAGCCTCCAGCGCGAGCTCGGCGATGCGCAGCGGCACCGACGGGTCGCGCTCGGACGGCTTGAGCACGAACGCGTTGCCGGCGGCGATCGCCGGCGAGAGCTTCCAGAGCGGGATCATCGCCGGGAAGTTGAATGGCGTGATCCCCGCCACGACGCCCAGGGGCTGGCGCATCGAATACACGTCGATCCCGGTGCCGGCGGCGTCGGAGTATTCGCCCTTGAGCAGGTGCGGGATGCCGGTCGCGAACTCCAGCACCTCCACGCCGCGCTGGATGTCGCCTTTGGCGTCGGCGACAGTCTTGCCGTGCTCCGAGGAGAGCAGCTCGGCCAGCTCTTGGGCGTGCTCGTTGATGAGTACGACCAGGCGGTTCAGGATGCGCGCGCGGCGCTGCGGGTTCGTCGCGGCCCAGGCTGGCTGGGCGGCAGCGGCGTTCGCAATTGCCGCATCGACCTCGGCCTTGGACGCCAGCGCGACCTGCGCTTGGACCTGGCCGGTGCTGGGGTCGAACACGTCGGCCAGGCGGCCGGAGCTGCCCTGCAGGCGCTCACCGCCGACGAAGTGGGGGATGACGGTTGCCGTGGCGGTCATGTACCGAACGTACGCGCCCGGGGCCCCCAGCGCGACGGATCGGCGCGACGGCATTGTCGATTCCTACAATCGGCCAGGCCCAGGGGCCGCCGTCGGCCCTATCGCGGAGCCATCCGGATCGCGCCGTCCAGCCGCACGACCTCGCCATTGAGCAACGCGTTGTCGACCATGTGCATGGCCAGCGCGGCGTACTCGTCTGGGCGCCCCAGACGGCTCGGATAGGGGACGGACTTGGCGAGGGCCTCGCGGAAGTCCTCGCTCACGCCGGCGAGCATCGGCGTCTCGATGATGCCCGGGGCGATCGCCATCACGCGCACCGCGATCGA
>JAEMRF010000300.1:0-2200 GCA_016463515.1 Solirubrobacteraceae bacterium | reverse complement strand
GCCTCGAGCGACCCAGCGACCCCTTTGCGCACGATGCGCTCCGGCGGCGCGATGCCCGCGCAGTTGACGGTCACCCGCAGCGGCGCGATGTCGGACGCGGTGAGGATCGCCGCCTCGATCGCGTCGGGGTCGCGCACGTCGGCCTCGGCGAACGTGAGGCGAGGGTCGGCGGCGACGGCCTCGCGGCCCGCGGCGAGGTCGATCACGACGACGGCCACGCCACGGTCGGCGAGCGCTGCAGCCGTCGCGGCGCCAAGGCCGGAGGCACCACCGGTGACGATGGCTGAGGCGTGGTCGAGCTGCATGGGCGCTCCTTTGAGAACAGACGGTCGGATCGAGCGGGCGCCGCGGCCCGCGATCGGTAGTTTCCCGCGCATGACCGGCGAGCGCCCGATCCTCACCACCATCGACGACGGCCTGGCCACGATCGCGCTCGTGAATCCGAGCGGCGCGAACGCCATGACGCCGCACTGGGGTGAGTGCTTCCTCGCCGACATCGACCGCATCGCAGCCGACGACTCCGTGCGGGTCGTGCTGCTGCGCGCTGAGGGGCGCGCGTTCTGCGTCGGCGGCGATCTTGCCTCGTTCGGCGGCACCGACGATCCCAAGTCGCTCATCTGGAATCTCGCCCAGAACCTGCACGCCGGAATGCAGCAGCTCGCGGCCCTCGACGCGCCGCTGGTGGCGTCGGTCCAGGGGGCCGCCGCCGGAGCGGGGATGAGCCTCGTCTGCGCGGCCGACTTGGCGATCGCGTCCGAGAGTGCGTCGTTCACCGCGGCCTACACTGCCGCCGGACTCTCGCCCGACGGCGGCATGTCGTGGACCCTGCCGCGACTGGTCGGTGAGCGCCGCGCGGCCGAGATGCTGCTGACCAACCGCCGAGTCGCCGGTGCTGAGGCCGCGGAGATCGGGCTCGTGAATGCGTGTGTGGCCGACGACGCCCTGGTGGACCACACCGCGGCCGTGGTCGGAACGCTCCTGCGTGGGTCGCGGACCTCGTTCGGCGTGACGCGCCGCCTGCTGCGCTCCAGCGCCAGCAACACCATCGAAGCGCAGATGGCGCTGGAGGCCGAAGGCATTGCCGGGCTCGCCGGCGGCCCGGGCGGCCGCGAGGGCATCAGCGCGTTCCTGGAGAAGCGCCGACCGGCCTTCCCCGTGTAGCCGGTTCAGCAGTTCGACGGTTCAGCGGTTCGGCCACGAGGCAACGCATCGCCGAGCACCCTTGCCGTGCGAGCTACGACGCGCGGAACGCTTCGAGGTCGCCCCGCAGCTGCAGCACCTGGAGGGCGAGCTGCACCGAGAGTTGATCGGACGCGCTGCCGAGTACGTCAAGACCAGCGAGCTCGCGAACGCGCCCAAGCCGATACCGAACGGTGTTCTCGTGCACGCCGAGCGCTCTGCTCACGTCGCGCACGCTCTGGCAGGTGCCGAAGAACGCCACCAGGGTGCGAAGCAGGTCAGCGCCAGTGCGGTGATCTGCGAGCAGCGGCCCGAGGGTGTCCTGGACGAGGCGCTCGGCATCGGCCGGATCGGCACGTGCCACCAGCAGCTGCGCGGCGCCCAGCTCCGGCGCCACCGCGCCGCGTGAACCGCCGCCACGCACCGGGGCGTGCGCCGGCCAGGCTGCTCCACTCCCAGCATGGCCAGGCGTCGCGCGGTCGACTGCCGCGAGCAGGAGCGCGGCGTGGCGCGCGGTGTGGCGGGCAGCATGCGCGTCGAGTGGTCCCAGGCGAACCTCGCCTTCCGCCAGGGCCACGTAGCCCCATCGCCGATCCGCGATCCAGATCGGCGCCAAGAGCTGCCGAGGTAGGCCGGCCTCGGGGAACGGCCCCGTGGCCACCGGCACCGAGCCGGGTCCGCCAAGACCAGCGACGGCGTCGCGAAATGCCTGACTTTGCTGTGCGGCAGTGGAGAGCTGACGGACCGCGTCCTCCCCACCAGGAACCGCCGCGCGGCAACGATGTCCGGCGTCGCAGATCGCGACCGGCCGCCGCACGGCCGCCGACGTGGCCGAGGCGAGATCTGCCAGGCCACCGCCGCGGACGGCGACCTCTGCGAGCGTCTCGTCGATCGCCGCACCACGCCGGAGGATCTCGTTGCGGCGCACCGCCTTGCGCAGCGTCTGCCGCATCCCGTCGGTCGCGCGTGCCTGGGCGATCGCCATCGCAGCGAGATCCGCAAACGCGACGCTGATGTCGCG
>JAEMRF010000037.1:8906-16186 GCA_016463515.1 Solirubrobacteraceae bacterium | reverse complement strand
CCGAACGGTGACGATCGGGCTGCTCAGCCTCGGTCGCCGCCAAGCGTTCGAGGTGGTCTGCAAGACCCGGTGGAACAAGCGGCGGAAGATTGCTGACCGGGTCACATGCCAGGCCGCGAAGGCTGCGACGGCCGCACGGACCTTCGCCACCGCCCGTTCGGTGCGAGCTGCCTTGGCTGAGCGGCGCAGGCTCGCGCCTGCGGCAGCCTCGTCGCCCGTAGCGAGCCCGACGCCCGAGGGCCAGCGTCTGGCTGCACCCGCAACGGTCCAAGCCGATTCCAACGCCGTGACCCGCTTTGCTTCGGACGAGGTCGCGGACTTCGGCGGCGACGTCAACGGCGACGGCCGCCCCGAGGTCATCGTCAACAACCAATTCGACGAGCGCCCCCGCCCCAAGCTGATCGTGAGCAGCCCGACCGGGGCGGCTACGCCGATTCCCATCCGTGCCGACGTCGACGACTTCGAGCTCATCGTGAACTCGGTTCCCGACCTCGACGGCGACGGACGAGACGAACTGCAGGCCGGCGCGAGCGTGATCGTGACCGACGCGCTCGCCGCAGCCGCGCTGCCTTCCCGCATCGACTTCCGCAGCGTGCGACCGATCAGCCGGCGCGACATAGACCTCGGGATCGCGACCTCGAGCAGTGCACTGAGCGGACTCCTGACCGCCGATACGCCGCGGGGCACAGTCCCGGACTCCACCGGTGACGGTCGGCCCGAGATCGTGCTGGCTCAGGGCACCATCGCCGCCATCTTCCCCAGCCAGGCGATCGTGCCCGGCGTGCGCAGCCGCTTGGCCCAGACGTACCCGCTCGCCCTGCTCGACGACATCTCCAGTGAGGACATCTCCCCGGCAGATGCCGCCAACCTCGAGCGCCGCGACATCCAAGCGCAGTTCGCGGCGAACGGTGCCGAACCCGTCGTGGTCGGCGGGCGGCTCGTCAACCTCGCACCTGCTGATGCCGCAGCCTCCGTCAGCGGCCCGCGCACCTTCCGACTGACCACCTACGCCGCCGGTCCGCTCCCGCTCGCCACGGCCTCGTTCTCGGCCACCGGTATTCCGCTGCTCCTGGACCACGACCCAGCATCGGGCGACTCGCTCGTCGCGCTGTTCGAGCGGGCGAGCTGCGGCCGGCGCCAGCGCTGCCTGGACCGCGTGCTGCGGGTCTCTGCCACGGGCAGCCTGCGCAGCGTGGTGGCGGCGCGCCGCAACGACGACGACCTCTACGCCACGTTCATCACCGACGGTCCAGACGCCGATGCCCTCGTCGACGTCGCGATCTCGCGGGGCACACGCAGTTCACCGAGGCGTGCGCTGACGGCCGGCGATGGGGGAACGATCGCGATTCTCACGAGCGCGCAGACCGGCTCCACCCGGCTGTCCAAGCTCCCGGTGCTCAGCCGGGGCCGCACGCCGATCCGGGTGATCAGCCCACCGACGTCGCAGGTGTTGCCGAACGGCTCGCGCTGGCTGGGTGCGCAGACGAGCGAGCGCCGCCGCGACCGCACGGGCGTGTTCTCCACGCTCGCGCAGCGGCGCTAGCCCAACCAGGGCGCTCCGAGCTACCAGCCCTCGTAGGCCTCCAGCAGTCGCAGCCAGATCTCGCTGCGGCTGGGGAAGGCTGGCACGGCCTGCCAGAGCTGGTCGACCGGCACGGCGGCCGTGATGGCGATCGTGGCGGCGTGGATCTGCTCGCCGATCTCAACGCCGGTGAACGTGGCGCCGACGATCACGCCGCGCGACTCGTCGACGAGGAGTCGACACGTTCCCGGAGCGCCCTTGCCCACGAAGGATGCGCCGGCGTTGCCGCTCGTCGGAACGTCCACCACCCGGACGTCGAGCCCGGCTTCCTTGGCCGTCGCTTCGGTATGCCCTACTGCCGCGACCTCCGGCTCGGTGAACGTGCAGCGCACGGGCGGTGGGCCGTCGCGCAGCATGACGCCGTTGGCACCGAGAATCACCTGAGCTGCCACGTGCGCTTGGTACTTGCCCTGATGGGTGAGCAGGTCGCGCCCGTTGACGTCGCCGATCGCGTACAGCCAGTCCCGCCCTGGGACGCGCAGGTGGCGGTCAACGGCCACGAAGCCATGGTCGTCCGGGGAGACCTCGACAGCATCCAGCCCCAGCCCCTCCGTACTCGGCGTGCGGCCCGCGGCGACGATGATCTCGTCGACCTCAACGGTGCTCTCACCGCCATTGGGCGCCTCGACGTGCACGGTCGCAGGACCGCCCGGGTGGGGTCGGTCGACCTTCGTCAGCTTGACGCCGAGGCGCAGGTCCACCCCGCGCTCGCGCAGCACCCCAGCGACCTGCTCGCCCGCAAACGGTTCTTCCCGCGGCAGGACCCGATCGGCGTCGCCGAGCAGCGTGACGGCGACGCCGAGCGCCGAGTAGGCATCGGCCAGCTCCGAGCCGACGGGGCCGGTCCCGATGATCGCGACGCGCGCAGGCAGCGGGTACTTCGCGGTCGTGGCCTCGCGGTTGGTCCAGGGGCTGGCCTCACGCAGCCCGGGGATCGGCGGGATCGACGGCGCGGTCCCGGTCGCGATCACCACGGCGGTGCCGGCTTCCAGCAGTGCCACCTCGTCACCGCCGGGCCCGGTCACGGCCACGGTCCGCTCGCCGGTCAGGCGGCCGCGTCCACGAACGAGATCGATGCCAAGGCCATCCAGCCACGGCGTCTGCGCCGAGTCGTCGAGGTCGTGGATGACCTCATCGCGGCGGTCCAGCACTGCGCGCACGTCGAGCTCGCCGGTCACCGCCTCGCGCACGCCCGGCACACGCCGCGCTTCGGCGAGAAGATGGCCGGGCCTCAGCAGTGCCTTGGATGGCATGCACGCCCAGTACGAGCACTCGCCCGCCACCAGCCGGTCCTCCACGCACACCACGTCCAGCCCTGACTTGGCCAGGCGGCCGGCGAGCACCTCCCCGGCCGGTCCCGTCCCGATCACGATCACGTCGTACTGCTGCGCGGTCATGGCGTGGACGCTAGCCCCACCGCGTCGACCTGACCGAGCTGGGACGCCAGCAGACCCGTTCAGACGCCGGCGGCGCCGCCCGGGCCGCCGGCAGGCGCCGCGGACTCGGGCACGTCGTCTTCCCAGTCGACGGTTTGCCCGCCGAGTGCGGCGGACTTGATGACCTTCAGCGACAGCAGCGCGCACTTGATGCGCGTGGCGGAGATGTCGATTCCGAGCAGCTCCAGGATGAAGTCCTTGTCGAGCGCCAGAAGCTGCTCGGAGGTCATGCCGATGATCTCCTCGCTGGCCATCGACGCCGCAGCGGTGCTGATGGCGCAGCCGTTGCCGTCGAAGCCGACCTCGCTGACCTTGCCGTCATCGCCCATGCGGATCGTCACGTGGAAGTGGTCGCCGCAGGACGGGTTCTTGTCTTCGGCGTGGAGGTCCGCCGGATCCAAGACCTGCCAGTTCCGGGGGCGCTTGTAGTGCTCGAGGATGTTCTCGCGGTAGAGGTCGTCCATCTCCCCCAGCACTCTACGCGGCTTGGAAGAACGGCCCTGTCGTCCCCCCGGCATCCCAAATGCTGAACGGAACGTGGTGCATCGCAGCCAGGATCCGTAGATTTCGCCGGGTGTCCAGCCTCAGCCGCCGAGCGTTGCTGCTTCGCGCCGGTGCTGCCGGCGCCGCGGTGACCGCTGCACAGCTCCCCCGAGAGCTGCTCGCGACCGCGGATGCGCGGGCCGCCTCCCGCATCCCATCGGCGTGGCTCCGCGAGCTGATGGACGAGCTGCGCGGTGGGGTCTACCTGCAGGACAACCCGCGCTACCTGACAGCGCAGGCCATCTACAACTCGCGCTTTGACCTGGTCTTCCCGCCGGCGATCGCCAGGCCACTTGACGCCGAAGACGTCCGCACGGCGATCGCCTGGGCGGCCCGCCACGACGTCGCCGTCTTCCCCCGCGGCGGCGGGCACGGCTACACCGGCAACGCGACGACGCCCCACGCGCTGGTGCTTGACCTGCGGTCGATCAAGGGCCTCACGCTCTCCGACGGCAACCGCCGCGTGGAGGTCGGCGGCGGGGCACTCGGGATCGACGTGATCGCCGCCTTGGCGGCCAAGGGCGTGATGGTTCCGACCGGCAGCTGCCCATCCGTCGGCATCACTGGGCTGGCCATGGGTGGCGGCATCGGCTCGATTGCGCGGGCGCATGGACTGACCGCGGACCGCGTGGAGTCGCTCACGATCGTGACGCCGGACGGCGAGCTGCGGGAAGTCAGCGAGACGCAGGAGCCCGACCTCTTCTGGGCATGCCGTGGCGGTGGCGGTGGCAACGTCGGCGTGGTGACGAGCATGGTCCTGCGGACCGTGCCGACGGTGACCGAGACCCAGATCACGATCCGTTGGCCGTGGCCCGCCGCAGAGCAGGTCCTTGACGCCTTCCTTCGCACTGCCCCGGAAGCTGAGCACGAACTCACCGGCGACCTCGCTTTCTCCGTCGACTCCTCCCGCCAGTGGCCAGTCGTGCGCTATGTCGGCACGTTCCAGGGCTCGGTGGAACGGGCCCGAATCGCTGTGGCTCCACTGCTGTCCGTCGAGGGCGCCAGCGCGTCGTTCGCTGCGAAGACGCACCTGCAGTCCGCGATGATCGCGGGCTACTGCGAGGGCATGGCGATCTCCCAGTGCCGCCCGAGCCGCTTCGGTGATCTGGGCCGACTGGGCCGCAGCCGCTTCTTCGCCGGGTCGTCGTTCCTGCCCGGGCCGCTCGACAGCACCGGTCGCGGAGCGCTGCTGCGAGCCGTGCGCAGGGCCACGCCAATCCTGAACGGGCGCCGCACGGTGATCCTGGCCGCCCTAGGTGGCGCCATTGCCGAGGTCGACCCGTCGGCGACCGCCTACCCGCACCGCCAGGCCGCGTGCGCGGTGCAGTTCCTTGCGCAGAGTTCCGGCTCGTGGGAGGACTACAACGCCCGGAACTGGGTGCGCAGCGGCCGCAACGGCCTAGCGCCACACGCTACGGGCGGCGCCTACGTGAACTATCTAGACCTCGACCAGCCCGGCTGGGAGCAGGCCTACTACGGCGACGGGCTGCAGCGTCTGCAGGCGGTCAAGGCGCAGTACGACCCTGACCGCCGCTTCCGCCCGCAGCAGGGCATCCCCGCTGCGGGCTGAGCGAGCAAGCTACTGCGGCAGCAGCGCCCAGTAGTCCAGGTCGAGCAGCACGCCCGGGGCGTACTTGCCGTCGTCGCCCTTGAGCGTCATCGACTCGTCGCGGCCCTTGGTGGCCACGAGCCGCAGGCGCAGCGCGCCGACGCCTGGTGCCGAGGTGTCGGCCTTGTCGAGCACCTCGGTCCACGCGTAGATCGTGTCGCCGGCGAAGGCCGGTGAGGTGTGGGCGCCGGCGTTGATCGCGGCGATGAGCTGGGCGTTGGCGAGGCCGTTGAACGACAGGGCGCGCGCCATCGAGATGATGTGACCGCCGTAGACGAGCTGGTTGCCGTCTGGGCGGGCCTCGGTGTTGAAGTGCACCTTGGCGGTGTTCTGCCACAGGCGCGTGGCCTGCTGGTGCTCGGAGGCGGTGAGCGTGACGCCGTCGACGTGGTCGATCTTCTCGCCGACCTCGTAGTCGCCCCAGGTGTGCGGCTCGCCGGCGGCGGCAAAGTCGTAGCTCGTGAAGTCCAGGCCCGCCGGGATGATCAGGTCCTCCGCAGCGACGACCTTGGCGAGCTCCGGCAGCACGGTCTCTGGCGCCGGCAGCGAGGTGTCGCGCTTGTGGACCATCACCCAGCGTGCCCAGTCGATCGCGACCTCGCCGCGCTGGTTCTTCGCAGTCGAGCGCACGTACACGACGCCGTTCTTGCCGCTGGAGTTCTCCTTGAGGCCGATCACCTCGGAGGACGTCGACAGCGTGTCGCCCGGGAGCACCGGCTGGTGGAAGCGCAGCTCGGCGTAGCCGAGGTTCGCTACCGCGTTGAGGGAGACGTCCGGCACGGTCTTGCCGAAGGCCACGTGGAAGCCGATCAGCTCCTCGACCGGGTGCGGATCAAGTCCACAAGCGGCCGCAAACTGCGCCGACGACGGAACGGCAAAGCGCGTCGGGTAGAGCGAGCCGTAGACGGCGCGATCACCCTCGGTGACCGTGCGCGGCGTCGCGTGCTCGATCACCTGGCCGACGGTGAAGTCTTCGAAGAAGTTGCCCGGGTTGGTCTTGGTCATGCGCGTCCTGGGTCGACGGGGAGCGGCCACCATCATGCCGACATCCGGGCGCTGGCGACCGCTGGGTCTGCCCGCGGCCCGACAGCCACGAGGCTCAGCCCGCCGGGCTCACGGAAGGAGCCCGTTCGGAAGACGTCTGCCGCCCACGCCGCAGCGCCCAGACCGTGCACGCGAGCCAGAGCCCAGCGGCGGCCGAGATCGCCGCGAAGCCATCGCTGGCCCGCCCGTCGCCAAGGCGGACGAGCTCGGCGGCCAGCGTGCCGAACCCGACGACGATGCACCCGATCAGCACCAGCGACGTCTCCCCCGCACGCACCCAGATCGCGCCCAGCGACACCAGTGCCGTGACGGTGGCCAATACGACGGCCCAGAGGCCGATACCCATCGGCGCAAACGGCATTCCCGCAATGTCGTCGGGTGCGCTCGTTTCCATCTCACCTGCGACGCGATCGATGGCGGTGGCGTCGAGCAGCAGCGCCGCGAGCAGCACGACCACCATCAGCACCGCGGCGCGTCCGGCGTGGCCCGCCCGGCCGCGACCAACCGCCCAGCACGTCGAGGCCGCAACGAGTGCGGCGCACACCATCATCGGCATGACGAGCGCACCGTCGTACTCAGCGGTCCCTGAGGCCGTGAGCAATCCTCCAAGCGCAGGGTCGACCTCAACGAGCGGCGCGTAGGCCACCCACCAGAGGACGGCGACCACAGCAAGCACGACGCTCAACGCCAGGGAGACCAACAGCGGAACTGGTGCAGATCGGAGCCGACCCGCGTCGGCGCGTGGTTCGAGCGTCTCGGCGGTCACGCCGAGTGACGCTAACGCGCCAGCCCGGATGGGCACGCCGGTTGAGAGGTTGGCGGGGCGGGTGGACGCGGCGGAGCGGCCTCCAAACCAAAAGTTCGCCCCAACGTGGGACCCACCAAATGAGCGCGCAAAGCCGCCCGGAGCCGGTCTAACCGAACAGCGCGTGCACCTTCGCCAGCGAATCCATCAAGGCGTCGATGTCAGCCATCGTGGTGTGGATGGCGAACGACGCCCGCGTGGTCGCAGGGACGCCGAGGCCGCGGGCGAGCGGCTCGGCGCAGTGTTGGCCGGCGCGGACGC
>JAEMRF010000037.1:0-8806 GCA_016463515.1 Solirubrobacteraceae bacterium | reverse complement strand
GGGACGCCGAGGCCGCGGGCGAGCGGCTCGGCGCAGTGTTGGCCGGCGCGGACGCAGACGCCGTCGCGAGCGAGGATCTCTGCGATGTCGTGCGGGTGGGCGTAGTCGAGGGTGAACGCGACGAGGCCGCCACGGTCCTCGGCCTTCGCCGGGCCGTAGATCGTGATCCCCGGGAACGGCGACAACCGCTCCAGTGCATACGCAGTGATCTCGACGGCGTGCTCGCGGATCGCGTCCATGCCGAAGCTCTCGACGAAGTCGATGGCGGTCGCCAGACCGGCGGCCTCGATGATCGGCGGCGTGCCGGCCTCGAACTTCGACGGCACAGGCGCCCAAGTCGAGCCTTCTTTTGTGACGACGGAAATCATGTCGCCGCCGACGAGGAACGGTGGCATCGCTTCCAGCAGCTCGCGCTTGCCATGCAGCACGCCGATCCCGGAGGGGCCGTAGAGCTTGTGCCCCGTCCAGCCGTAGAAGTCCGCGTCGATCGCGGCCACGTCGACAGGCATCTGCGTCACCGCCTGCGCGCCGTCGATGCAGACCACAGCACCCGCAGCATGCGCGGCAGCAGTGATCTCGGCGACCGGCAGGATCGTCCCCAGCACGTTGCTCACGTGCGCGCACGCGACGAGCTTCACGCGCCCACCAGCAAGCGCCTCGTGCATAGGCTCAAGGTCGACTTGACCGTCAGGCTTGACCGGGAGCCACACCAGCTCAGCGCCCGTCTTCTGCGCCACGACCTGCCAGGGCACGAGGTTGGCGTGGTGCTCCAGCTCCGTCAGGACGATCTGGTCGCCAGGCTGGAGGTTCTCCTCGCCCCACGAGCGCGCGACCAGGTTGAACGCCTCGGTCACGTTCTTGGTGAAGATCGTGCCGCGCGGATCGGCGTTCACGAACGATGCCGCTCGGCGGCGCGCGCCCTCATAGGCAGCGTCGGCGTCCTGCGCGAGGCCGTAGACACCGCGGTGGATGTTGGCGTAGTGGTGGGCCGCAAAGGTCGCCATGCGGTCGACCACCACCTGCGGCTTCTGCGCGCTGGCACCGGAGTCGAGATACACGACCGGGCCGCCCTCATGATCCGATCCAAGGACCGGGAACGCCGCACGAGCGGCGTCCACGTCGAAGGACCCACCGCCTGCCGGCGCAGCGTGGCTGGTGATCGCGGCGGCGGGGTCCATCGGGGCTCCTTGCGGGCTTACTTGGCGGTCGCGGCGGCGACGTCGGCGCGGATCGACTCGTAGCCGGTGTTCTCGATCTGCTCGACGAGCTCCGGGCCACCTTCGCGCACGATCCGCCCGTCCATCAGGATCGAGGTGCGGTTCGGCTTGACCTGGTGCAGAATCCGCTGGTAGTGCGTGATGATCAGAACGCCGGTGCCATTGGCCTTGGCGACCTCGTTCACGCCCTGCGCCACGACGTTGAGCGCGTCGACGTCAAGGCCCGAGTCGGTCTCGTCCAGGATCGCGATCTTCGGCTTCTGGAGGGCAAGCTGGAGCACCTCCATGCGCTTCTTCTCGCCGCCGGAGAACCCGTCGTTGAGGTAGCGGGTGGTGAACTCGCGCGGAACGTTGACGAGCTCCATCGCGGCCTCGACCGTCTTGCGGAACTCCTTGAGCGACACCTCGGGCTCACCCTTGGCGACGCGGTGGGCGTTCATCACGGCGCGCAGGTACTTGGTGACGGTGACCCCGGGGATCGCGACCGGGTACTGGAAGGCCATGAAGAGACCCTGGCGGGCACGCTCATCCGGGTCTTCCTCGGTGAGGTCGGTGCCGTCGAGCACCACGGAGCCGTCGGTCACGTCGTAGGACGGGTGCCCCATGATGATGTTGGCGAGGGTCGACTTGCCAGCGCCGTTGGGGCCCATGAGTGCATGGACCTCGCCGCTCTTGACCGTCAGATCAAGCCCCTTGAGGATCTCTTTGTCCTCAACGGTTGCGTGCAGGTTCTTGATCTCGAGCGTGGCCATGTGGTGCTGAAGCTTCTCTGGGGTCCGAAGGTGTCGGGCCGGCGGGGAGTTCTCTCCGCTGGCCCTGCAGGGGGCTAGGGGTGGATTACGCCGTGACGACGGGGAGCTCGTCGCCGACCGGCGGACGAGCACCGAGCGCAGCGACGCCGCCACGCTCGAAGGCAATGAGATCTGCGAGCGTCGTCTGCTGCAGTGCCCGCACCACGCCGCCGTGGACGCGCGTCCACAGGAGTTTGGTGCCGCACGGGCCGGTGTCGTCGATCGCGTGATGTGAGCACACGACCTTCTGAACATCGGACGTGCTGTCGTCGATGAAGCACGACATCGGGGCGATCGGGCCGTCGAGGGCAGCGACGACCTCATCCATGCGAATCTCGCTGGGGTCGCGTGAGAGCAGGTAACCCCCGCGTGCCCCGCGCGTGGACTCCACGATCCCGGCCTTGCGCAGGAGCGCAACGATGCGCTCCAAGTACGCCAGCGGCAGGCTCTCACGCTCGGCGATGGCCTTGAGGGCGACCGGGTCGCCCCCCTCCGCCTGACCGAGGTCAACGAGCAGTCGCACGCCGTACTCGGCTTTGGTGGTGAAAATCATCGCCTCCTAAGAGTAGCCGCCGCGCGACCGTGAAGCCGACCTCATGGGTCGGAATGGAGGCTCGTCACGCTACGGCCGAGAACAAACAGGCTGCCGGGGCGCCCGTGTACCCCGTGACCGCCTCGTAACGAGGCCTTGACCCAGGTCGCGTGAGAGAGGACGCTAGACGTTCTTCCAGCTCTCGGAGAATCGTCTCCCGCCATGCCGTTTCCGTCACATCTCGCCCTCGACCGCCGCACGTTCGTGAAGTCCGCCGTGGGCGCCGCCGGCCTGTGGGTCCTGAGCGACCCGCTGCTGCAGCGCGCCATCGCGGCGGTTCCTGGTGCCGCCGACGTGACCTTCGGGCAAGGCGTGGCGTGCGGCCAAGTCGACCAGACGGCCGCCACGCTGTGGACGCAGCTCGGCGGCCTCACGACGCCATCGCGACTTACCGTCGAGGTCGCCACCGACCCCGGATTCGGCAACGTGATCGCGCGCAGCGAAGCCCTGGCGGACCCCGCCGCCGCCGGCACGGCGCGCGTTCGCCTCGGCGGCGGCGCATTGAGGCCCGGTGAGCGGTATTGGTACCGCTTCGAGACCGCCGACGGCGAGAGCTCACCGGTCGGCACCCTCAAGACCGCCCTCCCGCCGGACTCAACGGAGCCCGTGCGCGTGGCGTTCTTCGCGTGCCAGGACTTCCTGTCGGGCAACTACGCCGCCCACCGCGATCTGGCCCAGCAGGACGTCGACCTCGTCGTCTGCCTCGGCGACTACATCTACGAGGACGCGTTCTTCGAGAACGCCATCCGCCAGGTGCCCGAGACGCCCGACGGCACCGTACGGACCTACGACGAGTACACGAACCAGTACCGCACCTACCACGCCGACGAGCACCTTCAAGCCGTCCGTGCCAGCGCACCGC
Source organism: Solirubrobacteraceae bacterium (assembly GCA_016463515.1). Taxonomy (GTDB): domain Bacteria; phylum Actinomycetota; class Thermoleophilia; order Solirubrobacterales; family Solirubrobacteraceae; genus JAGIBJ01. The sequence continues at coordinate 5,344 of JAEMRF010000037.1, read as the reverse complement.
TCATCTCGATCTGGGACGACCACGAGGTCGAGGACAACTACGCCGCCGACCTGCCTGGCGGCAACAGTAAGAAGCGCGGTGCCCGCCCCATTCCCTTTGCCGAGCGGCGCATCAACGGCTATCGGGCGTTCTTTGACGCGATGCCTGTGATTCGCGATGCCATCACGCCAGACAAGACCCACGGTGCCACGCGCTACGGCCAGGTCGACCTGCTCGCCCTCGACACCCGCCAGTTCCGCACCAACCAGGTCTGCAACCCCGGCGACACGTTCATCGGGCTCTGCGGCGACCTGTCGACGACCCGGCGCAAGAGCTCGACCCTGCTGGGCAACGCGCAGCGCGACTGGCTGGTCGACCGCCTGCGCACCTCCACCGCGCCGTGGAAGCTGATCGCCAACCAGGTCATGGCGATGTCGCTCGATCTCGCCCCCGGGTACCCGCTGAACACCGACGCGTGGGACGGCTACGCCTATGAGCGGGCGCTGCTCTGTGACGCAATCGCCAAGTACGGCGTGAAGGACGTCGCGTTCTTCACGGGCGACATCCACACGTTCTTCGCCGGCTCCGTTACGCGCACCGGCCGCCACAAATCGGTGTGGGTCGACGGCTTTGGCAAGAGCGGCGCACCCGTCGCGACCGAGCTGGTGGTCGGCTCGATCACCTCGCAGGGGATCGCCGACCGCTTCGCCACGACGGAGAGCACCCGCAACGCTGCCGGAAAGGTCCTTGACCCGCTGATCCGCGGTGCCAACCCCCACCTGCGGTACTCCAACTCGGCCTACAAGGGCTACGGCCTGGCCGAGGCACGCACCGATGGCCTGCGGGTTGACTTCCGCGCAGTCCGCGAGCCGCGGCGCGCCGACTCCGGCGTGTTCTCGCTTGCGAGCTTCGAGATTCCCCGCGGCCAAGCGACGGTGAATCAGATCGCGGCCGGCCAGACGGCACGGCCGTCGCGGACCCTGCGGATCTCGCAGGCCGAGGCCACACAGGCGATCCAAGAGTTCACCGCCAGCCACTGAGCGCTCACCTGCCGGCGACGGCAGGGGTGCGCTGGGCCGGCGTCAGGTCGCCGTCGGCCCAGCGCCGCCGGACTCAGCTGCCGCGCTTTCCGAGCTTGGCCCCGAGCCATCCGATCGCCAGGCCAGCCACGAACGTGATCGCCAGGGCGAGGATCAGCGGCGTCTGGATCGGGTCGCCAAAGAACCACTTGACCTCGACGTTCTGACTGTTGAACACCGCGAAGAGCGCCACCAGCGCGCCGATCACGACGAGCAGGATCCGCTTGGCGGTGTTGGTCGTGCGGCGCACGACGCCGGGGCCTTCAGGGGCGCCGGGCGTGCCCCCGCGCGGCTCTTCCCATGAGCTGGGCTTGTCGTGCTCTGGCTGCGTGGTCATGCCCGCCACGGTACCGCGGAAGTTATGAACAGCCGCCGACGGGGCGACGACCCGTCGCCGCTACCGGCGGAACGCGATGATGAAGTAGATGAGCTGCCCCAAGGCGCTCAGGAAGCCCGCCACGTACGTGAGCGCAGCCGCGTTGAGCACCGCTTTGGCTCCGGGCACCTCGGACGGTGCCAGCAGCCCCTGCTGCTCAAGCGCTACGAGTGCGCGCTTGGATGCGTCGAACTCGACGGGCAGCGTGACGAGCTGAAACAGCACCACGGCGCTGAAGAGGCCGATGCCGACGAGGAAGAGCGTGCTGCCCAGGGCGGTGCCGGCGCCGAGGATCATGCCGCCGATGACCGGAAAGATCCAGATCCGCTGCCCGGTCATGGCGAACGGCACGATCCGCTGGCGAACCTTCATCGGGCCGTAGCCCTGGGCGTCTTGCAGTGCATGGCCGGCTTCATGGGCCGCGACGCCGAGCGCCGCGATCGACGAGGTCGCGCCGACATCGGCCGAGAGCCGCAGCGTCTTGCTGGACGGGTCGTAGTGGTCGGTGAGCTTGCCGTCGATCGCCTCGATCTTGAGACCAGGCAGACCAGCGGTCTGGAGGACGGCCTGCGCCGCCTGCGCGCCCGACATGCCGTTGGCGGGCCTGACCTGGCTGTACTTCGCGAAGGTCCGTTTGACCTTGGCCTGCGCGTACAAGCCGAGCAGCAGTGGAGGGATGGTGAGGACGATCCAGAGCAACATGTTCGTTCCCCTACGGTAGCCCGTCCGCGCCCGGATTGACGCCGGTTGTCAACCAGATTGCGCGGCGAACCGGACGCGTCTGCCCGTCGGGTCGGCCAAGGTCAGTCGCACCTGGGCGCGGGTGCCGGCTGTGAGTCCAGCCGCGTCTGCGCGGGCGCGAATCGGCGGGTCGACGATCCGGATCTCTGCGTTCTTGCCGGCGACTTCGACCACGGCAGCTTCGAAGGTCTGGCCGACGTAAGGCGCCAGCACCAGCGCTTCGGCCAGGTCGACCACCGCCCGGGTAGCCGACCCTGCGCGGCGCCCGCTGGCGCGCAGCAGGTCGGGGAGCTGCACCAAGCTGCTCGCCACCCAGTCTGGTGGCGCTACGCCGGCCACCGCCGCCAGCACGGCCTCGGTGGCGAACCGATCTCCGAGTCGGCGCAAGGGAGCGGTCACGTGGGCGTAGGGCGCGGCAACCGCTGAGTGGATCGCCTCCTGCGGTGCCGGGTCCAAGCCGAGCAGCGGCAGGTAGCCGGCGCCCCGAAGCAGCGCGCGGGAACGGTCGATGAGCGCAAGGTGCGCGGGCTCGCCCGCGTCGAGGGTCGCAAGCCGCTCAGCGAGTGACTGCTCGGCAGGCCACGGCACGGAGAGGGCCTGGGCTGCGGTGCGGAGCAACGCCTCCGCACCGGGCTCTGCCGGTGGCAGCGTGCGGAGAAGTCCCGACCGAGCGCCGAGCATGATCGTCGCGGCGGCTCGCCCCGTGAGCAGCGAGAGCTGGGCGTTCCAGTCCTCGAGCGGATGGCGCGGCAACCAGGCGAGGCGCCATGCGTCGCTCCCTGGAACGGGCACGAGTTCCTGGGAAGGCTCCGGGAGTTCAATCGCGCCGCGGCCACGCGCTGCAGCCTGCAGGACAGGCCCAACGAGCGCCAAGTTCGCAATCTGCGGATGGGGAGTCCCTGCATCGAGCGCGGCCTGCGCGCCGGCGTAGTCGAGCTGCGCTGTTGAGCGCACGAGAGCCCGGCCCACGCGCGAACCGACGAGTTCACCGGAGCCGTCGACCGTCAGCGTCCACAACACAGCAAGGCGATCGACCCCAGGGAGCAGACTGGCGGCGTCTTCCGAGAGCGCCGCTGGGTGCAGGGGCACCCGCTGCCCGGGCAGGTAGACCGTCTCACCGCGTGCGCGGGACTCCGCGTCGATCGCGCCGCCAGGACGCGCGTGGGCAGCGACATCGGCGATCGCGTAGTGCAGCGTGAACCCACCCGCGCCGCCGCCCTCGAGCTCGATCGCGAACGCCTGGTCCAGATCCCGGCTGCCGAGCGGGTCCAGCGTGACGAGCGGCAAATCGGTCCGGTCGACCCGCGCGCCGAGTACCAGCCACGCCGCGGCATCGGGGTGCCCGGCCGCGCTGGCCTCGGCCGCCTCGGCGGTGACGGCCTCCGAGAACGCCGACGGCAGCGACAGCTCGGTGCAGATCTCAGCGAGCCCGTCGGCCAGCGCTTGGGCCGCGACCGTTCCGGCGGGCAGTGCGATGCGCGGTTCGGTCATGGGGCCGAACGGTATCTGCCTTGCGGGCGGGCCCGCCACCTACGCCCGCTGCGTCGCAAAGGCGAACGCGCGACGCGCCCTCAGCGACGCGTCAGGTGCCCGGGAACGCGACCAATTCCGCGAGCACCACGCGGTCGCGGCCAGCGCCCTTGGCGGCGTAGAGCGCCTGATACGCCTCGCGCAGGAGCGCGTCGACGGTGTCCTTCTGGCTCATCGGCGCGACGCCGGCCGAGACCGTGAGCCGCGCCGTGCCGACGCTGTACTGCCCGCGCAGTGCCTCCCCTACGCGCTCCGCGAACGCGCCGGCTTCGTCGGGCCCGATCCCCGGCATCACGGCCACGAACTCCTCACCGCCGATGCGCGCGATCAAGTCGGTCGGGCGGGATTGCGTTTGCAGCGTGGCGGCAAACGAGCGCAGTGCCTCGTCGCCCGCCGCGTGGCCGTGGGTGGAGTTGAGCTGCTTGAAGTGATCGATGTCGAAGACCACCAGAGCAAGCGGCGTCTCGTCGATCTGCGCCCGCAGCACGAGCCGCTCGGCGACCTGGTCGAAGGTCCCGCGATTGGCCAGACCGGTGAGGCCGTCGGTGGATCCGAGCCGCTCGAGTTCGCCGACCAGCCGGTCACGGCCGCGCCGCATCCCCCAGACCGCGACGGTCACGCCGGCACCAACGAGCGACGCCTGGCCCCACAGCAAGAGGTCGAAGCCGGCCGGCCGCAGCGCGAGCGCAAGCGCAAGACCTGCCGAGGCAGTGACGCCGACGGCCACCGCATGGCTGCGCGGCAGCAGATACGCGGCGCTGACCACCGGCAGGATGTAGAAGAACGGGAAGGCGGCGGTGTCTTCGGCGAAGGCCACGATGCCGCTCACCACGAGCGTGGTGATGAGTTCGGAGGCAAGGATCCAGGACGCGGGCGGGGTCGCCGGCGTGAACCGTGCTGCCACCGCCAGTGCCAGCACGCCTGCGCCGGCAATGAGCATCACCGTCTGGTCGTGACTGCTGGTGCCAGGCAGGAGTGCGATGACCACGAGACCCACCACGCCAGCCGACGCCATCACGACCGAAAGGGCCCGCCAGCGCAGCAGGTCGTGGCGGTGGATCGCCTCGGACGTCAGTTGCCGCTCTCCGCGCGGGCGCGCGCCAGGCAGATCGTTCGGCTGTTGCTGAGGAAGGTCGGACATCGAGCGAGGGACGACCAGGTGACGCGCCGGTCTGCACCGCCGCCCCGCGCCGTCCACGCGTAAGGCTAAGCGATCGGGTCCGTTTCGCCCAGCCCGTTCGCGCCGCCACCGGTCAGGCGCGGCGAGCACGCCCTCAGACCGGCTCAACCGCGTGGTGCGTTTGCCCGGTCCGCACGAAGACCTGCTGCCCGACGGCGAGTTCCAGCCGCGCCGCCTCCCCGCGGGTGATCTGCGCCGACAACGGCGGGCCGTCCACGTCTCGCAGTTCGACTCTCACCTCAAATCCGAGGTGCACGATGCGCTCAATGACCACCGCAATGGCCTCGTCGACCTGCTCGCGCGAGAGCACCAGGTCGTGTGGGCGCACGAGCTCACCACGCAGGACGGCGGTCGGACCCAGGAACGACATGACGAAGTCGCTGCTGGGCGTCTCGTAGACGTCGCGTGGGCTCCCCCACTGCTCGATCCGGCCCTCGTTCATGACCGCGATGTGGTCGG
>JAEMRF010000036.1 GCA_016463515.1 Solirubrobacteraceae bacterium | reverse complement strand
GGCGGGCCTGGTCGCGGCGGTGTTGCGCCAGTTGACCTGCAGCTCGAGGATGTCGACGCCGAGGTCCTGGTAGATCGGGAACTGCGAAACGCCGTCGCGCTCAGCCGGTCCCCAGATCGCCAGCTTGGGCTTTGCGGCGGCTACGCCCGGGAGCAGCAGAAGTGCGCAAAACAACGCTGCAGCCGTCTTGACTACGCGGCGCCACGTTGGAGAAATGCGTTTGACCATCGGTCTGTTGGGAACCCGGGCGCTCGTCGTTCGGAGCGGTCGGCGGTGGGTCACGATGGGTCGGGACCGCGGGTGGCGCGTAGCGCGAGTCCCCCAATACCCACGATGAGGAGTGCCGCGAGGCCTCCGCCGAGCAGAGTGGCGGTGCTTCCCGGCCCGTCGGCGGATGCGTTGACCGGCGTTGCGCCCGGAACAGTGGTCGAACCGGTGCCGCTTTCGGAGGTCACGCCGGCGTTCGGCGCCCCGGCGACGTCGGTGGCGGCAGCGCCGCTCGCGGAGTCGTCGCCAGCAGCCGATCCGCTTGCAGGCGCACCCGACGCCGTGACCCCCGCGCCGAAGGGTGCAGAGTCGGCGGAGCCATGCTGGACCCCTGACGCCTCCTCGCCGCTGGCATCCCGCCGGGCAGATTCGACCGGCAGGGCGTATTCCTTGGCTGCGGGGTCACGCGGGTCCAGGGTTACGCCGTCCTCTTGCGCAGTCGCGTGCGACGCGAAGATCGAGCTGGCGGCGAGAGCAAGGACAAGCGTGCGAGAGACAACGCGCATGGTTTCGACCCTACCGGCCCGCAGCAGGTATGCCCCCGCTTGCTTCCGTCGATCCTGCGAGCGCCTGCACCCCCGGGTCCAGGGGGTTCAGGCGCAACGCGCGGTCGTAGTAGCGGGCGGCCTCCGCGACGAGGCCGCGCCGGGTAGCCAGGTCGCCCATCAGCGTCCACGTCACGAAATTGGTGGGGTCTTTCGCCGCTCCCTGCTCCAAGACTGCGGCGGCATCCGCTCCACGGTTCATCCGGGCGAGCGCTGCTGCTTTGGCGTAGTAGGCGCGCGGGGCGTCCGGGTTGACCTTCAGCGCGCGGTCAGCATCGGCGATCGCGGAGGCCGGGTCAGAGGAGACCTGCGCAAACGCAGCATCGCGAGCGTGGTCGGCCAGGCCCTGACGCAGCAGCGTCGCAGTCGCAACGGAGACCAAGAGCGCGACGCAGACGCCGACGGCGATACCGACGTGCGGGGCGCTCCTGCGAGTTGGAGGGCGCTGATCCGGCGCCGCGGCGGGGCGCTTGACTGGTAGCGGCCGAGCGAGCACGGCAAGCATGAGCAGGGCGATGGCTGTGGTCCCAGGAATCAGGTGCTGCCAGTCGACGCTCGTGTGCGTGAGCCAGGCGCTCACCACGCCCGTGCCTGCCACGGCCAGCGTCCGGGCATGAGGCGACGTGACGGCGGGTCGTCGTGAGCGCAGGACCGCGAGCGCGATACCGGCGAGGAACGTCGCCAATGCCAGGCCGCCCAGAATGCCCAGTTCCGAGAGCGCCTGGAGCTCGATCGAGTGTGCTTGGCGTACGTCTTCGGGGACGCGTCGCTCGCGCTGCCATACGCGATCGAAATTGCCTGCGCCCACGCCCCCGATGGGCTCGGCGGTGAAGGCCACCCAAGCAACACGCCAGTACTCGTAACGGTTTCCGGAACCGGACTGAAGTCGGCCGTTGAGCCCGTCTGGGCTCGCGGGGACCGGCGACGATGTGCCGACTTGGACGAACGCCTGCCACTGGGCCTGCACGGAATCCTCGATGCGCTGCGAGTTCAGCGCCACGCCCATCACCGCGATCACTGCGGCGCTGACGAGCGCCGCTCGGCCAGCCAGCGCTGCGTAGCCAGCCGCGCGGTCGCCAAGGCGCCCGTGGAGCACAACGCCGATGCCCCAGACGAGGCCGGCCAGTGCTGCGACGGCGAGCAGGCGCTCGACCGCCTCGTGCACGACGGCTGTTGGGGTCGCGCCGCCGTTCGCGATCGCCGCGTCGTAGACGTCGAGCAGCGGGCCAGCCGCAAACGAAAGGGCAACGGCCAGCAGGCCCACCGCGAGGGCACGGCGTTGGCGCCCAGGAACGACCGCGGCGACCACCGCGAGCGACACCGCTGCGGCCACGATCACGCCGCGCGACTGCGAGAGCAACGTGAGTCCGGCCAGCAGCGTGGCAGCGCCGAGTCCGAGGCCCGCCAGCCACGCCTGGCGGCGTTCGGCCGCAGCGAGGCATAGCCAGGAGCCCATGAGAAAGACGGTGGCTTCGGCGTTGACGTAGCCAAGGGGTTCGTGGAGGCGTCCGCCAAGGAAGAGCTCGCCGCCCCCGGGACCCATGAGACGGGCGGCGACTACGAGACCGACCGCGAGACTCGCCGTCCCGAGGAGTGCTGTGGCGGTCAATGCTCGGCGCTCAGTGCGCACGAGGACGAGCGCCAGACCGAGCGCGCCCGCCAAGACGAGCCAGAGGTTGCCACTGGTGATGGCTTGATCCGATGACGCGGCCCAGCTCGATGAGAGCAATCCGAGGAACCCCAGACCCGCCAGGCCGATGAGCGCGAGCGCGCCGGGGAGGCCGAGCTGGGGCGGGCGCCGGAACGCACCGATCGCCGCGACGAGGATGACCCCGAGCCCGATCGGCACCCAGTCGCTGGCGCTGTAGAACCCGAACGCCAGCGTGCTGAGCCCCGCCCCGAGCGCGAAGACCAGCAGCGCGACGTCGCCGATGGTAAGCGGGTCCGGACGCTGCTCCCGTTTGGCCCGAGCCCGGTCCAGAGCCTCCTGCGGCACGACCAGATCGCCGGCTTGGACAAGGCGATCCTCGGTCCGCTCCAACGCGATCACGACGCCGGTTGCCGCGAGCGCCACGACGGCCGCCAGCGCCGAGGCCGCACCGGTGCCGACGCTCAGGGCGACCAGCGCGAGGATCGAGAGGCTCAGCTGAACCAGCCCGAGCGTCACCGCCACGGCGCGTGGCGAGGTGAGGTGCCGCCGGGTGCGATGAGTCAGGTGGTCGCGGCCTCCGGTCAGGACGGAGATACCTTTGCGCCGGCGCGACACGATCACCAGGGCCGTGTCGGTCGATGGCACGGCCACCAGCAGGAAGCCGAGCGCGAGGGCCTCCCAACCAACCGCCGACTGTGAGGCGCCGGTCATCACCAGCGCCGAGATGATCAGTCCGATCGGCATCGATCCGCCGTCTCCGAGAAAGATCCGCGCCTGTGGCCGGGCAAGGTTGTACGGCAGGAATCCCAGGCAGCTCCCGGCGAGCGCCGCAGCTGCCACGACCAACCAGGTATCGCCTTCGATCGCGCCAAGCGCGGCGAGCCCAAGGCTGGTTGCGAAGGCCATCGTGCTGGAGGCCCCGTCCATGTTGTCAAAGAGGTTGAAGGCATTGATGACCGCGAGGACCGTCACGACGGTGGCCACCAGATCAACACCCGGTCCCACCCCGAGCGACCAGCCAAGGTCGGCGACCCACAGGCCAGTCGCCACCCCGACCTCGACGAGGACCCGGATGGCGGGTGAGAGGTTGCGTCGATCATCGATCGTGCCGACGAGCCACACGATCAGCGTCGCCGCGACGAGCGGGAGCGTGAGTTCCTGCGATTGACCGAAGGCCAGCAACACGGCGCAGAATGCCGCCACCACGGCGCTCCCGCCGAGGTACGGAATCGCCTTCGCGTGGCCCTTGTAGCCCTTGGGCTGATCGAGAAAGCCGGTGCGGCCCGCAACCCGGATCGCGACCGGAGTCAGTGCAAGCGCCACCGTAGTCGCGGCTACGAGCGCGACCGCGAGTCGCGGTTCAGCCGCCACGACCCTGCCTCAGCGCAGGTCGCGCGTGGTCTCGAAGGCGATCACGTCGCGCAGGATCTCTTCGAGCGTGCGTTCCGGCGCCCAACCCAGCACTCGGTTGATCTTGGAGGTGTCCGGGATGCGGCGCAGCATGTCTTCGAAGCCCTGCCCATAGGCCACCTCGTAGGGCACCTGCACGATCGAGGACTCGGCGCCGGTCATCTCGATCACCCGCTCGGCGAGCCCGCGGACGGTGATCTCTTCGGTGCTTCCGACGTTGAAGACCTGACCGTAGTGGTCGCCAGCTTCCATCAGATCGGCAAGCGCGCGGACCACGTCCGACACATGCCCGAAGCAGCGTGACTGCTCGCCCGTCCCGAAGACCTGTAGGTCACGGCCGGCCAGCGCAGCGCGGACGAACTTCGGCACGACCATGCCGTATTGGCCGGTCTGCCGGGGGCCGACCGTGTTGAAGAGCCGCACGACGACGGTCGGGAGCTTGCGCTCGTTCCAATAGGCCAGCGCGAGGAACTCGTCGATCGCCTTGGAGCACGCGTAGGCCCAGCGCCCTTTGCTCGTGGGGCCCATCACGAGGTCACCCTCTTCGTGGAAGGGGAGATCGGTCGACTTCCCGTAGACCTCCGAGGTCGACGCCACCAGCACCGGCTTGCGCTTGCGCGCAGCCTGCTCGAGAACGACCTCTGTGCAGTGCACGTTGGTCTCGATTGTCCGCACTGGAGACTCCACGATCAACTCAACACCGACCGCTGCCGCCAGGTGGTAGACGATGTCGGCCTTGTCGACGAGATCGGCGACGACCTCGCGGTTGTGGGCCGACTCGATCGTCATCCCGAACCGTGGGTCGTCGCGCAGGTGGGCCACGTTCTCGATCGAGCCGGTCGAGAGATCGTCGAGCACGTGCACACCGTGGCCGCGGGCGATCAGCAAGTCGCTCAGGTGCGAGCCAACGAAGCCGGCACCGCCGGTAATCAGGACGTCCAAGGGTGGTCTTTCGTGCCGCCGGCGGATGACGAACGAACAGGGTACGCCGGAACGCGCATACTAACGACGCACTCCCGGGACCCCGGCCTCCCACGCGTCAGTCACACTCAGCGGAGCAAGCCTTACGGCACAGCCGGTCCACCTGTGCGACTCATAGACTGCGGCCGTGGCCTCCCAGACCTCGAGCATCGCACCGATTTCAACTGCCCTCGTCACCGGTGGCGCCGGCTTCGTCGGTTCGCACATCGCGAGGGCGCTCGTGGAGCAGGGGGCAAGCGTTCGGGTCCTCGACAATCTCTCGACTGGTCGGCTCGGCAACCTCCACGACGTGTCCAGTGAGGTCGACGTCAGAGAATCCGATCTGCGTAGCCCGGAAGCAGTCGCCGAGGCGGTGCGCGGCGTCGACACGATCTTCCATCAAGCCGCTCTTCCATCGGTTCCGCGGTCGGTGAAGGATCCGCGCACGTCACTGGAAGTCAACGTGACGGGCACACTGAACGTGCTGATCGCGGCGCGCGACGCGGGCGTGCGGAGAGTGGTGTTCGCGTCGTCGTCGTCGATCTACGGCGCCAACCCGGAGATGCCCAAGCGCGAGTCGCTCGTCCCCGAGCCCATCAGCCCGTATGCGGTCGGCAAGCTCACAGCCGAAGGGCTGTGCCGCAGTTTCTCGAAGGTCTACGGCGTGGAGACCGTCGCGCTGCGCTACTTCAACGTCTTCGGGCCGTTCCAGGATCCGCACTCGCAGTACAGCGCGGTCATACCGCTGTTCATCTCCGCGCTGCTGCGTGGTGAGGCCCCGTTGATTCACGGAGATGGCGAGCAGTCTCGCGACTTCACCTACATCGAGAACGTCGTCCGGGCGAACGTGCTGGCGTCATCGGCACCGGACGCCGCGATCGGCCGAGCCTTCAACATCGCGTGCGGGCACCGCTCGACGCTCAACGAGCTGGTGGCGCAGATCGCAGCTGCGGTCGGCACCGAGCCCCGGTCGACGTACGGCCCGTCCCGAGAGGGCGACGTACCCCACTCACTGGCCGACATCTCGGCCGCGCGCGAGACCCTTGGGTACGCCCCGCAGGTCGACCTCGCCGAGGGCCTGCGTCGCACGGTCGACCACTACTCGGCTGAGCTCGCCCGCGCCTAACGGCCATGTGCGGCATCGCCGGGTTTCAGGGGCGCTCGCCTCAGCGTGGGAAGCTCCTGGCAGATGCTCTGGAGCACCGTGGTCCCGATGGCGCTTGGGTGACTGAGCGCGGCGACGTGACCTTGGTGCAGACGCGTCTGGCCGTCATCGACCTCTCGGACCGTGTGCGCTATCCGATGGTGAGCGCCAGTGGCGACCTGGCGATGGTGTTCAACGGCGAGATCTATGGCTTCTTGGACCTACGTCGGGAACTCGAGGCACTCGGTCACGTCTTTCGCACGGAGTGCGATGCGGAGGTGCTGCTCAACGGGTACGTGGAGTGGGGCGAGGGTGTGTTCGGCCGTGTCGACGGCATGTTCGCGGTCGCCATTGCCGATCTTCGAGACGGTTCCCTGCTCTTGGTTCGCGATCCGCTCGGGATCAAGCCGATGGCCTACACCACCGGGAGTGGGGCGTTTGCCTTCTCGTCCGACGCGATCTCCCTCGTGGCGGCTGGCTTCAGCGCCGGGGACCTCGACCTCGCGGCGCTCGGCGCGCACGCCGCACTGCACTACGTGCCGGCCCCTGCCACAGGGATTCGCGACGTTGCACAGCTCGAGCCAGGGCACCTGCTTCGGGTCTTGAAGGGCGGTGAGCGGCAGCTGGAGCGCTGGGCGTCGTCACCGCTGCGCCCACCGGCTCCGCAGTCGTCTGTCCCGCTCCACGAGGTCCGAGATGCGCTCGAGTCCTCGGTTCGAAAGCAATCCGTCGCAGACGTTCCGGTCGGCGTTTTTCTCTCCGGCGGGATCGACTCGGCGCTCGTGCTCTCGGCCGCGGTGCGCGCCGGTCACCGTCCGATCGCGTTCACGATCGGTTTCCCAGGGAGCGGTGACTACGACGAGGTCCAGCCAGCCGCCGACATGGCTCGGGCGCTTGGCGTCCCGCACCGCCATGAGTCGTTGGCCGGCGGTTTCGCAGACACGGTCGACTCGATCGCAGACGCCTTCGACGTCCCTTTTGCTGATTCGTCCGCGATTGCCACCGTCCAGCTGGCGCGGCTGGCCCGTGAGGACGTCACCGTGGCGCTCTCTGGGACGGGCGGTGACGAGCTTTTCGGTGGCTACGACCGCTACCGGGCGCACCGGCTGTTGCAGCTGCTGCGGCTCATTCCCAGGCCCGCGCGGTCGCTCCTTGCCGATCTTGAGCCGCCCCGCGGGTCCGAGCGCCAGACGCGCGCTGCGGTGATCCGTTCGCGCGTGGCGCGCCTTGCTGCGCAGAACCCGGCCGATTTCGTCGGCCAGTACATGGGGCTGGTGGCAGACATGTCCTCGTCGGACGTCTCGCGGGTCAGCGCGCTGCAGCCGAGTCGGCCACGATGGATGAGTCCGGACCTTGAACCTGGAGACACCATCCTCCGGGCGCTTTGCCGGCTGGATCTGGAGACCTACCTCCCAGGTGACGTGCTGGTCAAGGAGGACCGAGCCAGCATGGCGGTTGGACTCGAGGCCAGGGTGCCGATGTTGGGCGGCGCCATGTTGGAGTTGTCAGGCCGGCTCCCGGACGCGCAAAAGGTCCGCCGGAACCAAGGCAAGGTCGCGCTCCGTCAGCTCGCGAACGATCTCACGCCGACTGGCGAACATTCGCGCGCACCCAAGCGCGGGTTTGCAGTTCCCCTCGGGCCGTTGCTGGACGGCGACTGGCGGGACGAGGCCCGCAACGTGCTGCGTGAGGCTGAGGGCGTGGTGAACGGTGCCCTGGCGCTCGAAGCGTTCGATCGTGGAGAACTCACCCCCGCCGACGTGTGGATGCTCGCGAACCTCGACCGGTGGAGTGCACGCGTCGCCCGTGCGCGGCGCTCCGCAGTCCACCTCCTTGATGGGCCCGCGCTCGGATGACGAAGGTGCTGGCGTGCAGTGCCCACGGCGATCCTGCCCCGTCGTTTCGGGTCAGAGTGCTGCTGCCTGGCGCTGCGATGGCCACGTTCGGGGTGGAGTTCGAGGTCGCCTCCCTCCTCGACGCCAGCACTGAGGCACACTTTCGCACGGGCTCCGCGGCTGCCCGGAGCCGAATCCTGTTGGGCGCCCACGTACGGCTACGACGGCGCCTTGCGCAGGTCGACGGCACGGTGCTTGTTCAGCGCCAGGTTGGCTTGCTTCCACCGCTCGGTCTGGAGCGCCGCGCGGCAGCTGGCTCGCGACTGGTCTACGACGTCGACGACGCGATCTGGAATGCGTCGGACCCGGCAGCCGGTGGGCACCGCCTGGCTGGACTCAAGCGCGGCGCCCACCGCGCGGCTTGGCTGGCCGAGCGCGCCGACCAGGTGGTGGCTGGCAACGCGATCCTCGCCGAGTGGCTGGCGGCCAGAACCAGCGCGCCCGTGGCCATCATGCCGTCGCTGGTCGACGTTGATCGCATTCCGCAGCGCCAGCACGACGTCGCTGACACCCTGTTGCTGGGTTGGATCGGCTCGTCCACCACGAGACCACATCTCGATCGGGTCGCTGCTGCGCTCGCCGCAGCCGCGCAAGCGGTGCCGGGCGTCCGTCTGCGCCTCGACATCGTCGGAGGCGGCCCAATGGACATTCCAGGCGTCGAGGTACGCGCGATCCCCTGGTCGGTCGCGACCGAAGCCAGCCTGCTCGCCGAGATGGACATCGGGCTGATGCCGTTGCCCGACACGCCCTGGACGCGCGGAAAGTGCGCCTACAAGGCCCAGCAGTACATGGCGGCTGGCGTGCCCGTCGTCGCGGACGACGTTGGCGTGAGCGGCCAAGTGATCGGGGATGGGGGCGCTGGCCTGTTGCCTTCGTCCGATCACGCCTGGACGGATGCGCTCGTGACGCTCATCTCGGATGTCGAGCTGCGGCGAAGACTGGGTGCGGAGGGCCGCATCCGTGCTGAACGCGACTTCTCGGTCACGACGCGAGCACCAGAGCTCGCCAAGTTGATCTTGGGCTGACGCTTCGCGGTCAGGCCGGCGGTGCGAGCTTTCGTGCAAGGACCGTGCACCCGACGCCGCCGGCGCTGCGCTCGAGCATGCGGTTCACCACGCGCTCGGCGGCGAGCACCGGGCGGCGAGCATCCCAGAGGGAGTGGGCGGCCCCGGCCGATGAGGCCGGGGGGCGTTCGGGCGCGGGATGCTCCGGAGTCGGCGCTTGCGCGGCGTTGCGCCGAGGAATCCGGCTGCTCACGGCGTCGGCCAGCCGGACGAAGTCGCGGCCGATGCCGTAGGTCGTGTAGGCGTCGACCGTAAGGCCGGCGTCGGCGAGGAGCCGCCGCATCGACGACTCGTTCCAGTAGGTGTAGTGGTCTTCGACCACCATCGACCAGCTTCCGCGGAAGGCCCGGCCGACGAGCGCCTCGACGTTCAGCGTGGTGAGTGCGAGCGTTCCGCCGGGGCGCAGGAGACGCGCGATCCGAGTCGCGAACTCCGCGGGATGCGCGGTGTGTTCCAGGCAATCCCACGACGTGACCAGATCAAAGGCGCCCCACGGCAGGGTCTCGAGTTCTTCGAACCAACCCTCGAACACCTCGATGTCGCGCTCGCGCACGCGCTGAGCAGCGGGAGGGTTGAGCTCTATGCCGCTGGGTGCCCAGCCCTTCGCGCGGGCCATCTCGAGGAACTGCCCGTCGCCGCAACCCACGTCGCACAAGCGGTGGTTGGTTGCGGGTACCGGCCCGATCAGGTCGAGCCGGCGTTCGTAGAGCACCGCTTTGCGGTTGGATCGGGCACCGAAATGGTCGGCGAGGTCGTACTGCTCGAGGTAGCGGCGCGCGACCAGCCCGCGGGGCTGGGGATCGGTGTAGACGAGGCGACAGTCGCCGCAGCGCCACATCGAGAGCTGTGCATGCGGCCAGAACGCCGTCCGCTGCGTCGCCGCGCACACCGGGCAGTGGCCGAGGGCCACCCAGTCGGCGGTGTCGCTGGGGCTCTGAGTCGTCATGCCGGAGGTGCGACGCGGGCCGTCCGGCCGCGCCAAAGGACGCCAAGTGCGGCGCCAACGGTGACCATACCCGCTGGGACGGTTGAGACTTCGGCGGCCAACGCCCCCGCCGTGAGCGCGGTGGTCGCCACGAGGATTGCCAGGGTCGGCACCAGTTGGCGAACCATGCGCTGCCCGCCGAGCCAGCAGAGCGTCGCCGTGGCGAACGCGACCAGTGTTGCTACGCCGGCTCCCTCGATGCCGAATCGGGGGATGAGCAGCAGGCAGAGTGCGAGGTTGCTCACGAATCCAAGGAGCGCTCCGGCCATGTAGGCGCGGCTGCGGCGCTCGGCGATGAGCGCGTAGCCCATCGGAAACCCGAGTGCGTACCAGGGCACGGCAAGGCAGAGCAGCGTCAACGTGGGCGCACCGCTTTGGAACTCGGCTCCGAACAGGACGGAAAGCACGAACTCGCCGACGAGGGCAGCACCGGCTGCACAGAGCAAGCCGTAGGCCACCAGCGGTGCCGCGGCGCCGCTGAGCAGCGATGCACGTTCGCCCTGGGCTCCGGCGACGCTCAAGCGTGTAGCGACCGGCAGGATTGCCTGCCCGGCGAAGATCACGATGGCGTTCAGCGCGAGAAACAGCCGGTACCCGCCGCTGTAGATCCCAGCTTCTTCTGCGCTGCGCGTTGCGGCGATGATGAGGGTGTCGATGTTGGCGTAGTAGGCGTAGATCACCACGCCCGATACGGCCATCGGCCAGGACTGCCGCAGGAGCGTGC
Source organism: Solirubrobacteraceae bacterium (assembly GCA_016463515.1). Taxonomy (GTDB): domain Bacteria; phylum Actinomycetota; class Thermoleophilia; order Solirubrobacterales; family Solirubrobacteraceae; genus JAGIBJ01. The sequence goes on along the minus strand of JAEMRF010000036.1, from coordinate 5,735 downwards.
GGGCGCCGCGCAGCTGCGGTCTGGGGGGGCGTGGCAGGTGCGCGAGTCGCCATGTGAGGCCGGCCCCGATGAGCTCGGCCAGCGCGAAGGCGATGAGTGCGACCCGTGCATCGCCCGAGATGGCGACCGCGGCACTGGTTGATGCCAGCGTGGCGATACCCGTCAGGCCGCTGGCAGTCCCGAGCTGCCGCATACGCTCCTGGCCTCGCAGCAGCCAGTCGGCGGAAGCGGCAAGTCCGAGCATCGAGAGGCCGGCAATGGCGGCAAAGGCCGTCCAGGCCGGATCGACGACCGCGACGACGGCGACCGCTCCGGCCACCAGCGTCAACAGTGCAAGAACCTGCGGGGTGACGATCCGGCCGGCGTACTCCGCGGCGCGTGCTGGTGAGGCAGCGACCTCTCTGGTTCCCAAGTCGGGCAGTCCGAGGCGCACGAGCACCACGACGATTCCGCCGATCGCGAGGCCCACATTGAGTAGCCCGAACTGATCGAGGCTCAACGAGCGCGCAAGGACCACGGCGGCCGCAAATCGTGCGGCCTTGTTGACGGCCTCGCCTGCCGCGAGCAGCGCGACAGAGCGCCGTACGCCGCGCAGCAGCAGCGAGGTGGAATCCGGTGCCGCGTTGGGTGGGGCCGACGGGTCCAAGGTCGCCGATCATAGTGCTGCGCCGCAAGCTGGCTGGGGTGGTGGTTCCCGCAGTAGCCCGCCGTGGTTAGATTCGGCGCATGCGCAGGACCTTTCTTCCGGTTGCGACCTCCGTCCTGGTGCTCAGCGCCGTGGTTGCAGGCTGCGGTGACGACGCGAGCGGCCCTGACCCGGTGGAGAAGGTGTCAATCGCCGATCAGAAGGTCACGGTCGAGCGCGAGCTCCTGGCTCCCGAGGACTTTGAGGCGACCAAAGCCGGTTCTGCCGAACGGGCCTTCCTTGAGTTCTGGGCCGCGGTGCAGGCAGGGGATCGTCGGCAGGTGCTCACCTCCTATGACCCCGGTCTCGTCGACGTCGTGGGAGCCGCGGAGATCGCTGACGTAGCGCGGCGTGTCAGCGCCGTGTACCGAACCGGCAAACCCACGATCACCTCCGTCTCCGCGGATGGCGGCGTCACGACGATCCGGTATGTGGCCCCAGCGCAGGTCACGGCGGGTGCCGTGGCACCGAACTCGATCGCCTATCGGCGCACCGGTGGAGCGTGGAACATCGTGTTCAGTTCGGCGCTCGACGACGAGCTTCGTCTCACGGCCCAGACCGTCGTGCAGAACTCGATCGACCCGACCGGCAAGAAGGTCGCGCCGAAGGCGGTCGCTGCTGGCGACGTCGCCGCACGCAAGCAGACCGCATTCGTCGCGGAAGAACTCGCCGGCACCACGCCCTAGGGGCGCGCCTGCTAATTCGGTACCGGAAGGAGCCGCACCAGGCGTTCCGGCCAGAACCGCGCAACGATGATCGCGAGCCCGCTGAGGAGCACGCCTCCGACGATGTGGGGTGCGAGGAAGTTGTTCTGGACCGGGGCGTAGAGGACCGCTGATGCGGCGATCGCGTACGCGGCGGTGGCAAAGAGTCCGCCGCGGTTGGCAAGGCCGAAGAGCACCCCCGCAGTAGTGCCGGTGAGGAAGAGCAGGCCGATCACGCCAGCAGCGCCGGCGTCGAGCAGGGGCCGGTCCATCGCGGTGTAGGTGTTCCACGTCATCGGCGGTGCGGTGAACGGGCGAATATTCGGCATAGCGGCCATCTGAAAGCCCGCAGCACTCCCGACCTGGCAGATCACAGCAAAGGTCGCGCAGCCGTCGGTCGATGGCGTGACTGGCAGCGTGCGGACCTGCACGTCGAAGGCCGCGATCGGCCCGGTTGCGTATTGGTAGGGGAGGGCCAAGGGCTGCAGCAGGGTGTGGTCGGTCAGCACGCTGCTGACTTTCGAGAGCCCGTTGTTCTCAAACGTCTTGCCGATGATCGAGCCACCTACCGTGAAGACCACGAGCACGATGACGGCGCCGACTCCAGCGACGGTGAGTTGACGCTTGAGCGTGAGCTGTAGGCCGCTCGCGACGGCGTAGGCGACCCCCGCGACGAGCAGCGGCAGGATGATGTTCGATCGCCCCGTAGACAAGTACGCCGATACTGCCGTCGAGAAGACTCCCGCAGTCCAGATCCAGCGCGCCTTCGGCGTCGTCGCCCCAGCGAGCGCGATCGCGCAGAGCGCCGCGGCTGCCAGCGTGGCGTAGGTGTACTTCACGCCAATCGAGGCCAGGTTCTGCTTGCTGATGGCCTGTCGCACCTCGTAGGACGTGATGAAGACCTCCTGGAGTGGGAAGGCTGCGGCGACCTGAACGATGAAGAGCAAGGTCCACGCCCAGAGGCCCACCAGGCCGAGTGTGGCCGCGCGCTCCACCACCGCGGCCGAAGCAGCCCTCCCGTGGTCTGCTGCGTCTTCAGCCGCTTCCCTCCCTTCGTTGTCTGGTGTGGGTGCTCGGCGTGCGAGCAACCGGTCACCGAGCATCGCCCCACCCACGAACGCCAGGGTCCCGGCACACAAGATGAGCGCGGACTCGACCAGCATGGCCCGATACGGGAGGAGGTTGAGGGCGTAGAGCGTCGTGGTCGTGGAGAAGACGACCAACCAAAGGGTGGCTGGATGGAAGAACTCGCGCCGACGCCGTACCCACGCCAGGAGCGCGATATGAAGGACGGCGAGCAGGATCGCCTGGATGGTCACCCGGCGATCGTAGAGGACGGTCTACCGCCGCCTGCACGCAGCAGGCTCGCCGTCACGGCGTACGGTCGCGCAGCAACCGGCGGTAGAGGTCGTCGACATCGGCGACGAGCCGGTCAGCGTCCCAACGAGCACGCACATGGCGGCGGGCTGCGCGACCGATCTCGCTGCGTCGCGCGTCGTCTGACGCAAGCAGGGCAAGGGCGTTGCCAAGTCCTCGTGCGTCCCCGGCGGCCACTAGCAGGCCGGTCTCGGCCGTCACGATGGATGCGACGCCGCCCACGTCGGTCGACACGAGCGCCCGCCCGGCGGCGGCGGACTCGATCAGCGCCACGGGCGTGCCTTCGTTGTCGGAGCTGAGCATCGCGATGTCAGCGGCGCCCGCCAGGGTTGCCAGGTCTCGGCGGTACCCCAGGAACGCCACTGCGTCGCCCAATCCGAGCGCACGGGCTTGGGCCTCCAACTCACCGCGCAGCGGGCCGTCACCCACGATCAACGCACGAAGCCGGGGTTCTTGCGCTCGGGCGACCACCAGCGCCTCGAGCAGCACGTCGACGCGCTTGATCGGAACGAGGCGCCCGACGAAGAGACCGACGACGTCAGTCGGCCCCGCACCGCAGCGCTTCCGCAGCGCGAGCTGCTCATCGGTGTGGTCGCCGTCCACCGCAAGGAACTCATCGAGGTCAAGCCCGAGTTCAATGACCTCGAACCGCTCGGCGGGCGCTACGCCGAGCGCAACGAGTTCGTCGACGGTCGCTTGGCTCACGCCGATCAGCCGATCGGACCTGGTTCCGAGGACCCGTTCGATCACGCGGTACACACCGGTCACGGCGCGGCCGAAGTAGCCGCGCAGAACGTGCCCATGGAAGGTATGGACGATGATGGGCCGCGGGCGCATCGTGAGCGCCGCAAGGCGACCCAGCGCACCGGCCTTCGCGGTGTGGGTATGCACCACGTCTGGGCGAAAGCGCCGCATCACGCGCCTGATCTCGATGAACGCCCGCGCGTCCTTGACCGGTGACAGCTCCGGGCCCAAGTGGTGGAGCACCTGCAAGCTCGCGCCGCGCGCTTCGGCGAGGTCTTCGCCACTCTCCTCACCGGCCTGTGGGCGACCGGTCAGCAGCAGCGAGGTGTAGCGGTCGGCTGGCAGCCGGCCACCCAGAATCGAGACGTGATGGGCTGGTCCGCCGAGGTTCATCCGCGCGATGATGCGCAGCACCCGCACAGGGCGGGGCGAGGCAGGGTCGGTCACGTCAGCTGGCGACGCGCACTGGACGCAACACACCGCGAAGATCGACGACGGGCCCGTCGTCGATCAGGGCACCGTGGTCGACGCCCGGGTGCGCAGTGACGATCACCGCGACGTCACAGCCCTCCACGGCGTCCTCTGGGACGAGGCTTTCGATCGTGCAGGCCGGGTTGGCTCCCACACGGACCGTCGGCACGTACGGGTCGCTGTAGACCACGTCGCCGCCCATGCCGGTGAGCAGCTCGATGATCTTGAGGGCCGGGCTCTCGCGCACGTCGCCGATGCCTGCCTTGTAGCTCACGCCCAGGATGGCGATCCGTGACCCGCGAACGGGCTTCCCGACGTCGTTCAGCGCACGTACGATCCGGTTGGTGCACTCATAGGGCATTTGCTGGTTGACCTCGCCTGCCAGCTCGATGAAGCGTGTCGTCATGTCGAACTTGCGGGCCTGCCACGACAGGTAGAACGGGTCAACAGGGAGGCAGTGCCCGCCCATCCCCGGTCCAGGCTCAAAGCGCATGAAGCCGTACGGCTTGGTTGAGGCCGCGTCGACGACCTCCCAAATGTCGATCCCCATGCGCTCGCACAGCATCGACATCTCGTTCACCATCGCGATGTTCACCGAGCGGAAGATGTTCTCGTGGAGCTTGGTGAGCTCGGCGACCTCGGGGCTGGAGACGCGCACGATGTCGTCGCAGACCTCGGTGTAGAGCGCCTCGGCGGCATCTCCGCACGCTTCGGTCAGGCCACCGACGATCTTCGGGGTGTTGCGCAGCGTGTAGTCGGTGCGGCCCGGGTCGACCCGCTCGGGGGAGAAGGCAAGCGGGTAGTCGACACCCGCGACGAGACCGGAGGTCTTTTCGAGGATCGGAGCGAGCAGGTCGCGGGTGGTCCCTGGGAACGTGGTCGATTCGAGCACGATGAGCTGCCCGGGCCGTAGGACGCGGGCAAGCGACCAGCCAGCTGCCCGCAATGGCTGCAGATTGGGTTCGCGATTCTCGGACAGCGGCGTTGGGACGCAGACGATGACCGCGTCGGTACCGGCAAGGGGCTCGTAGGCGGTGTCGGCGGTGATCCGAGCCGCGACGGCCTGCAGACGCTCATCGGTGATGTCTTCGATGTACGACTCGCCGCGGTTGATCCTGGCGACCCGCTCGGGTGCCAGATCAACAGCGACCACGTCGTGGCCGGCCTCCGCAAACGCCACCGTGAGAGGAAGCCCCACGTACCCCAGACCAACGACTCCTACGTTCAACTGCTTGCTCCCCCGAGAAGACCTAGCTGTGGTGTGATCATCGACACCCCGCCTCAACGCTATCGGACGGCCGTACGAAAATCAGGTCGGCGGGCCGGTTCGGTCGGGCGGTACGACTCGCTATCGTCGCCGGGCGCCGTCCTCGAGGGCAGCGCACCCACTGCGCTTATGCCCGTCGCCATTGTCACCGGATCTGGAGGCCTGATCGGGTCGGAGGCCGCCCGCACGCTCGTGCAACGCGGCTTCGATGTGATCGGCATCGACAACGACATGCGGGCCACCTTCTTCGGTGCTGCGGCGTCGACCAGCGGCACCACCCTGGCGCTCACCCGGGAACTTGGTTCGGCGTTTCGCCACGAGCCGGTCGACATTCGCGACCGCGAGGCCATCGAACGCATCGTGGCCGGAGCCGGTCCGGCCCTGGAGCTCGTCGTCCACGCGGCGGCGCAGCCCTCGCATGATTGGGCTGCCCGCGACCCCCACACCGACTTCACCGTCAACGCCAACGGCACGCTCAACCTGCTGC
>JAEMRF010000299.1 GCA_016463515.1 Solirubrobacteraceae bacterium | reverse complement strand
GTGCCCAGCCGCGCTGAACGCGCGTAAGCGCGCCACGAACACACCACAGTTTCGGCACAGACCGCGCCGGAATCGAGCAGTTCGGCGACGTAGCCTGCCGACATGTTCGACGAACCCCTGCGGCGCGACGGTATACCAGGGTATACTCCTGGCACTATGGCGAAGGTCATGATCTCGCTCCCAGACGATCTGCTTGCCCAGGTGGATGCCGTGGCCGCGCAACGGGGACTCACTCGCAGCGCGTTGATTCGCGAATGCGTCGACGCCGCGTTCGACGAGCGGACGGCGTCCCTCGCTGCGCGCATGCGAGCCCTGAACGCCGAGGTCAGTCGTGGCCACGGCGGCGACGTCGTTGCCGACCTGAAGGCGTCGCGAGCAACGCTCGACCGATGATCTTCGTCGACGCAAGCGTGCTGCTTGCCAGCGAGGATCGCGACGACCCCCACTTCCAAGCGGCGCAGGCGCTCCTCAACCAGGAGCGCCGCTTTGCCGCATTGGACCTCACCGTCTACGAGGTCACCAACGTCGCCCGAGCCCAGTGGCAAGATGCCGCCGCGTGCCGACGACTCCAGCAACGCTGCTGGCTGATCGCAGAGTCCGGCGCCCTGGCACGCATCGACCCGGAACTCGCGAACACGGCCGCTTCACTGGTCCACGAGCACGGGCTGACCGCCTATGACGCCGCCTACGTCGCAGCCGCGGGCCGGCTTGGTGCCACGCTCGTCAGCTGCGATGTGAAGGACCTCGTGGGTCCAGGATTTGCCGTGCTCCCCGGCGACGTCTGACCGCGGCGCGGTCTCAGCCAGAGCACCTCGCGCTGCCGCGGTGAGCGTTCGGCCGGTCCGACGCGTCTAGCCGAGCAGCGCGCCGAGGCGGCCGACGGCGTCGTCGATCTGCTCCTCATTCACGACGAGCGGCGGCAGCAGGCGGATCGTCTGCGGGCCGGTGGCGTTGAGCAGCAGGCGCTGCTCGGAGAGGGCGCGCATCGCGAGTTCGGGGGCGCCGCCGCCCTCCAGGTCGAATCCGACCATCAGGCCGGCGCCGCGCACGGTCGTCACGCCCGGCAGACGCGAGATGCCGTCGCGCAGCCGCGCGCCGAGGGCTTCGGTGCGGGCCGGGAGCGCCGGGTCCATGAGCACGTCGAGCGTGGCCAGCGCGCCTGCGGCGATGATCGGTGAGCCGGCGAACGTCGAGCCGTGGTCGCCGCGCTGCAGCGTGTTGGCCAGGCGCGGGCCCGCGATCATCGCGCCGATCGGCAGGCCACCACCGAGGGCTTTGGCGCTGGTCATCACGTCCGGGACGACCGGTGTGGCCTGGAAGCGCCACAGCGGGCCGGTGCGGCCGAGGCCAGTCTGGATTTCGTCGAACATGAGCGCCGCGCCCACGGCGTCGCACGCCTCGCGGGCGGCAACGAGTACGTCGTCCGGCACGGGCCACACGCCGCTCTCGCCGCGGATCGGCTCGATCAGTACGGCGGCCGTGTTGGCGGTGACGGCATTGGTGATGCCTTCGATGGTCGGCTCCGCGACGATGAACCCGGGCACGAGCGGCGCAAACGGCGCCTGCTTGGCCTCCTGCGGCGTCGCCGAAAGCGCGCCGTAGGTGCGGCCATGAAAGCCCTCGCGGACCACGACGATGTCGCCAGCAGACTTCGCGCGGCGCGAGAGCTTGAGCGCCGCCTCGACCGCCTCGGCACCGGAGTTGCAGAGGAAGACCTTGGAGCCCTCGCCGAGCGAGTTGGTGGCCAGGCGCTCGGCCAAACGCAGCGCCGGCTCGGTGTGCACGAGGTTGCTCACGTGCAGCAACGTGCCGGCCTGCTCGCGGATCGCCTCGACCACGGCCGGGTGGCAGTGGCCGACGTTGCTGACCGAGATCCCGGCCAGGAAGTCGAGGTACTCGGTACCAGCGGCGTCCCACAGGCGCACGCCTTCACCGCGCACGGCGTCCATCGGGTACCGGGCGTAGGTGTCGATCGTGTACGCGTCGTCGAGGGCCTGAAGCTGCTCGAGGGTCGCGGGCGACTGGTTCGTGGACGTGGTCATCGCAGGTCCCTCCCCTACGCGGCCGGCGTGATCTTGGTGCCCACGCCGTCGTTGGTGAACAGCTCGGCAATCAACGAGTGCGGAATGCGGCCGTCGATGATGTGCGACGCGGTCACGCCGCCGTAGATCGCGTCGACGCAGGCCTTGAGCTTGGGCGCCATCCCGCCGCTGACGTCGTGCTCGATCGCATGCTCCACGCGGTTGGAGTCCGCTGAGCGAATCAGCGACTCGGGGTCCTTGGGGTCCTCGAGCCACCCAGCGACGTCGGTCAGGAAGACGAGCTTGTAGGCCTTCATGGCGCGAGCGAGCGCGCCAGCGGCTTCGTCGGCGTTGATGTTGTAGGAGTTGCCTTCGCGGTCGGCGCCGACCGATGCGATCACCGGGATGTAGTCCTCAGCGACGTGGTTGACGACGCCGGTGTCGACGCGGTCGATCTCGCCGACGAAGCCGATGTCGGAGCCGTCGGGCGCGGCGCGGCGCTTGCAGCGGAAGAGCGCACCGTCGTCGCCGGAGAGCCCGACGGCCGGCTGGCCGTGGCGCGCCAGGCGCAGCACGATGTCCTTGTTGACCTTGCCGACGAGCACCATCTTGGCCAGCTGCACGGTGTCGGCGTCGCTCACGCGCAGTCCATCGACGAACTCGACCTCTTTGCCCAGGCGGTTCATGAGGTTCGTGATCTCCGGGCCGCCGCCGTGCACGATGATCGGGTTCATCCCGACGTACTTCAACAGCACGACGTCGCGCGCGAAGTCCTCGACCAGCTTGGGGTCGGTCATGGCGGCGCCGCCGTACTTGATGACGACCGTTCGCCCGTGGAACTCCCGGATGTAGGGCAGTGCCTCGAGCAGGGTGCTGACGTCGCGCATCAGAACCTCCGGGTCGTCGTTGTCGTCGGGGAAATCACGTCGTGTACTCGCTGTTGAAGCGCACGTAGGCGACCGTCAGGTCGCAGAAATACCGCACGGCCTCGCCATCGCCAGGGAAGCTCACGCCGATCTCGACGAGCTCCTCGGCCGCAGCCGCTTCGGCGGCTTTGACGTCGTAGCGCGTGGACTGATTCGCGTTGCAGACCTGCACGCCGCCGAAGCTGACGGAGAACGGCACTTCGCCGCGGCCCGCAAGTGCATGGCCGGCGGCCTGGACGATGCGGCCCCAGTTCGGATCGGCGCCAGTGAGCGCGGTCTGCACCAGCGGCGAGGTCGAGATCGCGTCGGCGACCTTGTCGGCGGCATGGCCCTGCGGGTCGCCGCCCTTCACCGTCACGCGCGCCAGGCGCGTGGCGCCCTCGCCGTCAGCGATGAGCTGCAGGGCCAGGTCGAGCAGCACGTAGGACAACGCCGACTGCACGAGCGCGTCTTCGTCTTTGTCCTCCGGGGCGATGCCCGAGGCGCCCGAGGCCTGCAGGACGGCGGTGTCGTTGGTCGACATCTGCCCGTCGACGGAGACCCGGTTGAACGTCTCGAGCAGACCGGTGCGCAGCAGGCGGTCGCACTGGCCGGCGCCCAGGCGCGCGTCGGTCTGCACGAAGCAGAGCATCGTCGCAAAGCCGGGGTGAATCATTCCGGCGCCCTTGGCCTGGGCCACGATCCGCACGGTGCCGCCCTTGAGCGCGACGTCCACCGCGGACTTCTTGAGGAAGAGATCGGTGGTGCAGATCGCCTGGTTGAACCGCGTGGCGTCGGTGCTCATGTCGTCGCCCACGAGCGGCAGGGCCTTCACGAACGCGCGGCCATCGAGCGGCTCACCGATCTTGCCGGTGGAGCACAGGCCGACCTGCTCGATCGGCAGGCCGAGCAGAATCGACGTGGCGCCCTGCGTGCGGGCGGCCTCTTCAAAGCCGGTGCGGCCGGTGGCGGCGTTGGCGTTGCCGCTGTTGACGAAAACGGCGCGGAGTTTGTCGGTGGTGCAGCGGTCGCGCGTGATGACCACGGGCGCGGCCGGCGCCGCCGAGGGCGTGAAGTGCGCGGCGCTCGTCATCGAGGCCTCGTCGCACATGATCACGCCGAGATCCAGCGCCCCAGACGGTTTGCTGCCGGTGGCTGCGGCGCCAGCGCGAAAGCCCGCCGGGAGCTGGGCGGCGTCGGAGAGCGTGACGCCCTCAGGCACGGGGAGCCAACGGCTGAGGTCGGGGCGCTCGTTCACGCGTGAACTCCGGAGGTGGTGGG
>JAEMRF010000298.1 GCA_016463515.1 Solirubrobacteraceae bacterium | reverse complement strand
GAGATGTCGAGGTACTCGTCGCGCATGCGGTTGAACGACGTGACGTCGACGCCCTGGCCGAGCCAGTTCGTGCCGCCGTTGGTGGCGCCGTTGACGGCGATGCCGGGAGCGGCGGAGACGACCGTCGACTGGCGGGTGTAGCCGACGGTGTCGGCGTTGCCGATGTTGTGCGACGCCACGTCCAGCATGCGCTGGTGGGCCAGCAGGCCGCGCAGTGAGGTCTGGAGACCGCCGAAGCTTGAGATCTGAGCCATGGCTTAGGCCTGCAGATCCAGGAGTCGGTGGGTGGGCGCGGGGCCCGGGGCGGAGTTGCGGCCCTGCGGCGGAGCGTAGGTGCCGTTGCGCGAGTCATCGCCGGCGCCCATCAGTCGCACGAGGTGATCGACGAACGCAAGTTCTTGCCGCATCAGAGCCCGCACGACGAGGTGCTCGTCGCGGACCTCGCGCAGCACGCCGCGCAAACGGTCGCTGCGCTCGCGGGCCTCGGCGGCCGTCGCGGGATCAAGCAAGGAGCAGAAGGCGTCGATGGTGATCGCGCTGCCGTGCACGCCGAGCGACTGACCGGCTTTGGTGAGGAGCGCGGTGCGGTCGGCTTCCAGGCGCCCGCGGGCGTCGGCCTCAGCCTGAACCTGGCCCACGATGGCCAGCACCGTGTCGACCTCACGCAGGCGCACGGCCCGCGCCTGGCGCAGGACGAGCTCGAGCATGCGGTCAGCAGAGCGCAGCTGGTCGTCCAGGTGCGACAGCAGCGCCAGCCCGAGGGGGCCGGTCTGATGCTGGCTGAGGGCCGGAAGGGTCATGCCCGTGTCCCGCCTCCGGGGCCGGTCGGTGCGTTGGCTGCGTTCGGGGCGTCAGCCTCGACGGGCAGGTCAGAGAGCGAGGTCTTCTTCTGCGCGTCTGGGTTCCACATCAGGTCGAGCTGTTGGGCGAGCCCGAGGCCGCCGGCGGCCATGAGGGAGTCGGCCAGCGTGGTGGGCAGGCTCTCCTTCATCAACTTCACCGCGGCAGGCGCATCGTCGTCTGCACCCATCGAAGAGCCCTTCGACAGCTGCTCGGTGAGCTGGCCCACGAGCACGCGCTCGAACGCGAGCGCCGCCTGGTACTGCTCCTTGCGCTCGGGCGACCCATTGCGGACCGATGCCGGCAGGAGCGCCTGGTCGACGGGCGCCGCGGTGCTGTTGCCGACGGTGGTCACCGCTTCACTCCGAGGGCGATCTCAGCGATCTTGTCTTGCGTGCTGATCGCCTTGCTGGCGAGCTCATAGGCGCGCTGGCTTTCGATCATCGTCGTCATGACCTCGCCGAGTTCCACGGCGGAGCCTTCGAGCACGCCCTGCTGCAACGTGGTCTCGTTGCCAGCGGCGCGGGGGGCCCCGGACTCGGGAGTGACCTCAAAGGTGTTTTCGCCAGCGGGGCGCAGCTCGCTCGGCGCGGTCACGTTCACCAGGCGAATCTGACCGAGCTCGCGGCCCTCGTACGCGACGAGGCCCTGCGGGTTGATCGACACCTTGCTCGGATCCGCGTTGGCGGGCAGTGTGATCGCGGGCTCCAGGAGCTCCCCGGTGATCGTCGACATGCGGCCCTGGTTGTCGACCTGCAGGCTGCCGGCGCGGGTGAGCACGCGGGTGCCGTCGGCCTGACGGACTTGGAAGAAGCCTGGGCCGCTGACGGCGACGTCCAAGGGGTTGCCGGTGCTCTGGAAGGCACCTTGGCGTGTGACGCGGCCCAGGTCGGTGATCTCAGAGCCGGTACCGAGCTGCACGTCGGCGTCGACGGCATGGGCGGCACCCGTGTCGTACAGGAGGTCGCGAAAGCCCTGGCGGACCGGCTTGTAGCCGGCCGTATTCACGTTGGCGATGTCGTTCGACAACGAGTCGAGGCGCGCTTGCTGCGCGTACATCCCAGCCGCAGCTGAATACATTCCTTCGAGCATGGTTCTCCTGTGGAGAAGTCCAGCCTCCGCATGGCGGTCCGGCTTGGTCTTCGAGTTCAGTGAATAGGTCGGCTCCGCAGACCAGTTCCTTGAGGTGTGGACGGCCGCATCGACCGAACGTCCACCGAATGACGCCCCTCAGGGGCGGTGGTCAGCGCAGATTGCCGACCTGGTTGGATTTGCCGAGGCTCTCGTCGATCGTGGTCAGGGCCTTCTGGCCTGCCTCGATCGCGCGCAGCGACGCCATCATTTGCACCACGGTGCGAGCCGCATCCGTGCGAGACATCTCGAGCTGGCCCGTGCGGACCTCACCCTCGCCTCGGCCGGTTGCGGCGCCGTTGAACATCGAGTCGCCAGCCTTGCGTGCGTTGGGCACGGTGAAGATGCCGACATCAGCCGCGGGGACCGTGCCGTCGCCAGCAACGCGAATCGGTCGCCCTGCCTGGTTCAGGACTTGGTTGCCCATGGCGTCGACGAGTTCGCCCTGCGCGCTGGCTTGGAACTGGCCGTTGCGGGTGTAGCGCACGCCCTGGTCGGTCTGGATGGCAAAGTAGCCCTCGCCCGAGATCGCCATGTCGAGCGGCTCGTCGGATGGCTTCAAGATGTTGGGGCGCAGATCGGTGACCTGCTCGGCGGCGCGCGCGCCGGCCACGACCGACCCGGCGACCTGGCCCGTGGCAAGGTCGGTGACGAGGAGATCGCCGAAGGACTGCACCGAGATGCGGTCGGATTTGTAGCCGGGGGTCACCGCATTGGCCAGATCGTTGGCGATCTGGTCCTGTCGGGCCATCTCGGCGATCATGCCCGAGGCTGCAATCGAAAGTCCGCGTTCCATCACTGCGGTAGGTCGGCGGCTCGGGCCCTGCACTTGAGTGCTGGACCAGCCAGTTGGCCTCATATCCAGTCCAAGGGTCGTGCTGCCGATAACGGGGGCATGAGTCTTCCTGCGATCCAGGCGGCGCTCCTGCGCAATCTGATGCAGCAGGTCAGCGTCGATACCCCTGACCAGCTGCCCCAGCAGTTCCGCGTGGGCGAGACGCTTGGCGGCCGGATCGCCTTGTCGGCGACGGGCGAGAAGATGCTGATGATCGCTGGCGTTCGCATTCCTGCCCAGCTCCCGGCCGACGTGGTGCCCGGGCAGGGGTTGCGCCTCCAGGTCACGGAGGTCACGGTCGATCGGCTCGTGCTCCAGATCGTGCGCGACGCGGCCGCAGCGCCTGAACTCCCCGTGGCGGGTCCGCGCGAGCTGCAACAGCCCCAGGCGACCAGCGGCGTGCAAAGTCCCGTGGTGACCGTGCCGATGCCTACCGGCGCCAGCGCTCGCGTGTGGGCCGACCCAGACGGCAGCTCTGGCGGTGACGGTCACGATGCCGCCCGTGCTGAGAAGGCACGGACCGGCTCGATGGTGGTGCGCTACGACTCACCGGTGCTGGGCCGCGTGGATGTCGTGTTGCGGTTGGACGCCGACCGTCTGGAAGCGACGGTGCTTGCTCCGGCTGGGGAGCCACTTTCGCGGGTTCGCGAGTCGTCTTCCCGGTTGCGCGAGGCGCTCCTCGTTGCTGCCCAAGTGCCGGTCGCGCTGCAGACCGCCGGCCGGACGGAGGACGCGGTGAACGTGCGTGTCTGACCAGCCGGGAGCGCCCAAGAAGAAGATTCGTCGCGCGGCGGCGCTCAAGTACGACGGCGGCCTCGCGCCGACGGTGGTGGCCGCCGGCGCCGGCGCGACCGCGGACCGCATCGCTGACCGCGCTCGCGAGGCGGGCGTACCGATCACCACCGACGGCCCGCTCGCCGAAGCTCTCTCGCGGCTCCCTGTCGAGGGCGAGATCCCGTCGGAGCTCTACCGGGCGGTCGCCGAGGTCCTCATCTGGGCGCAGGGCGTCGAGATCGCCGCCCGCGCCGAGCAGCACGCCGACGAGCTGGCCTGAAGGGCCGCGGCGGGCGCCGCGGACTCGCGAGCCAACGAGCCACTGCAGTTCTTCAGACCCCTCCTGAACAACTGCATGAGCTGGAGGTGTATCGCGGCGACTGGGCTGGTGGGCGGCAGTGGAAAATCGGGCGCCTCGCGGTTCACGGGCGGTCCGCGGCGAGGCCGCGGCGGAGCGGCGGCGCCTGAGGTGGTTGGCGGCGGTGGACCGGCGCGCGCTTCGCGGTCATGGGCGCGGGGCGGGTCGGCTCGCCTGGCGGCGCCGAATCTCCAACTCGACCCCTGAAACTTACCTCTGAGGGAAGGTTCAGGGGTCGAGTTGAGCCATAGGCGTGATCAAGGCGTGATCGCGTCGAAATGC
>JAEMRF010000297.1:2500-4221 GCA_016463515.1 Solirubrobacteraceae bacterium | reverse complement strand
GTCAGTCCGCTGATCGACTGCGTCTGCCAGAGCTGCAGCGACGTGCTGCCGGTGAACGCGAGGTACGCGGGCGAAGGGATCGTCGCGGCGACCGAATGCACGAACTTGCCGTTGAGCGTCGCGGTGAGCCTGCCGTCCTTCACGACGACCCGCACCTTGACGGGCGTCCCTCGCAACCGCAGGCCTGCATCTTTGGAGTACAGCTTGCGGAGGCTGGCGCCCTGCGGTCCGTCGACCCAGTTGACGGTGTTGGGCTGTGCATCCTCGGGCTGCTTGAACGCGTCGAACGCGAGGGCGATCCCGCCGAGGCCGCCGAAGCCGAGCTGGCCACCGCCGGTGCCCATCCAGCCGCCGGCCGGTTGCCCACCTGCATCATTGAGGAACGCCATCGTCACGCCCTCGGCAGCGCCGTTGCCGCTGTTCATCGAGAGGGTGAACTCGATCGCTTTGTTGTTCCAGTTCAGCGGATTCGCCCAGACCGCGCTGCCCGTCTGCCCGAGGCCGCTCGTCAGCGCCATGGCGCGGTTCGCGTCGAACGTGATCGATGCGCTGCCGGTCGTCCGCCAGTTCTCGAAGCTCGTCGGGTAGGCCGTGCTCTGCGCCGGGAGGCAGGTGATCGTCTTGACCCACTCGTTCGGATTGGTGCCGAGGGTCACGACTGCACCGTCCGGGACCGTCGCGCCGCGGTAGGTCACGCTCGTGACCCAGCGGCAGGTGTCGAACGGGAGCTGCGTCGGCAGCTCGGTCGTCGACGAGACCGTGCAGCGATCGCCCGCGGTCAGCGTGCCGCCGCCGTCGAAGACGGCAACGCCGACGCTGTTGGGGACGGTCTTGGTGACGGCGGCGCCGCCCGCGCAGGCCGCAGTGATCGTCACGTCCTGGCCGCCGAACGCGAAGCCCGTCGGGCCGAGCACCACGGTCCGCGCCTCAAGGCGCGTCGCAGGCGCCTGGCCGGTGTGGGTCAGGCGAAAGACGCTCGCCCCGGCGGCCATCAGTGCGTCGGCTTGCCCGTCGCCATCGAGGTCGCCGGTGCTCGCGCCGGCACGCAGCGACCGGTTCGGGTCGGGGAGGTCGGCGATCGTCGTCTGCGTGCCGGCAGCGAACGACGTCGCACCGGCCGGCAGGCTCGCGACCTTGATCTGCGCGTCACGCGCGACGAGCAGGTCGGTTCTTCCGTCGCCGGTCTGGTCGCCGGCGGTGCCGAGCGCGGCGCCGTCGATCAGGTACAGGCTCCCGGCGGCAGGCAGGCTCGCCGGCGGGTTGGCCCGACCGCGAACGATGGCGCCGTCGTCGCCGAGTGCCGGAAGGGTCGGCAGCATGAAGTCGTCGAACCGGTCGCCGTCCACGTCGCCCACGGCGCGCACGCTGCCCCAGAAGCCGGCGACGCCGGCGTTTGCGGCGATGGCCGTCAGGCTCACGCTGCCAGCACCGGGGCTCACCGCCGAGATCGAGAATCCGCTGCCGCTGCGCCCGAGCAGGATCGCCTGCGAGTTGCCTTCCTTGGCGTTCAGGTAGAGGTCGTCCTTGCCGTCCCCGTTGAAGTCGCCGATCGGCACGAGGTCGGGGTCGCGGGTCCGGCAGACCGTCGTGACGTAGGGCCACGCCAGGGAGTAGCGCTGGCTGCACGAACGCAGGCCGACGACGAGCGAGACGCGGCCGCCGGCCGTCACCGAACTGAGGGTCGTCACGCGCGGACCTCCAGCGATGATCGCGGCGCTCGA
>JAEMRF010000297.1:0-2400 GCA_016463515.1 Solirubrobacteraceae bacterium | reverse complement strand
ACGAGGTCCTCGAAGCCGTCACCGTCCACGTCGCCGGCGGCCGAGACGGCGATCCCACCGCTGGAGACGGCGAACGCAGAGCCGGCGGCGGTGAGTCGCATCGAGCCGCCACCGTCAACCGATCCGCGGGCGCCGAACCAGACCGTCACGAGGTTCGGCGAGGAGATCGCGTGGTCGTCGATGCCGTCGCCGTTGACGTCGGCAATCGCGATGCGCCCCGTCGGTTCGGTGGAGAAGCCGACGCCGTCGCTCGTCACGGTGCTGGTGACCGCGAGCGGGCCAGCCGCGGACGCGGGGGTGGCGACGAGCACGGAAGCTGCGGCAGTGAGCGCGGCGGCCAGACCGCGGCGCCGCCAAGAAGACTGGGACATGTCTCGGATTCAGTTCGGGGGTGACGGCCCGGGGGAGACCTGAGAGATGCAGACCGTATCGGTCGGTACCGACCGTTTTCGAACGCCGTTCCAGAATGCGGAGCGCTGGCGCGTTCCGGCGCCCGGGCTAGCCCTTGATGCGGTGCTCCTGGCCCGCCCACTCGCGCTCGCGCAGCTCGAACTTCTGCACCTTGCCGGTCGACGTGCGCGGCAGCGCCTCCATGAACTCCACCGCTCGCGGCGCTTTGTAGTGGGCGATGCGCTCGCGCACGAACGCGATGACCTCTGCTTCGTCGGCGGTCTGGTCTGGCGCGAGCACCACGAAGGCCTTCGGCGTCTCGCCCCACTTGTCGTGCGGGATGCCGATCACCGCGACGTCGACGATCGCGGGGTGGGCCATCAGCGCGCTCTCGACCTCGACGGTCGAGATGTTCTCCCCACCAGAGATCACGATGTCCTTGGCGCGGTCGACGAGCTTGGCGTAGCCGTCGGGCTGCAGCACGCCGAGGTCGCCGGAGTGAAACCAGCCGCCAGCGAAGGCCTTTTCGGTGGCCGCTTCGTCGTTGTAGTAGCCCTTCATCACGACGTTGCCGCGCATCACGAGCTCGCCGACCGTCACGCCGTCCGCGGGGACGTCGTTCATGTCGGCGTCGACCACGCGCATCCGGTCGCCGATCACCATGCCCACGCCTTGGCGGGCCAACAGCGTGGCGCGCTCTTCGGCCGCCAGCTGCGGCCATCCGTCCTGCCAGTCGCACACCGAGTAGGGCCCGTAGGTCTCGGTGAGGCCATACATGTGGATGATGCGCGCGCCGATCGCCTCGAGCTGACCGATGGTCGTCGGGCTCGGGGCAGCGCCGGCGGTGGTGATCGTGAGCGGCTGCTCCAGCGGCGCAGCCTCGTCGGCCGCGGCGAGCGTGGAGAGCACCACGGGCGCGCCGTTGAGGTGCGTGACGCCCTCCTGCCGGATCAGCGCCCACATCGCATCGCCGCGCACGGCCCGCAAGCACACGTGCCGCCCGGCGACGGCGGTGACGCCCCAGGTGGTGCACCAGCCGTTGCAGTGGAACATCGGCAGGGTCCACAGGTAGACCGACGCCGCGGTGTGCTCGGAGTGCAGCACCTCGCCGAGGGCGTTCAGGTAGGCGCCGCGGTGGGTGTACATCACGCCCTTGGGCTGGCCGGTCGTGCCCGAGGTGTAGTTGATCGAGATCGTGTCGAGTTCGTCTTGGGCTTCCCATGGCAGGGGCTCGTCTGAGCCGCGCGCGAGCAGATCGGCGTAGCTCAGGCCCTCGAGCGTCGTATCGCCGGCGGCGTCGGGCTGCGCTGGCGCCTGATCGTCGTCGACGATCACGATGTCGGTGACCGTGGCCAGGGAGCTGGCAATGGGCGCCACGGCCGTCGCCAGCTCGCGGTCGACGACCAGCAGCTTGGCGCCGCAGTGATCCAGGATGTGACGGATCTCGTCGGGCGCCAGGCGCGTGTTGAGCGCCACGAGCACTGCGCCGGCCAGCGGCACCGCGAAGTGCGCGATGAGCTCCTCGGGGATGTTGGGGCACAGGTAGGCCACGCGGTCGCCCGGCTCGATGCCGGAGGCCCGCAGCGCGTGGGCCAGGCGCGTGCTCTCGGCGGCCATGTCGGAATAGGTGATCCGCCGCTGCCCGTGCACGATCGCCGTGCGCTGCGGGTGGACGGTGGCCGACCGCTCAAGGAAGCGCAGGGGCGTGAGCGGAGTGGGCGACACGGCGTTCGTCGGCATGGATCTCACCCTACGCGCGGCAGGCGCGCCTACTCTTGGGTGTATGGCTCCTGCTCCGCCCGATTCCCCTCTGGATCGCTCTGCACAGAGCGGCACGGAGGTTGAGCGCCGTTTCCTCGTGGAGCGCGTTCCCGAGGACCTCGCGACCTACCCGTCGGAGACCATTCAGCAGGGGTATCTGGCCGTCGATCCGGCGGGCTCCCAGGTGCGCCTGCGCCGCCGCGGGTATCGCACGCTCCTCACGATCAAGACCGGGCGTGGCCTGGCGCG
>JAEMRF010000296.1 GCA_016463515.1 Solirubrobacteraceae bacterium | reverse complement strand
CCAACTGTTGCCACCAGCGTGTGCGAACGCCTGTTCGTATCGGGGGAAGGAGTTTCCTGCTCGGTCGCGAATTTCAGATCAGGCCGCGGGGGAGCTCTCGCCGGCGGCCAGCCGCAAGGTTCGTTGCGGCCATCTGAGTTCGGCAGGTGGTTCGACGGCAGCGGCGCACATACGTGGGCGACCAGTCAGCGGCGGAGCGCGGCAACGCGAACTCCCGTGAACACTGGCCATTTCGCATGATTGGCAAGGGGTGTCCATGAGGCTGAACCGCTGACTCGCGGTGAGGCTGCATGAGGGTTCGTGCAACCCCTGAAATCGGTCTTGCGCGAATTGCTTGACATGCAGGCTTTCTTGCGACTAGGTTGAGCCCCAGCGAGCCTCAGGTCGATCTTGAGGCTCAGGGGTCGACCTTGAGTCGAGCCCACAACTGAATTACCGAACTCGATTTGGTTGGCACCCTGGGAGGGGACTGTCATCCGGATCAGATCCCAGACGTCTGCGCATCTCGCGCCGACCGAAAGACTGACCCGTGGCTCACATCTCCCGCCGTGCATCTAGCGACGTCCGCGTCGACGATCTCTTCCTCATCACGCTCGCCAAGAACGGCGACAAGGGCGCGCATGACCGCATCGTGCGCCGCTACTACGGCTTCGTCCGCATGAAGGCGTCGTCGTACTTCCTCGTCGGCGGCGACCACGACGACCTCATCCAGGAAGGCCTCGTGGGCCTCTACAAGGCCGTGCGCGACTTCCGCCCGGACCGCGAGAGCTCGTTCCGCAACTTCGCCGAGCTCTGCATCACGCGCCAGATCATCACCGCCGTGAAGACCTCGACCCGCAACAAGCACAAGCCGCTCAACGGCTACGTCTCGTTCTCACGGACGGCCGCCAGCGCGATGGACAACGAGCCGACCCTCGAGGAGATGCTTCCCGGTCCGGCGACGCTCGACCCCGCTTCCAAGGCTGTCTCGGCTGAAGAGCTCGGCGCCCTCGTCGGGTGCCTCTCCAGCAAGCTCAGCGAGCTCGAGTCGCGGGCGCTGGCGCTCTACCTCGACGGCCGCTCCTACGAGGAGATCGGCGACCTCGTCGGCTGCCCGCCGAAGGCCATCGACAACGCCCTGCAGCGCGTCAAGCGCAAGGTGCAGACGCATCTGCGCGAGCGTGAGGAGACCATGGCCTTCGGGTCCTAACTCCGCGCCACTCGGGCGGGCGGCTCTGGGAGGGCCGCCCGACCCCCCAACCAACGGCAAAGGGGCCGCCCCGGGAGTCAGTCCCCGGGGCGGCCCCTTCTTCGTGCCAGGAAGGCGCGCGCCGACGGAAGGCCGACGCGCGCCTGAGACGGGGCGGGGGCTACTGGCCGCCGCCGGCAGCCTGCGCTTGCGCCTGCTGGATCGCCTGCTGAATCTGTGCCTGCGTGGCCGCATCGGCACCGCCGGCTGCGCCAGCGCCAGCGTCGGCAACCGGAGCGCCCTTCTTGGTGGACTTGGCGTCGACGATGAACACCAGCGTCTCGCCGCCGGGGATGTCCTCGCCCTGGCCCTGATCGCCGTAACCCTTGGAGGGCGGCACGATCAGCAGTCGGCGGCCGCCGACCTTCATGCCCGGGAGGCCCTGCGTCCAGCCGTCGATGACGGAGCCCTGCGCGAGCGTGAACGGAATCGCCTTCTCGGGGCGGTCCCAGCTCGCGTCGAACTGCTTGTTGCTGGACCACGCGACGCCGACGTAGCTGGCGGTCAGCTCGTCGCCGGTGCGAACGGTCGGGCCGGTACCGACGACGATGTCCTGCTTGATGATCTTGTCGCCGGAGGGCGGCAAGATGTCTGGGATATCGATCGCAGGCTTCTTCTTGAGATCTTTGGAGTTGCCGACGGCGACCTGCTGGTACGTGATCGCAGGCGTCGTCGACGAGGCCGTTTTCTCGTCGTCGCCGCAGGCGGCGAGGGTGGTCCCGGCGGCGGCGAACAGGAGAGTCGCGGCGACGCGCCGGGTCGTGGTGCGGAGAGTCATGGTCCGCGAACCGTACCCGGCGGGCGCCGTCGAGGGCGCACCCCTCCGTGCTGGTCCTCACAAACGCTGCTCTCGGGCGCTCTTCAGAAGCCGGGAAAGGGACTCGAACCCTCGACCTACCGCTTACAAGGCGGTTGCTCTACCAACTGAGCTATCCCGGCACCGGACGTTCAAGGTACCCCTTCCGGATAAATTGAAGGAATGACGCAGCCCATCGGCGACAAGGCGACTGCAGAGGCCGTCTGCTTCCGCCACACGAACCGCCCGACGAATGTGTCGTGCCAGAACTGCGGCAAGCCGATTTGCTCGGACTGCATGCGCGAGTCGCCCGTCGGCTACCGCTGCCCGGACTGCGCGCCCAAGAGCAAGCCCGCGCTCGCCGACGATCTGATGGTCACCAAGACGATCATCGGAATCAACGTCTTCGTCTTCGTGCTCGGCATCGTGCTGCAGGCCGTGGATGGCTTCAGCGGCAACTTCGTGATGTCGAGCACCTCGTCGCTCACCACCGAAGGCTCGCTGATCGCGTCGGCGTGTCAGAGCTTCGTCCCGTCGGCCGGGGGAGGCGTCTGCATCGACCCCGTGGGGGTGGCCAACGGCGAGTGGTACCGGCTCATCACCTCGGGCTTCTTGCACAGCGGACTGCTGCACATCGGCTTCAACATGTACTTCATCTGGATGTTCGGCCAGCTGCTGGAGCCGAGCCTCGGCCGCATGCGGTTCAGCCTCGTGTACTTCGTCAGCCTGCTCGGCGGCGCGATCGGTGCGCTGCTGTACTCGGCACCCAACGCGCAGACGGTCGGCGCCTCCGGCGCGGCCTTTGGTCTGCTCGGCGCCGCCCTGGTCGTCTCGAAGCTCCGTCGGATCGACGGGCTCACCAGCGACCTGCTGATGATCGCGGGCCTGAACTTCGCGATCGGGTTCATCCCGGGCCTGAACATCTCGATCGGCGGCCACTTGGGTGGCTTCGTCGTCGGCGCGCTCGCCGGCTACATCGCATTCGGTCCGCTGGCGCGTCAGCGGGGACTGGTGACCGGCATCCTCTGCGTTGCCGCCGTCGCCCTGTTCATTGGCGGGATCGCGGTCGCCGAGATGCGCGCCGTCGTCTAGCGCGGCCCCGCGGCAGGCGAGGCTCGGCGCCGAGCCGTTCGAGTGACTCCCGGGCTGCTCGGACCGCCTTCGACAGCCTCAGCGCACTTCGAGGAACGAGCCCTCTGGGGCCTCGATGCCGCTGGTGGGGTGCAGCAGGGCGCTCAGGAGCTCCAGGCCGTCCACCAGCCGCGGACCGGGGCGAGAGAAGTAGGAGCTGGCATCGACGGCGTAGATCCGCTCTGCGCCCAGCGAGGCGAGCTTGTCGAAGTGCTCCAGGGCCTCGTCGCGTGCCTCTTCGACGCTGCGACCGCACGGCATCACGAGCACGACGTCCGGGGAAGCTGCGGCGGCGACCTCCCACGGCATGGTCTCGGAGTGCTCGCCGGGAAGCCCGAGGACGTCTTCTCCGCCGGCGTAGTCGATCATCTGCGGCACCCAGTGGCCGCCGATGAAGAGGGGATCCAGCCACTCGACGGCCAGCACCTTGGGGCGGTCGATACCGCGGGAGGCCAGGCGGACCCGGTCGATCCGCGCGGCGAGCTCGTCGACCAGGTCGACACCCTCATCCTTGCGGTCGGTCTGGCCGGCGATCGTGCGGATATCGCCCAAAGCCTCGCCGAGCGTCTTGGGATCAAGCGCGACGACCTCCGGCGGGTGGTCGAAGGTCTGGGCGATGGCTTCGACGTCTTCGACCGCAACGGCGCAGACGGTGCACAGCGACTGCGTCACGATGAGGTCGGGGGCGAGCTCGCGCAGCATCTCGACGTCGAGCTCGTAGATCGACTCGCCCCCGCCGACTTGCTCACGCACGGCCTCGTCGATCTCGTGGGCGTCCAGCCCCGCGGGAAGCCGGTCGCGCGTGACCTTCGGCAGTTCGGTCGCTTGCCACGGGTGGTCGCACTCGTGGGTGACGCCAACCACGGCATCTTCGAGGTCGAGCGCAAACAGCAGCTCGGTGGCGTGGGGGACGAGGCTCACGATGCGCACGGGAAGGCAGGCTAGGCCACGGCGGCGCGGCGAGGTCGGCCAGTCCTCGCGGCCGCGGCGCGCAGGGCTCAGGCGACAACGGACCCAGAAACGTGAAAGGCCCGCCGAAGCGGGCCTTTCCCAGTGTGTGTCACCAACATCTGGAGGAA
>JAEMRF010000295.1 GCA_016463515.1 Solirubrobacteraceae bacterium | reverse complement strand
TTCGCCCCTAGCGCCGGAGGCCGCGGGCGAGTAGGTTCGCGCCCATGCGGTTCCCCTCGTCCGCGCGTGCGCCTCGAATCGGGCGCCCTGGTCCGGCGCTTCTCTTGGCCTCTGCGGCCCTCTTTGCTGGTGGTCTCACGCAGTCGTCGTGGGCCGTCAGCCTGATCACGGGCGCAGACGTTCGCGACAGCTCACTCACAGGCAAGGACGTCAAGGACGGGTCGCTCGGGCCGTCCGACCTCTCGCGAGCCGCGCGGACTGCGCTGTCGGGGCAGGTCGGTCCTCAGGGTCCCCGTGGGGAGACCGGCCCGGCGGGGCCAGCCGGCGCCACGGGGCCGCGCGGTGAGACGGGCCCGCCTGGGCCCACCGGCGAAACCGGTCCGTCAGGGCCCGCGGGGCAGACGGGTCCACAAGGTCAGTCCGGACCGCAAGGGATCGCTGGCGCGGCCGGGCCCAAGGGAGACGCCGGTGCCAAGGGCGAGCCTGGTGCCAGGGGCGCCCAGGGGCCTGCTGGGCCACAGGGCGAACCGGGAACGCCGGCCGCCGACCTGTGGGCGGCGGTCAAGAGCAGCGGCGACGTGGTCGCAGCGTCGATTCCCGGGCCCGCAGTCGTCACCTTCGGCGCAGGAACGAACCGCCTCTATCGGCTTGCTTTTGACCGGTCGATCCGGGGCTGTGCGATCAGCGTGACCCGCCAATCGCAGATGGTCGACGACCCCGAAGCGGCGACCCCCATCACGGCGGTCGACGAAGATCTCGGCGGCACCGCCTACACCTACTTCGGTGAGCTCCCGACCCAGCTCTACGTGCGGCTGCTGAGCCGAGATGGCAGCGGCACCGAGGGCGCATTCTCGGTCTCGCTGCAGTGCGAACCCGAGGCGCCGGGTCCGCTCGTCACCCGCTGAAGGCCACCTCGGGCGCGGAGCCCGGGTCAGCTCACGCCGTAGACGCGCTCGAAGTGCGCGCGATGCTCGCCCGGGATCGGTACCGGCCGCTCAGTCTCGCGGTCAACCATCACGTGCACGAACCGGCCGGTCGCAGCGGCGAGTTCGGCGCCCTGCGAGAAGACGCCAATCTCGTAGCTCGCGCTGCTGCTCCCCAGCCGCGCCACACGAACGCCAACCTCGACGATCCCGGGGAACGCGACGCCTGCGTGGAAGCTGCAGCCGGTCTCGACCACGTAGTACACCGATGCATCCGAGTTCGGGTCGAACCCGAACTCGTCGATCAGTGTGGTGTTGACGGCGCTGTCGAAGAACGAGTAGTACAGCGCGTTGTTGAGGTGCCCGAACTGGTCGTTGTCCATCCAGCGCGTGCGAAACGACAGGTAGCGGGCGTAGGCGCTGCGCTCACGCGATGGCGGTGAAGGCCGCTCGCTCATGGCACCAGCACCTGGCGCACGACGCGCCCGTGGTGGAGATCGTCCATACACGCGTTGATCTCGTCCAGCGGCCGCACCGAGGAGAGCA
This sequence comes from Solirubrobacteraceae bacterium, assembly GCA_016463515.1. Taxonomy (GTDB): domain Bacteria; phylum Actinomycetota; class Thermoleophilia; order Solirubrobacterales; family Solirubrobacteraceae; genus JAGIBJ01. Next base: position 2,765 of record JAEMRF010000295.1, on the reverse strand, counting down.
AGCGGTCGACCGGAAGTCGGCCTCGTTGGAACAGTTCGATGTACCTCGGGACGTCGCGCACGGGCACCGCACCACCGATGTAGCTGCCGCGCAGGGTGCGCTCCTCGGCGACGAGCGAGAGGTGCTGCAGCGCCATCGTGCGGTCAGGGTGGGAGAGCCCGGCGGTGGTGGTTGCGCCGCCGCGGCGCGTGACGGCGTAGGCCAGTTCGAGCGCGGGCACGGCACCAGCCATCTCGAACGTCTGGTCCAGGCCGCCGCCGGTCGCCTCCTTCACGAGCGCAGCACAGTCCGGGTCGGCGGCGTCGAACTCATCGGTGGCGCCGAGTTCCATCGCGAGCGCGCGCTTGGCTGGGTCGAGGTCCAGCGCGACGATCCGGCGTGCTCCGGCCGCGACGGCGCCGAGGACCGAAGCCAGGCCGACGCCCCCGAGGCCGACCACGGCGACGGACTCGCCGGCCGTCACGCTCGCGGTGTTCACGACGGCGCCAACGCCGGTGAGCACGGCGCAGCCGAAGAGCGCTGCCTGCTCGGGCGGCAGGTTCGGGTCGACCTTCACGACGGAGCGGCGGTGCATGACCGCGCGCTCGGCAAAGCACGACACGCCCAGGTGATGGTTGACCGGCGTGCCGTCCTTGCGGTGCAGTCGGATGTGGCCGCCAGTCAGCGTGCCCGCACCGTTGGCAATGGCGCCTGGCTCACAGAGCGCTGGACGGCCTTCTGCGCAGGGCGGGCACGTGCCGCAGCTCGGCACGAACACCGTGACCACGTGGTCGCCCACCACGAGGTCGTCGACGCCGGGTCCCACTGCCTCGACGACCCCCGCGCCCTCGTGGCCCAGGGCCATCGGAACAGGGCGGGGCCGCGTGCCATTGACGACCGACAGATCGGAGTGGCAGAGACCTGCCGCCTGGATCCGAATGAGGACCTCGCCGGCGCCCGGCTCGCTGAGCACGAGCTCCTCGATCTCCAGGGGGCGGGAGTCCGCGTAGGGACCCTGGAGCCCGATCGTGTGGAGGACCGCAGCGCGCATGGCCGCGAACATACCGCGCCGGGGCGTTGAGGCTGCGTTCGAAGCCGTGGGCGAGATTCAGCTCAGGCCCGCCGCGTCGCGCAGCGAGGCGGCCTCCTGCTCCGTGATCAGGCCCGACACCTCCTGCGTCATCAGCCAGGCCGAGAACTCATGTGCCGGATACGTCCCGGCGACGACCGTCGCCGCGATGCCCGGGCCGTGCTGCAGCACCTGCCTGCGGAGCTTGTCGCGCTGTTTCGGATTGCTCTGCAGCTGCTGCCGGGCGCTGAGCGCCATTTGCCGCCGTTGCTCGAGCTCCTGCGGGGTGAGCGGCTCGTTGCGCGCGGGCGTGCCGCGCAGGTCGGATTTGAGCTCGCTCAGGGACGTGCGCCAGTCCCGCACGACCCCCGGCAGTTCGCGCGCCACCGTGCCGGGGAGCTTGACCGCTTGGCGGACGGGTGCGAGGACGGCCTCCGTCTCCTTCCATTCGCGGCGTCCGAGAGCGCGGTAGGGCTGCAGTTCTGCTTCGGCTGCGTCAACGTCGAGGCTCACGATCCGTCTGGTGGCCTGGTCGATGTGCACCGGCACGGAGAGCTCGGGCGGCAGATGGGCGGCTTGGCCGTAGCCGGACCCGGCGTCATGCAGCACCAGCCGCATCCAGTTCGGCAGAGAACAGGTGACCCGCTGGGGGTCACTGGCGACGGGACGACCATCTTCTGCGGACTGCGCGATCAGTCGAGTTGCCGAGCGGGCCCTCGACCCGGCGGTGAAGTTGTTGAAATTGCCGTCGTCCAACTCGCCGCCGACGTTGCCGGTCGACGCAGGCACCACGACCGCTCTCCCGCGGACCGTCGGGCCGCGTTGTTGTCGTCCGAACAAGGCCATGGCCGCAGCGTACGCCTGGGGCTGGCTCGCTCCAAGCGGGCTGCGCCGATCTTGGATCCCGACGGGATGTGGCTGCACTTCCCATGGGGCCCGGTCGCTGGGCTAAGGTAGTTGCATGGTCAACGACTTTGATGGAGCAACGCATGTCTGACCCGCGTTCCCTGGCGCAGTTCTCGGCAGAGACGTCCGACGATGGTCGCTTCGTTCGGCAGCAGAGTGCGTTCCGGCGCTCGGTCGAGGATCGCCCCGGGGCAGAGTTCCCGCCCGAGGCCGGCCGGTACCACCTGTATGTGTCGTTCGCGTGCCCGTGGGCATCGCGCACGATTCTCGTGCGCAAGCTCAAGGGGCTCGAAGACGCGATCGGCCTGACCGTGGTGGACCCGGTCCGCGATGCTCGCGGTTGGCGGTTCGGCGATGGTTCGCCTGAGAAGGGCGACCCCGACCCGCTCCATGGATGGTCGCTCCTCTCGGAGGGCTACGCCCTCACCGACCCGTCGTTCGATGGCCGCGTCACGGTGCCGGTCCTGTGGGACACCAAGACGAACACCGCCGTCAACAACGAGTCCTCAGAGATCATCCGGATGCTGAACTCCGAGTTCAACGCGTTCGCCGCTCACCCCGAGGTGGACCTGTATCCGGAGGAGCTGCGCAGCGAGATCGACGAGCTCAACCAGCGGATCTACGACACGATCAACAACGGCGTGTACCGCTCAGGGTTCGCGTCGACCCAGGGCGCCTACGAGGAAGCCGTCACCGAGCTCTTTGCGTCGCTTGACTGGCTCGAGGAGCTGCTCGGATCGAGGCGCTACCTCACCGGCGACCAGCTCACCGAGGCCGACTGGCGCCTGGCGATGACGCTCTTTCGGTTCGA
>JAEMRF010000294.1 GCA_016463515.1 Solirubrobacteraceae bacterium | reverse complement strand
GCGAGCGGATCTCAGAGGCTGACCGTGCCGCAGAACTGCGCGTCGAAGCCGCGGAGCGTGAGGCGAGCGAGATCATCGCCGCCGGCAAGGCGCGCGCCGCCCGCGCCGAGGCCAAAGCTCGTGAGAGCGCAGCCCGTGCCCGCGAGCACGCGATCGCTGAGCGCGACGCCGTGCAGCGCGAAGCCGCTCAGATCCTGGATGCCGCCCGCGCCGAGGCCGAAGGGCTCGTCAAGGAGACGCGCTCCGAAGTCGACGAGCTGCTGTCGTCTGCGCAGGGCGAGGCCGACGAGATCATCGGCGTCGCCGAGCACGAGGCCGACCAGCTCCGCCGCCAGGTCCGCGGCGAGACGACGCGCGAGAAGGCGCTTGCAGAGCAGGAGATCAAGGCCATCCGCGACGAAGCTGCCGGAGAGCGCGAGCGCATCCTGGCCGGCGTCGAAGAGGAGGCTGCTGCCCTTCGGGCTGAAGTCGACCGCGAAGTCAAAGAGCGTCGCGAAGAAGCCGTTCGTCGCGCCCGCGAGATCGTCTCCAATGCGCGCTCGGTTGCCAGTGAGGTGCTCGACGAGGGCACCGAGATCGGTCAGAACCTCCAGCAGCTCGGCTCCTCGATGCGCTCCAACGCCGAACGGATCCTGCGCGACACGCAGCAGGCCCACCGCGCGCTGATCGCCCGCCTCGACGCGGTCTCAGACCTGCCCGTGGAGGATGATCGCCGGGGGCGAGCCGAGATCACCGCGCGGTCCCTCCGGTCCGAGCGGCCGGCGCGGCCCACGAGCCTGAGCCGCTCGATGCCGATCTCGTCTTCGCGTGACGACGAGCTTCGCGTCCCGGACTTCCTGAGCATCGATCAGGCCACCGAGCGCGACTTCGACATCCCGGAGTTCCTCTCCTAGCGCCCTTCCCGCAACCCCGCGGCACTGCGGCCCGCCTCTTCTGCTTGATCGCGGAAGAGGCGGGCCGCAGTCGTTTTCGACCGGTGAACGGTGCATTGCCCCGTCTTGACCGCGCGCAATAACGCCGTTAGGTTGGCGCGAAGACGTTGCTGCTCCTGGCGTCCTCACCATCAGACCCGGGCCTGCATATGTCTTCCCCCACTCGCGCGCTTCGGCGCGCGCAGCGCTTCGCATCCACCGCCTCGACCCGGCGCCCAACGGCCGGGCTGTTGCGACTCATCGCCGTGATCTTCGTGTTCGCTGGCGCCGTCGTCGCGCCGACGCCCGCAGCTGCCGCGATCGAGATCCTGAGTCGCGGCGTCGATCCCGATCCGGCGACGCCCAACGGGACGGCCACGCTCACCGTCGACGTCGCGGTGGACCAGGCGCCCTACATCGTGCAGTTCGACTGCTGCAGCGTGATCAGCCCACCGGTGACGAAGTTCATCGATGAGAATCAGCCTGAGACCCAGGGCCTCAAAGGCACGCACAAGTTCGAGTTCAACGTCGGAGCAGGCATCAACGCCACCGACCGTCAGATCACCGTCACGGTGTTTGACTCGACGGGCAACAAGGCCTCGCAGCTCATCAGCTTCGAGCAGCCGGCAGTGCCGCCGCCGCCAGCTCCGGAGCCCGAGCCCGAACCGACCGGCCCCACTGCGCTCAGCGAGTGCCCGCGCGAGGTGAGCTTTGCGCTGGTCAAGGCCAAAGCGATCGGCGGCTGTTGGCAGAAGCTGCAGGCGGGATCCCAGCCCTACACCGACGGCAACGTCCCAATCGCGGCTCGCGCGATCCACTACGAGACGACCGACCGCTTCACCCTCAACGGCATTCCCTTCCCCACGCCGCCGAGCGGCACCAAATACGTGCTCGCCGAGCCGAGCCCCGGGTTCCCGGGCGGGCAGGTCGGCATCGACCGATCGGTCACCATCAAGCTCGGACCGGTCACCGTGCACAACGGTCCGCTGCTCTGGAAGCTCCCGAGCGGAAGCCTTGAAGGTCGACTTGCGGCGTTCTCGCTCCCGGCCGGCACGCTCGGTGGACTCCCCATCGGCGGCCAGGTCGAAGTGATCTTCCGCAAGCGTGCTGGAAGGTTCTCGACCTCGTTCCCGATTGCCGTCACGCTGCCCTCGATCTTCCGGCCCTCCCCCGGGACCACCGGTTCGATCACTGGGTCGACCGAGATCGCGACCGATGAGACGGGCAAGGTCAACCTCGATGGCGGCAAGATCGAGATCGCCAACGCTGCCATCGGCAAGCTGGCCATCAAGAACCTGTGCTTCTCGTACCTGTCGGCCAATGTGAGCACTCGGTTTGCTGCGTGCGAACCTCCGTCGCTCAATGGCGCTCCCGCGGTGAGCTGCGGCCCGCCGCGCCAGAACCAGGAGCGCTTCGACGGTGCGTTGCTGATCGGCCTTCCGACGCCGACCCGCCCGGATCTCGCGGCCTACGGCGGCATCGCCGGCGGCAGTTTCGCCTATGGCGGTGGCTTCATCGACAACGCGGGCATTCCGCTCGTGGCCGGCATCGCCTTGGAACGCGTTGGTTTCGGGCTGTGTCTGCAGCCGAGCATTGTGATCAAGGGCGACGCCGGGTTCTCCGTCGCTCGCGGTGTGGTCCGCGGCGACGTATCGCTGACCTATGCCGAGACGGGCGCCCGCTCGTTCTTCGTAGAGGCGGCGGGTTTCCTGCGCGTCGCCGACATTCCCGTCGGCAACGGCCGCGTGAAGGTCTCCAGCACCGGCGCGGTCGACTTCGACCTCGCAGCTCGCATGTTCCTGGCTGGCGGCTTCATTCAGATCCGCGGCCAGGTGGGCGGCTTCATGGTGCCGTCGCCGTTCAAGTTCAACATCGACGGCAGCGTGTCGCTCTGCGTCGACCTGAGCATCTTCGGTACCCCGTGCGCGACCGGGTCGGCGACGGTGTCGAACGTGGGCGCGGGTGGCTGCGCCGACTTCGGATTCATCGGCCGATTCAGCGGGTTCTTCTTCTACAAGAAGCCCGTCCGTGGCAAGCAGTTCGACTTTGGCCGGGGCTGCGGCTTCCAGAGCCGTGTGCGCGTGAGCCGCGCAATCCGCGCTCAGGCGGGCGCGCCCCTGGACTTCGAGGTGCCTGAGGACAACGACCAGTACGTCGCCCACGTCACGGGTGCCACGGCGCCGCCGAAGGTCAAGGTCACCAGCCCGTCCGGCAAGGTCTTTGAGTCCGGCACGGGCCCGGCTACGAGCGACCAGGCGTCGTTCCTGATCGTCGAGAGCGCACCAGACAACGAGACCTCGGTGTTCCTCGCCAAGGACGCCGCCCCTGGCGACTGGAAGATCGAGGCACTGCCTGGCAGCACGATCACCGGCCTTGAGACCCAAGCCGAAGACAAGAAGCCGTCGGTTGTGGCCGCGAAGGTCCGCAAGCAGGGTGAGCGCCGCGTCGTCGACGTGCGCGCCTCGGTGAAGCCCGGCGAGAAGATCGCGCTGGAGGTGCTCGGTGAGGACTACCAGCAGACCATCGCTGCGAACGTCAAACTGCGCAACTGCTCCGGCGGGGTGACGGCGCCGGGTCGCACCAGCGGCGAGTCCAAGTGCGCGACGGTCAGCTTCACGCCGACCTTCGGCTACCAGGGCAAGCGCACCGTCAAGGCGATCATCACCGACGAAAACGGCGCGGCGATCGACTCGATCGATGCAGCCACGTTCAGTGCCCCGCGACCGGCGACCCCGGGCAAGGTGCCCGGCGTGCGCATCGTGCGCAAGGGCTCGGACGTGTTCGCGATCTGGGGCAAGGGAAGCAAGGGCACCACGCGCTACGGCGCCTACGTGATCCTGGGTGACGGCCGCAAGATCGGCCACACCGCCCCCGTCCCCTGCCTGGCCTGGAAGATCTCCGGCGTCCGCAAGGACACGTCGGTCAAGCTCCGCGTGCAGGCGGGCCGCAAGGACATCCAGTTCGGCGGCGCCGTCACGGTCACCCTCAAGGGCGGCCAGACCTACGCAGGCCCCAGCAGCCTCAAGCGAGCCAAGATCCCCAAGGCCTGCGAATCCATCTAGCCCACCCGGGCAACCGGAGGTCGACCGTCCTTCCTGTCGGGCCATAGGCCGACAGGAAGGACGGTCGACCACCTCGCGTTCACGCCGTCAGAGCCCAACCCCAACCAACCCGCGCCGACAGCGCACCAGATCGGGGCAAGCGCAACGCGCAACCCCCGCAGCGCCACCCGGGCCGAAGGCCCGCTTGCGGGGGCCAAAACCCACCAACGCCGCAAAGCCGCGAACCGAGCCAAGGCGGGGTCGGGGGTGCCCCCGGGCGGACCGTGGGCGAACGCAGGCGAGCGCCAGCGAGCCGTTGA
>JAEMRF010000293.1 GCA_016463515.1 Solirubrobacteraceae bacterium | reverse complement strand
TACTCGTGCACGGTGAACGCGACCTTCGCCTGCTGCGCGGCGCGCGTGGCTTGGGTTGCTCTGGCGGCCACGCAGGGGCGCTCAGCGCACGAAGCCCGACGGCTCGGCGCGGCGGGCCTTGATGTCCTTCGCGCGATCGCGGCCATCAAGGAGCCGCGCGGCTGCCAGGCCAGCGAGCGCGCCGAAGAGGTGCGCCTGCCACGAGACCCCAGGGGTTGGGACGAAGCCCGACAGCAACGTCGCGCCCCACACCACGAGCACGATGACGCCGGTGAGCAGGTGCAGCAGGCGTCTGGTGTAGAGCCACCGGGCGATCAGGTAGGCGGCGTACCCGAAGACGACCCCGCTGGCACCGATGATCACGCTGTTGCCGGGCGAGACGAGCCAGGTCCCAAGGCCGCCGAGCACCATGACGATGGCGGTCACCGCCACCACCCGCGCCAAACCACTGAGCGCGATCGTGGCACCGAGAATGAGGAACGGGATCGTGTTGCCGATCAGATGGTCGAAGCCGCCGTGCAGGAATGGCGAGAACGCGACGCCCTCAAGGCCCTCCAATTCGCGCGGGCGGATGCCGTAGGCGTCCAGATCGCCGCCGAGGCCAGAGTCGATGACCTCTGAGACCCACATGAACACCGCCATGAAGGCGACGAAGATCAGCCCGTGCTTGGCGGACTCATCAAGGCCCACGTCTTCCCCGCGTGGGCGTTGGAACGTCTTGGCCATGGGTTACGCGCTCGTCTCGGCGGGAAGGTCGGTGTGGCTGTACTGCGACCACGAACCCGGGTAGAGCCGCCCGCTGCCGAGCCCCAGGTGTTCGAGGACCAGCAGGTTGTGGCAGGCCGTCACGCCCGATCCGCAGTACGAGACGACCGCGCTGCCGCGCTCGACCCCCGCAGCGTGAGCGGCAGCCAGCAGCTCATCCACCGGGAGCAGCTTGCCGTCCTGTAGGTGATCGCGGCATGGAAGGCTTCTGGCACCAGGGATGTGGCCGGCCCTGGGATCAAGGGCGTCGGCACCGCCGTCGAATCGCTCACGCGGCCGGGCGTCGAGCACCACGTTGTGCGGGTCTTGCGCGTCGTCAATGCTGGCGAGGGCCTCGGGAGGCCAGGGCTGGGGCGTGAACTGGGCTTCCAGCAGCTCCGGGTCGTCGGTTTCCAGGTCCTCCGGCCACGCGGTCAGGCCGCCGTCCATCAGCGCGGCGTCTCGGCCGAGGGTGCGGAGCATCCACACCAGCCGCGCAGCGAACACCCCGCCGGCGTCGTCGTAGGCCACGACCGTCGCGTGATCGCCGATACCGACGGCGCCCATGCCTGCGGCAAAGTGTTCTGGGGTCGGCAAGGGATGGCGGCCGTCCTGCGGGCTGGGAGCGCCCGAGAGCCATCGCTCCAGATCAACGAACGTCGCGCCCGGCACGTGGCCGGCGTCGTAGGCCGCGCGAGGCGAGCTGCCGTCCAAACAGAGGCGCACGTCGGCAATGATCACCTGCTCACGGTGGCTGCGCACCCAGTCCACGGAGACGAACGGGTCGATCACGTCCGCCTCCCGGTGAAGGACCGGCTCGCCGAGCAGACACCCACCGAGACGGTCAGCCTGCCTTCGGTGAGTTTGCGGTTCTTGAGACGCCCGCTGATGAAGAACGAGGTGGAGGCATCCGGCGAACGGGCGGCCACGAAGCGGCCGTCGGGCGCGACCCGGATCTTTGGGAACGCGACCGCGACGATCTGCGTGGTGAAGCTCCCAGCCGTGATGCCGGGGCAGGTCGCGGGCACCTGCGCGCTCACCGAAGCGAGTTCTTGGCCCGCGCGGCGCACCTTCGCCTTGAGCGCGAGTGACTCGATCCCGGTGCCCGTGTCGGCGTAGGTCCCGTCATCGCGGCGTGTCGTGGCCCGAGGCGAGGAGGTTTTGCGCACCGTGATGGACTGTTCGGGGCTCACGATGACTTCGCTACCGATGCTGACCCGAGCGCGGACGGTGGTGCGACCGACCTTGGCAAACGTCGCGACCGCCGTTGCGGCTCCGCCGACCACCGCGGTGGAGCCGACCGTCTTCCACTGCCCGCCACTGCGCCGCTCCACGACGACGCTTGCCCCGGTTGGCGCCCCCGCGACCGACACCGGGATCAGCAGCGGATATCCCGCGTAGGCGGTGCGAACGCCGCCGATCACGGGCTTGGCGGTCGACCGGATCTCCAGGCGCCGCACCGGTCCCGTCTCGTAGCTGGAGTCGCAGCCCGTGCACAGCCGCCACACCTGCCAGTAGTACGTGCCAGGGGTCTCCTGCGGCCGCGACGCACCGCCCGCACTCACGCGGCCCGAGCATGTCCCTGCCGACTCGCTCCAGCCGATGTCGGTCCCGGAGTTCGAGGCCACGCGTGTCGCGGCGGCAAGTCGGCCGTCGGCGTCGAGCGCTGGCGACGTCGCCAGCCCAACGGCGTAGTCCTTGGGTCCGCCGAAGACCGTGAAGAACTCGCCGGCCGTCGACACGCGGTACACGGGGCAGCTGTAGGAGACGGCGATCCCGGCCGCATCGACCGGGACGACGGCACCATCGGCTGGGTCCAGCGGTCCAAATCCCGCATCGCCGGGGAGCGCACTTGCCGAGCCGGGCAGCAGCAACGCTGCCGCAAGCACTGCCAGGACCACGCGGAGAGACGCCACGGCGCGGACGATACCCCGGCGCTCGGGCATGCCGCGCGCGGCGCCGAAATCTTCGCCTTCGCTACGCAGGTTTCTCAATTCGTTGAGTCATGCGATCTGATGCCGCTAGGCTAAGACTTACGTTTCGTAACCACGTGAGGACTCGTACCCCCATGACCACCAAGAACCTGAGGCTGATCCCGCTCGAAGACGCTGTCGTCTTTCCGAACATGGGCCTCACGCTGACCATCGAGGTCGGCACCGATGAACGCGTGGTCCTCGTGCCGCGCCATGGCAGCGACTTCGCCGACGTGGGCCTCATCGCCGACGTCGTCGACCACATCCGCCTTCCCGGCGGCGGCCGCGCCGTGCAGGTCAACGGCGTGCACCGCGCCCTGATCGGCGCCGGCCACACCGGGCTCGACGGCCACTTGCGCGTCGAAGTCGAAGAGCGGCCGGACGACCATCCGGTCGACGGCACCACCCGCGGGCTGGAGCGCGAGTACCGCGCCGTGGTCGAAGAGATCCTCGAACTGCGCGGCGACGATGGCCGTGTGGCGGCGTTCCTGCGCGCGATCGTCGAACCCGGGGCTCTGGCCGATTCGGCCGGTTACTCGCCCGACATCTCGTTCGACGACAAGGTCGAGCTGCTCAAGACGGTCGACGTGACCGAGCGCCTGGAGCTCGCCGTGCGGCTGCAGCGCGAGCGCCTGGCTGAGCTGCAGGTGCGCAAGCGCATCCGCGAAGACGTGGAATCCGGCGCCGAGAAGCAGCAGCGCGAGTACTTCCTGCGCAAGCAGATGGAGTCGATCCGCAAGGAGCTCGATGAGGACTCCGGCTCGGTGATCGAGGAGTACCGCTCCAAGATCGAAGACGCGGGCATGCCGAAAGAGGCGCACGAGCAGGCACTCAAGGAGCTCGGCCGCTTGGAGCGCGCTGGCGAGGAGTCGGCCGAGGCCGGCACCATCCGCACGTACCTGGATTGGCTCGTCGCCGTCCCGTGGAGCAAGCGCTCTGAGGAGCGCCTGGATCCGGTCGCGGCCCGAGAAGTGCTCGACGCCGACCACGCCGGCCTGGACGACGTGAAGGACCGCATCACCGAGTACCTGGCCGTACGCAAGCTGCGTCACGACCGCGAGATCGAGGCCGACCCCAAGTCGGGCGCGATCCTCACGCTGATCGGGCCTCCCGGCACCGGCAAGACGTCGATCGGTGAGTCGATCGCCCGTGCCACGGGCCGCGAGTTCGTGCGCATCTCGCTGGGCGGCGTGCGCGACGAGGCAGAGATCCGCGGCCACCGGCGCACCTACGTCGGCGCGCTACCGGGCCGTTTGGTTCGCGCGCTGCGCGACGCCGAGACGATGAACCCGGTGATCCTGCTCGACGAGGTCGACAAGGTCGGCGCCGACTGGCGCGGCGACCCGTCGTCGGCGCTGCTCGAGGTCCTGGATCCCGCGCAGAACTCGACGTTCCGTGACCACTACCTCGACGTGGAACTCGACCTCTCGCAGGTGATGTTCATCGCGACCGCCAACGTGGCCGACACCATCCCCGGCCCGCTGCTGGACCGCATGGAGGTCATCAGCTTCGACGGCTACACGCAGGCCGAGAAGCTCGCGATCGCCAAGGGCTA
>JAEMRF010000292.1 GCA_016463515.1 Solirubrobacteraceae bacterium | reverse complement strand
CTACCCGAAGTCGAAGTCCCGCGGGGGCTTCTGCTCGAACCACATGCGGTCGTGTTCGGGCGTCTCTTCGAGGAAGTCCGGAGTGTCGTCGAGGACGTCGTGATCGGGCGTTTCGGCGACGGGCTCGGGGGCGCGCTCGGGGGCGAACGCATCCTCGGCGTCGCCGGCGTCGAAGAAGTCGGCGGGAACCCCGGGGGCCGTGGGCTCAGGCGCAGGTGCGGCCGGCTTGCCGAGCGACGGCGCGGGCGTACCGGCCGGGGGCGTGCCGGCGTCAGCGCGCGTGGTGTTGCCCGACCAGTAGGCCGGCGGTTCGCTCTTGGCAGGCGCCGGCGCGGGAGCCGACGAGGCAGCACCAGCCGCCGTGGCGGGAGCCCCGGCAGCAGGTCGCTGAGCGGCGAGGCGGTCGGCGCGCTCGCTGAGCCGCTTGCGCCAAGCGGCGAGCTCGTCGTCGCTCAGGCGACGCGCGCCGGAGCGAGCCGCGGTCTCGTTGTCGGCGTCGGCCGGTGCAGGGGCCGGCAGCGACGACGACGCAGCTGGCGTGGCCGGGGCGGGAGCAGGAACGGGCGCCGGAGCCGGTGGCGCCGGAGGCGTCTCAGATGCGGCGGCCATCAGCTCGTGCGTGCCCGGGAAGATGTCGCCGCCCGCCGGAGCGATGCTCTCGGGAGCCGCGCTCGTCAACGGGGAGCCGGCCAGGGGCTCGGCCGGAATCGGCGGTGCGATCGGTTCTTCAGCGGCGTAGACCTCGGGCGCCGGAGCGTCGTCATAGACGACGTCTGGCTCGTCAGCAGCGGTCGAGCCCCCCAGGATTTCACGTTCCTGGCGGCTGACCTCCTGGCTGTCGGCTCCGTGCCGGCGCTTGAGTTCGAGGTGCTCGCGAATGGCGTCGTCGAGGATGCCCATGGCGATCAGCGTACCTCTCCGGCGGGGCCTTGGGCAGGGGTGGCAGCTTCCACCCGGTTTCGTCCGGCGCGCTTGGCGCGGTAGAGCGCTTCGTCGGCTGCGCGCACCAGATCGCCGACGTCTTCACCGTCGGACGGGAGCGAGGCCACGCCCAGGCTCGCGGTCACCGGAATCGGGCCCGTCGCCTCGTCGCCGAACTGCAGCGCCTCGATGCCTTCGCGCAAGCGCTCGGCGAACGCGCGTGCAGCCTCGGTGTCGCCCACGGCCAGCACGACAGCCAGCTCCTCGCCGCCGTAGCGGGCGGGCAGGTCGCGGTCGCGGGCTGCTTCCTTGACGACCTTCGCCACGGCCTTCAGAACGGTGTCGCCGAACGGGTGGCCGTGCGTGTCGTTGATGACCTTGAAGCGGTCGAGATCGAGCATCACGAGCGCGATCGGTTCGTCCGGCGTGGCACGAGCGGCAGCGCTGGCCAGCACGTCGTCGAAGCGGCGGCGGTTGAACAAGCCGGTCAGCTCGTCGGTGATCGACTCGCGGGCGACGTCCTCGTGGCGGCCGACGTTGCGCAGGGAGACCGCAGCTTGGTCGGTCAGGTAGCGGAGCAGCTCGCGTTCGTCCGGCTCGAACGGCCGGCTGCGCGCGACCGAGATCACGCCGAGCGGACCGTCGCCCCGCTCAACCTGCATGGGCTCGGCGATGGCGTGGTGGCCCGCGATCGTGACCGACGCCGAACCGCCGCTGGCCAGCGCGCGCCGCTCAGCCTCGCCGAGCGCATCCCAGGAGTCCAGCACGGAACCAACGGACCCGCGGGTCTGCGGTTCGCCGCCGGGGCCCGGCATCAGCGCACGGCCAGCATCGGCCGTGAGCCCATCGACCGCCGATTCGACCACGAGGTCCACGAGCGTGTCGCGGTCGAGGTTGGCGGCGAAGGCCTTGCCGAGCCGCAGGAGCGAGGACTGCACCCGGCCACGTTCGCGTTCGAGCTGCTCGACGCGCAGCTCGAGCTGGCGGGCCATGCCCACGAACGCCCGGCCCAAGGTCGCAAATTCGCCCCGGCCTCTGGTGGAGATCGTCGACGCTGCGGCAAAGTCGCCGGCGCCGAGTCGTTCGGCGGCGCCCAGGAAGCCGGCGATCCGGCCGGTCAGCGCGCGCTGCAGCACGAAGGCAACGGCGAATCCGACCACGATGAAGCCCACGAAGACCGCCAGCACGAGCCGGGTAGCCAGCCCCGCGTCTTGGTTGGCCGCCTCAGCGGCAAACACCGTCGACCAAGGTCGTGCGAGATCGATCGACGGGACCGGCAATGTCCGCACTCGCCACCGCTGCGTGGTCTTGGGGGGATTCTGCGAGACGTCGACCTCACCGGACTCCGGGAAGGCACCGGCGGTCGCAACCGCCCTGCCACCGGGGCCAGTCAGCAGCGCGGAGGGCACACCGGTGCCGTCGGTCACGTCGCCGACGAAGTCCTCGGCAGTGGTGAAGCCGACCGCAAGACGCGCCGTGCGCCCTCCGGAGATGGGCACGTCGATTCGCGCGATGCCGATGCTCTCTTGGTCGCCGGCGCGGACCTCCCGATTGCCAGGGAGGCGAACCACGCCGCCGACGAACTCGTGACGCTTCAGCGCGGGACCGAGCGCAGCTTGGATCACGCTCGGGCGGCCGGTGGCCAGAGCCAGGCGGAACCGCCGGTCGTTCTCGAGGAGAGCGGAGCGGCGCTCGGCACGCTCCGTGAGCTGCGTGACGAGGACGGAGCCCACGCGAACGGAGGAGTCCAGGCGGGCGTCGGCCTTGGCGTTCTCGTTGGCGCGCACGACCCGCCCGATCGCGAGGGACGCGATGATCGCAGGGACCAGCACCAGCACCGCGACGGAAAGAAATAGCTGTTGGCGGAAGCTCATGGATGAGGTGCGCGCGGACCGGCATCGCATCCGTCCGCACCTGGCACATTCGCCGCGCACGGGCCGCACCCTGCCATCGGCAGTCGTTACACTAGACGTCGCTTGGGGCTATAGCTCAGTTGGTAGAGTGCCTGGATCGCACCCAGGAGGTCAGGAGTTCGAATCTCCTTAGCTCCACTCCTCGCAACCCCCGCAATACCGGGGGTTTTGTCGTTCTAGGGGCTGTTTTGGGCCGCCGCGAGAACATCGGTCCACGCGTCCAGTCGCGTCGCATATGCGGCTCGCGATGATGCCGGTCGCGTCGCTGACCACGTGCCACAATCGGCGCCATGCGCACGGTCACCACCACCGAACGGCGCCGCCGGCTGGCTCGGCGCCACGCGCTTGCGCCCGAGCACCGCGTGCAGCGTGTCGAGGCAGCGGCCGAGCAGATGGTGTGCCTGCATGCCACGGACCCATCGACGATCGCGCTCTCGGCATGGGTGCGCGTCGAGGGCTTTCAGGCCAGTGACCTGGAACGGGCGCTCTACACCGATCGCACGCTGGTCAAGCACCTGGCGATGCGCCGCACGCTCTTCGTGTTTCCGCGGGCGACGCTCGCGGGCGCCCACGCCGGCGCCAGCCTGCGGGTGGCCGAACAGGAGCGCAAACGGCTCATCGGCGACGTCGAGCGCAGCGAGCTCGCCGCCGACGGCGAGGCGTGGCTGCAGGCCTCGAGTGCCGAGATCCTGGCCCACCTTGCCGGTGGTCAGCAGCGCACGGCGCGGGAGCTCCGTGCTGAGCTGCCGGTACTGCAGGCCAAGATCATCGCGGGCTCGGGGAAGTGGGCCACGGAGATGTCGGTCGGGCCGCGCCTGCTCACGGTGCTCGGCGCGAGCGGGCAGGTGGTGCGGGGCACCAACGACGGCGGCTGGCACGTATCGCGGCCCCGGTGGTCGTCGATGGAGGCCTGGCTCGGTGAGCCGCTCGCGGCGCACTCCGTCGGCGAGGGCGTCACCGGACTCGTGGAGCGATGGCTGCGGGCGTTCGGCCCGGGCTCCACCAACGACATCAAGTGGTGGCTCGGTGGGACCGTCAAGGCCACCAAGCAGGCGCTCGCTGACCTCGCGGCCGTCGAGGTCAGCCTCGAGGGCGGCGGCACCGGCTGGCTGCTGCCAGACGACCTTGAGCCCGAGCCGGCGGTCGAGCCGTGGGGAGCGCTGTTGCCGTCGCTTGATCCGACGACGATGGGCTGGAAGGAGCGCGACTGGTACCTCGGGGACTACAAGGCCCAGCTCTTCGACTACGCCGGGAACGCGGGCCCGACGATCTGGTGGGACGGCCGAATCGTCGGCGGCTGGCGGCAAGACGCAGACGGCGTGGTCGAACTGCAGTGGCTCGAGGATGTGGGCTCAGATGCCCGCGCCGCGCTGGAAGCCGACGCGGCCCGCCTCACCGAGTGGTTCGGGGGACTGCGCGTGATGCTGCGATTCCCGTCGCCGCTGTCGAAG
>JAEMRF010000291.1 GCA_016463515.1 Solirubrobacteraceae bacterium | reverse complement strand
GGAAGCCAGGTGTGGAGCGGGAACTGCGCGGACTTGGCGAACGCGCCGATCAGGATCAGCACGAGGCCCCAGGTCAGGTCGCCCGTTTCCCCGATGAAGGCGGCCGGGGCGCGCTCGAAGATCTCGAGGAAGTCGGTGGTGCCGGTGTGGCGCAGGATCAGGAACGAGCCGAGCACGATGCCCACGTCGCCGGCGACGTTGATCAGGAACGCCTTGATGCCGGCGCTCGTGGCGGTCTTGCGGCGGTACCAGAAGGAGATCAGCAGGTACGAGGCCATGCCGACGAGGCCCCAGCCGACGATCAGCAGGACGAGGTTGCCGGCGAGGACCAGCACCAGCATCGAGAACACGAAGAGGTTCAGGTACGAGAAGAACCGCGCGTAGCCGCCGTCGGAGACCATGTAGGACATGGCGTAGAGGTGGATCATCGACGAGACGCCGGTGACGACGAGCATCATCACCACGCTGAGCGGGTCGACGAGGAGCGAGAGCTTGACGTCGAGGCCGCTGGTGACCGCGTAGTCCCACAGGTTGGCGGTGACCTGGCGCGATTCCTCGGGCAGGTCCTGCAGGGCAAAGAGGGTCGCGATCGACAGTACGAACGAGCTGAAGAGCACGCCCGTGGCGATGGCGCCGGCCGCTTTGCCGGTGCCGAGTTGGCGGAAGCCGAAGGCGATCGTCAGTGCGCCGAAGAGCGGCAGCAGGACGACCAGCCAGGCGAGGGTGCCGACGGTCGAGGTCATCCGTGGAGCTCCCGGGTCTTGTCGACGTCGATCGCCTGCCCGCGGCGGAACATCGCGACCACGATGCCGAGGCCGACGGTGACTTCACAGGCAGCGACGACCATCACGATGATCGCGAGGATCGAGCCGTCGCCCTGGGCGTGGTAGCGATCGAAGGCCAGCAGGGAGAGGTTGCCGGCGCCGAGCAGGAGCTCCAGGCACAGCAGCAGGACCAGCGGGTTGCGGCGCACGAAGACGCCGAAGAGGCCGATCGCAAAGAGGATGCCGCTCACGGCCAGGTACCAGACGATGCTCACGCGCCGCCCCCGTCGCCGTCTTTGGCCTCGGCCTGCTCGGCGGCCTTCTTCGCGGCGCTGGTGCGCTCGGCGATCACGCGCTCAGCAAGGCGGTCGGCCTCCATGGCGCGCGCAGCGAGCGTGCCGCGGGTGCCCTCGGTCATCGAGCCGGTACCGGCCGACGGAACAAGGTCGGTAACGGCCAGAACGCGCGGGCCCTCGGCGATGCCGTCTTCGCGGCGCCGGGCCAGGAGCACGGCGCCGACCGCGGCGGCCAGCAGGAGCAAGGACGCGGCCTCGAAGGCCAGCAGGTAGCGAGTGAGCAGCAACTCGCCGATCTGGGCGGCGCCGCCGAAGCCGGCCTCCAGCGTGGGGAGCTCGCCTGCGTCGGCCAGGCCTCGCAGGCCCGAACCGAGCATGGCGATCAACAGCACGGTGCCCAGCGAGCCGGCGAGCAGGAATGCAAGGGCGCGCTGCAGGCGGCCGCCGCTGGTCCAGGTCTCGCCCTCTTCGCCCACGTAGGCAGACACGAACACGTAGAGGACCATCACCGCGCCGGCATAGACGACGACCTGCGCAGCAGCGATGAACTCGGAGTGCAGCAGCAGGAAGAGCATCGCGAGCGCGACGAGGTGCACCACCAGCGCAAGGACGCTGTTGAACGGGTTCTTGAGCGCGATGACGCCGACCGCTCCCGCGATCGCGACGATGGCACTCAGAAAGAACAGGACCTCAGTCATGGAGCGACTACTCGCCCTCCGCGCGCAGCGGCGTGCGCTCCAGCGGCTCAGCGAGGAGCATCTCCTTGGTGAAGATGAGGTCCGAGCGGTTGTAGTCCGCCAGTTCGAAGTCGTTGCCCATGGTGATGGCGTCGAACGGGCACGCCAGCTCGCAGTACCCGCAGAAGATGCAGCGGCTCATGTTGATCTCGTAGACGGCGGCAAAACGCTCGCCGCCCGAAACGCGGTGATCGGGCGTGTTCTCGGCCGCGACCACGCGGATGCAGTCGGCCGGGCACGCTGCGGCGCAGAGCGAGCAGCCCACGCACTTCTCGAGGCCGGTGTCTTCGAAGCGATGCAGGCGGTGGCGGCCGCGGAACCGCGGGTACACCGGGATCTTCTCTTCCGGGTACTGGACCGTGTCGACACCTTCGACCAGGCGGTTGAAGGTCGTCTTCAGGCCACGCAGCGTCTCACCGAAGGCGCGTCCGACGCCGCCGGTGCCGCCGGGCTCGGGGCCACGCTGGATGAAGTAGGAGTCGTGCTCGGGATGAGGCATTAGATCGCCACCACGACGACGGCGGTGATGAGGGCGTTGAGGGTCGCCAGGGGCAGCAGGATCTTCCAGCCGAAACTCATCAGCTGGTCGTAGCGCAGGCGCGGGAGCGTCGCACGGATCCAGACGAAGAAGAACACAAAGAGGAAGGTCTTGAAGATCACCACGAACGGCCCGAGGGCGGCCGGGGCGTCGGGCCAGAACGGGATCGCCCAGCCACCGAGGAACACCGTGGTCGCAATCGCGCCCGCGATGATCATGTTCAGGTATTCCGCGGCGTAGAAGCTGGCAAAGCCACCGCCGCCGTACTCGGTCATGTAGCCGGCCACGATCTCGGAGTCGGCTTCGACGAGGTCAAACGGCGCGCGGTTGGTCTCGGCCATGGCGGCGATCACGAAGATCAGGAAGCCGACCGGCTGCAGCAACACGAACCAGAGGTGCTCCTGCTGGTACTCGACCATCGTGACGAGCGACAGGTCTCCGGTGATCATGATGACGCCGACCAGCGAGAGACCCATCGCGACCTCGTAGGAGATGAGCTGCGCTGCGGCGCGCATGGCGCCGAGGTAGGAGTACTTGGAGCCGGAGGCAAAACCGCCGAGCACCAGGCCGTAGAACGCGATGGAGCCGAGGGCGAAGACGTAGAGCGGGCCGATGCCCACGTCGATGCCGTAGAGGCCGACGGGCTGCCCGAAGATCGTGACGACCTCGCCGAGCGGCACGATCGCGAACGTCGCGACCGCGGCCACGACCGCCAGAATCGGCGCCAGGTAGAAGAGGAACCCTTGTGAAGCCGCGGGCCGGAAGTTCTCCTTGCCCAGCAGCTTGAGGATGTCGGCGCCGGCCTGCAGCGTGCCGTAGGGGCCGGCGCGGTTCGGGCCGTAGCGGTGCTGGAAGCGACCCAGGAGCTTGCGCTCGACCGTCACCGCGGCCGGGATCAGGGTGAAACCGATGAGGGCGATGATCACGCCCTTGATGATCTGCACCCACCAGGTTTCCACCGCGAACGTCTCGGCCATCGGCACGAAGGTCGAGCTCATGCCTTGCGTACCTCGACCGGGCCGAGCGGGAGTTCATCGGCGCCGCCGCCGGGCACGCCGGCCTGCGCCACGACGGTGCCCACGGGCACGCGCGAATCCAGGCGGGTGGTGACGGCGATCTCCACGCCGTCGACGGCGAGCGTGGCCGCAGCGCCCTCGGTCAGTTCCAGGCGCTCAGCATCCGCCGGGGCCAGGCGGGCGTCGGCGGTCGGCACCATGAAGCGCAGCGCAGGCGAGGCGGCGACCTCAGGAATCCGCCACATGGAGCCCGCCCGCGAAAGGCGCAGCGTGCCGTTGGCACTGGGCACGACGGCCGGCTCACTCTCGGAGGTGAGCTGCGTGGTGCCCTTGGGCCAAGCGCCTGCAGCCGCGGCGGCCTGCCAGCGCAGCCCCTTGCCGCCGATGGCGTCGAGCGTGATGCCGGCGTAGAAGGCGACGTCGTCGACGAGCTCGGCGTAGACCATGCCGGCGGTGAAGAGCGGAGTGCGGTCGCCCAGGCGCGAGGCGAGCTGCGCGAGGACCCACCAGCCCGAACGCACGCCTTCGGGGCGCTTGATCGCCGGACGGGCGCGCTGGAGGCGACCATCGGGGTGCGTCAGCGTGCCTTCCTGCTCGGCCGGGGCCTCTGCGGGGAACACGACGTCGGCGTAGGTCGCCACGCCCTCGGTCAGGAAGCCGGAGACGGCGACGTAGTCGGCCTTGAGCAGCGCCGCGCGCCAGGCCGGGCGACCCTGCAGGTCGGCCAGGGGATCCGTCCCGACGGTGAGCAGGCCGGTCAGCGAGCCGTCGGCGAGTGCGCCGGCGATCTCGGGGAGCGGCAGACCGGTCTTGGTGACGGGGCGCAGGCCGGAGGTGGCGTCGGGCAGGACGCCGACCTCACGCAGGCCGCGGCCGTTGGTGGTGGCGGGGATCTCGAAGAGTCCGGAGCCGTCCTTGCCAGCAGCATCCTCGCCAGCCAGACC
>JAEMRF010000290.1 GCA_016463515.1 Solirubrobacteraceae bacterium | reverse complement strand
CGATGAGCGCCTCGGCGAAGAAGAAGAAGTCCTTCTCCATCACCGTGCGCATGACGTACACCGACGGCACCCGCGAAACCAAGAAGCTGAGCTTCAAGCGCTAGGCCGCGCCGCCCCTGGCGCGCCGTCGGGTCTCCCGGATCGCTCCTGAACTGCTCGTCGGCCCGGGCAGTTCAGCGCGATCCGGGGCATGCCTGGCCTCGCTTGCCCCGGCTCGGTACGATCCTCGAGATGTCCGCCGTGCAGATCTCCACTCGCGATTCGCTCACCGCCGCTGAAGCCGAGGCGATCGCTACCGCGGTGGCGCTGCATCATCACCGCGCGGCGCAGGCCGCTGCGAGCGCTGGATCTGGCGAGGTCCCGATCAGCAACTGGGCTCGCGAGGCCCTCCTTCAGGGCGTCCACGGCCACGCTCCACGCACCACCGCGTGGGGCCTGCCCAGCTGGCGTTAGGCCCTGGGCGCCGCGCCGCCCCGGTCATCGCCGGGGCCGCGATCGAGCGCTGGCTCGCGGGTGGGGCCGCCGCCCACCCGCTGCCTTCAGCCGCTGCTAGAACCAGTAGAAGGGGTTGCAGTAGGGCGACGGATGCGACGGAACGACGTTCGTGCCCTGCACCGACGTGCCGTCGGTGAAGGTGACCTTCGCTGCGATCGTGAAGCCGCCAAGGCGTCCCGAGGTCAGCTCGCGACTCGCCCCGGGCGCGAGCGCAAACTGGTTGGCGACGGTACCGCTGTTCATCGTGACCTTGATCTCCGAACGGGTTGGCGTGCGCAGATCGTTGCCCTGGGCGCCGCGGCGCATGTAGACCGACGGGCGGGTGTAGGCCACGCCCCCGAACGGCTGCTGATTGCAGGTCGCATCGACGAACTCGATGTAGTCGAACGCCTTGGCGCCGCTGGGCGGCGCTGCCTCGGTGCCCGGCAGGGGCGTGGTGCCCAGCTGCGCAAGGTGCACGTTCGTGCCCGCGAAGGCAAGGTTCGAGGAGATGGCCCCGAGCTGGGAAGACTCCGTGATCGGGATGTCTGGCCCGTACTGGGTGAGTGCGCCGTTGCTCACCTGCAGGCGCCCGAGGGCGTAGCGCACGCCGACTGACCGGTTCACGCGGGTCCCGATCAGGACGAAGTCACCGCCGCCATTCCAGGGAGCAAAGACGTCCATCGTGCCCTGAGGAATCCACGACGGCACGTTCACGGTGCGCGACACGCCCGTCGACGTGTTCACGACGTAGAGCTTTGGGGTCAGGTAGTCGCGGAACACCACCGAACCACCGTCCTGCGCGATCCACGTGTAGGGCCGAGTGCCGGCGGCGGCCGGAATCGGCCACGTGCGGCCGTCGACCTTGATCTGCGTCGCCGTGACCTCGACCTTGCCTGCGTCATCGAGGCGGCGCACGATCGAAGCAAGGCCGGTCGACGTCCTCGTATTCACGCCGGTGGACCGGTCGTAGCGCCACTGTTCGTAGTCCCAGGTCGTCTCGCCGTTGGACCGCAGGATGGCCCGCGAGACGCCGTATCGAATGACGTTGCCGTTCCCGGAGATCAGCAGGCCGTCGACAAACGCGTTCCGCTGGTTGCCGGCAATCTCGAGGTTCAGCGCCGGCCCGGTGACGAGCGTCGCGGCGTTGCCCGCGCCGCGATTGATGAGGTAGACATCCTCGTCAGCGTCGGTGTCGGCGGCGACGAGCTTGGCGTTGGTCAGGACCGCCACCAGTTTGGTGTCGTTGCTCGCGCCGACCTCATCGACGCCCTGAACGAGCTCCGTCGTCGTGCCCGCGGCCACGTCCCGAACGAACACGCGGCTCAGGTTGCGCTGGATGACCTCGCGGCCATCTGGCGACACACCCACCGGCACCGCTTCGCCGGTGGCCGCACCGGTCGGGGTGATGCCGATCGTGCGCAGCGGCGCGTCGGCGGCGGCTGCGTACCCCGGAAACGCCGCAAATGCTGCGGCGCCGAGCGCTACCGCGCGCACCGATCGAAGGACAGTGCCAGTACTGGTCATGCGTGAGACTCCTCGGCGGGGGACGTCCGCCATCGTTCTGACACGCACCGTAGTCTGTCGATTCAGGGGGTTTCCGAACGGCGTTCAGAAACCCCCGTTGCTGGACGGCTAGTCGTTGAAGAAGCGGCCTTCGGTGACCTCGGCCACCACGCCGGTCCGCACGACGAAATCGCCGTAGTGCTCGCCGGGCTGGCGCTCCTTGGCAAACGCCGCGAAGGTGCCGTCGAGCGTGCTCAGGATCTGCTCCTCGCCGACGTTCTCCAGCAGCATCTTGTTGAGGCGCTGGCCGTGGTGGCCGGCGCCGAGGTAGAGGTTGTACTTGCCGGGGGCGCGGCCGGTGAGGGCGATCTCGGCGATGTAGGGGCGGGCGCACCCGTTCGGGCAGCCCGTCATCCGGATGGTGATCGGCTCCTCGGTGAGGCCGTACTTGCCGAGCTGCCCCTCGATCTTGGTGATCAGCTCGGGCAGGTAGCGCTCGCTCTCGGCCATGGCCAGGGCGCAGGTCGGCATCGCCACACACGCCATCGAGTTCGCACGCAGCGCGGAGCTGATCTGCTCCTTGGCGAGCTTGTACTCGGCCAGCAGCGCCTCGATCGCCGGCTTGTCGGCCGGGGCGATGTCGCTGAGGATCAGGCTCTGGTTCGGCGTCATCCGGAACACGCACTTGCCGGACTCGGCGATCGCGCGCAGACCGTCCATGATCGGGCGGTCCGGGTGGTTGATGATGCGGCCGTTCTCCAACCACAGCGTGTAGTGCTCGAGGCCGTCGTCGCCGGTGGTCCAGCCGAGCAGGTCGCCGTTGGACGTGAACGTGTAGTCGACCACCGGGCCGAGCTGGAAGCCGAGGCGATCCTCGATCGCGGCCTTGATCCAGTCCACGCCCTTGTCGTCGACGGTGTACTTGAAGCGCGAGTGCGCACGCACGTCGCGGGCGCCGAAGTCGCGCTGCACACCCATGATCGCGTCGACGGCGGCGAGGGTGTGCTCGGCGTCGATGTAGCCGATCACGTCGCCCAGGCGCGGGTAGGTCTCGGGGGCACGGTCGGTGCGACCCATGCCGCCGCCGATGGCCACGTTGAAGCC
Source organism: Solirubrobacteraceae bacterium (assembly GCA_016463515.1). Taxonomy (GTDB): domain Bacteria; phylum Actinomycetota; class Thermoleophilia; order Solirubrobacterales; family Solirubrobacteraceae; genus JAGIBJ01. The sequence goes on along the minus strand of JAEMRF010000290.1, from coordinate 1,220 downwards.
CTTGAGCTTGCCGCCCTCGGCCACCGCGATGAACCCGATGTCCTGCGAGTAGATGTCGACGTCGTTGCTCGGCGGGATCGCGAAGCCGATCTTGAACTTGCGCGGCATGTACTGCCGGCCGTAGAACGGCTCCTCGTTTTCGCCGCGCGGACGCTCTGGCTTCTCGCCGAACCACACCTCTTCGTAGGCGCTGGTGCGGTGGATCGCGTGGTCGCTGGTGGCGTTTGCGTACTCGTAGACCTCCTTGTGGAGGCTGGAGAGGCCGGGATGCACGCCGCTCATCACGGTGCGAGCCACGTCGCCGCAGGCGGCCTTGGAGTCCAGGCCCACCTCGCGCAGCCCGACCATCACGTCGCGGAGCGTGTTGCGATGCAGGTAGTGGAACTGGAACGTCTGGCGGGTCGTCAGGCGGACGGTGTCGCCGCCATAGCGCCGGCCGAGTTCGTCGATCTTGAGCCACTGCTCGGGCGAGCACACGCCACCGGGCAGGCGGGCGCGCAGCATGAAGGTGTACTCGGGTTCGAGCTTCTGGCGGCGGCGCTCATCCCGGTGGTCCCGGTGATCCTGCATGTAGATCCCGTGGAACTTCATGAGCTTGTTGTTGTTCTCGTCGACGGCGAGGGTGATCTCGTCGATCAGGTCGTCCTCGATGCCGCCCTTGAGGTAGTCGGAGTCGAACTTCAGCTGCTCCTCAGGCGCGAGCTTGCTCAGCGGCTGGGAGATGTCGCGGCTGCGATCGGTGTTGTTGAGCAGCACCTTGAACGCTGCTGAGGCGCGGGCGTGCTCGAGCGTCGGCAGCGGGCGTGGACCGGGAATCGCCTTACGCTGCGGCTTGACGGCGGCCGCTGCGGCCTTGGCCTTGGCCTCGGCGAGGGTCGGCAGCGGGCGCGGACCGGGAATCGGTTTGCGGACGGGGGTCGGCGCCGCAGTCTTCGCAGCGGGAGCCGGAGCGGGAACGGGCGCGGGAGCCGCGGCCGTAGCCGGAGCCGCGGCTGGCGCCGGAGCGGCCGGCTGCGCTGCCACCGGGCTGCGCTGGGCCCGCGCCTCGGCGGCGAGGCCCTTTGCCTTGGCTTCCGCCCTGGCCGCTTTGGCTTCGGCCTTGGCTGCCTTGGCTTCGGCCTTGGCCACCTTGGCTTGCGCCTTGGCCAGCTTGGCCTTTGCCTTGGCTTCCGCCTTGGACGAAGAGTCTTTCTTGAGAGCCATCGAAGTCAGTCCAGTCC
>JAEMRF010000289.1 GCA_016463515.1 Solirubrobacteraceae bacterium | reverse complement strand
CCGTCGGTCTCGTTGTCGGCGCGCAGCGCATCCTTTTGCTTGTCGGCGCCGGTGACCATCGTGCGGAACTTGAGGATCTCGAAGCGCTCGCCGTCGCGGCCGACGCGGGTCTGGCGGAAGAAGACGCTGCCACGCGTATCGAGCTTGATGGCGATGGCGCAGCCAGCGAGGAAGGGCGACACGACCAGCAGGCCGGCGCCTGAGACGGCGAGGTCGAGGCCGCGCTTGAGCAGCAACGAAGAGCGCGCCATGCGCAAGCGGCGCATGGCCAGGAGCTGCATGCCGGACAGGTCGTCGAACACGACGGAGGAGCCGAGGACCTCGAAGATGCGTGGGACGAGCGTGACGTTGACGCCGACGGCCTTGATGGCGCGCACGACGTCGAGGATCTCGCTCTGGTCGACCTGCTCCGGAGCGACGATGACGCGCTCGATCCCGCCTTCCGAGATGGCTCGCTCCAGACGCGGGATGAGCGTCTCGACTTGGCCAGGTACGAAGGAGATGCGGTCGACCACATGGGCGCTCACCGCGTGCGTGGCTTCGAGCTTGGCGGCGACATCTTCAGCCGTGGCCTCGGCACCCAGCACCAGGCACCGTTCGACGGGCACCCGGCGGGTGACGATCGAACGAGCGGCGTAACGGAAGAGGAGAAGGCATAGGAACGTTGCGACCCACAGCGCGAGGACGTTGACCTTGTCGAGGTCGCCGAAGATGATGCGGTCGCCAAGGAGATACGCCACCAGCGCCACGACGGTCGCAACGTGGAACAGCTGGGGAGCCTCGTCGAGCGTCGTCTTGCGAAGGAGCAGTTCGTCGCGGTCGTACAGGCCGATCATCTTTGCGACGACGACAACCACCGGAATCGCCAGGAGCGCGGTGATACGAGGGAGTTCACCGCCGAAGGAACCGATGGCGATGAAGAGGGCCAGGCACATGGCGGCGGCATCCGAGAACGCCAGTGCGCGGCGGTACGTGCGGTCGCGGCGCCCGCTCGTGCGCGAGTGAGAACGCTCGATGATCGGGCGCTGCGCGACCGCCTCTTCGGACGGAATCGTCGCGTGCGGAGCGGTGCCAGCGGAACCGTCTAGGCGGTCGGTTGGTCCTACGCCGTCGGGACGGCGCGGGGAGAGACCCAGCCGAAGAGCTCGGCGGCGGGCCCTTTCGACGATCTCCGGACTAGACAACGATTCTCGTTCGATGGGGTGAACGATGCCCCTTAGGAGGCACCGACTTTGCAAGCTACGTCACAGATTCCGGAACTTCAACCGGCTTAACGGGAAAGTCGGCAGTCCGTCAGCAGGGTTGAGGCCTCGGTGGGACTGCGTCCAGACCGACACCAAGATCTGTTCGATGGACCAGATTCAAGTCAAGAGCGGGCCTGAGACGGCACGCGCCTGGCCGCGTGGGCCCCGCGCCGCCGCGGGATCAGTGGCACCGCCGACTGCGACCCCATTCCCAGGGTCGCACTGGAAAGAGGATTCATGCGAACGCCCGGATCCCGGGGTGAACCCGGCGAAGCGTGCGCTTCATCCAGCAGATTCGCGGCGAGACGATCCGCGCGTCCAGCAGCAATGCACGCACCAAACACGACCAGCACAACGGTGACCCATGTCACGGCCACGACTACTACGAGGGACATCGCCCACCATCCTCGGCCCCAAGCGGCAAATCTGGGCCAACTACGCATCGTAGTTAGACGGATGTCGGACTTGGCGCACAAGGATCGAAGCACGTGCCGACTTGTCTGGTGTGGCCACTCCCGCGTGAGGGCCCCACCCGCGCTCGGCGCTCCCCTATGTCTTCGATCGACACGTCACGCCCGACTTCCAGCTCCGCGTCAGGAGCCTCGCCCTCGGACCGCTTCGAGGCGGCCACCGCCCCTGCCGCGCGGCAGGTCCGCCGACTGCGCCGCACGTTCGGCATGCTCGGTGAGCTCCCCGCCCCGCTGCTCGCACTCGTCGACGCCACCGCACTCGCTGCTGCCTGCCTGCTGGTTCCGGCCGACATCCCGCTGCTCTGGCGCGTGGCGACGATCGTGGCGCTGTTCGTCGGCCTCTCGATCCGCCACACCCACCGCGCCGGCACGGGGCGCGTGCGCCCGACCACCCTGCTGTTGGCGATCACGACCGGTGGCCTCAGCGCCACCGCGGGACTCCTTGCGGCCCGCAGCCTCATGCCGAGCGGACCTGCTGCCCCAGACCTTCTGATTCTTGGCGTGGCAGCCACCTTGACGGTGGTGGTGCTGCGCAGCGCGCTGCAGGTCGCGGCGCGCCATGCCCGCCGCAGCGGCGCCGGAACGGTGCCCACGCTGATCGTCGGTGCGGGGATCATCGGCCGTCAACTCGAGCGCCGGATGCGGCAGCACCCCGAACTCGGCTTCACGCCGGTCGGTTTTCTCGACGATGACCCGTCACCGCTCGGCCAGCTCGACGCAGGCCGCCCAGCACTCGTGCTCGGTCCCACCGCTGCCCTGCCGGAGGTCATTCAGCGCAGCGGCGCCCGCCATGTGGTCTTCTCGTTCACCCGCGCGCCCGATTCAGAGGTTCTGCCGCTGCTGCGCGAGTGCCAGCGTGAGGGCATCGACGTCTCCGTCATGCCGCGACTGTTCGAGAACGTCAACGGGCGCGTGCGTGTGGAACAGCTCGCCGGTCTCCCGCTGCTCGCGCTCCGTCAGACGAATCCTCGCGGCTGGCAGTTCCTGGTCAAGCACGGAAGCGACCGGTTGTTCGCTGCTGCACTCCTGCTGCTGCTCTCGCCACTTCTGGCCTGCATCGCGCTCGCGGTGCGGCTGAGCTCGCCTGGGTCGGTGCTCTACCGGCAAGAGCGCGTGGGCCGCGACGGACGCGCGTTCAAGCTGCTCAAGTTCCGGTCCATGCGGCCGTCGACCGACCCGGTCGACCTCGCCGTGATCGAGCGACTCGAGATCGCCGGGCTCGGACCGGGCGGGATCGAAGGCGAGGACCGTCGCACGCCGATCGGCCGCTTCCTGCGGCGCAGCGGTCTTGACGAGCTGCCACAGCTCGTGAATGTGCTGCGCGGTGAGATGTCGATCGTCGGGCCGCGCCCTGAGCGCCCCGAGTTCGCCGACCGCTTTGGTGAGCGACTGCGCCGCTACGACGACCGCCACCTCGTGCGTGCAGGGATCACCGGCTGGGCGCAGGTCAACGGCCTGCGCGGTCAGACCTCGATCGCCGAACGCATCGAGTGGGACAACTGGTACATCCAAAACTGGTCGCTCGGTCTGGACTTGCTGTCGCTTGCGCTGACCCCGCTCGCCATCCTGCGTACTCCGAGCGAAGAGGAGGCGGCTGGTGTCTCGGACGCAGCCGCAGTCGACGGGAACTAGCGTGGGTGGCGCGCGCCGCAGCGTGCCGCCGATGCGTTCCACGCCTCCGGATCCCAAGACGGGTCCGTCACCGCGCGGTGGCGGGTCCACACCTCAGGGCACCGCGCCACAGACGCCGCCCGCCCACGGCTTCACCATCACGGCCGAGGCATCGCGACCGAACGAGGTAGCCACGCCAGACACCCACGCCAGCAACCCCATCGGCTTGCTCTGGCGAGGCGCACTCGGCGCCGTGGGCATCGGCGCGCTGGTGGCCTGGCTCGTGCTCGACGAGCCGCTGTATCGCCAGCTCGCCGTCGCCGTGCTGGCAGGCGCCATCACCGCAGCGATCACCGTCGCGCTGACCGACCGCCGTGAGACCTCTCGCCGGACCGCCATGATCGGCCGCGAACACGAGCTTCGCCTGCGCGAGCGGCAGCTCGTCCACGCGCAGCATGCCCTGGAGCGCGAGCGCAGCCGCGTGGCGCTGTTTCAGCGCGCCGCGGAGGGTCTGAGGGGCCAGCGAGAGATCGGCGCGATCGCCACCGCTGGCCTTGAGCTCATCACCACCGCTTCGGCAGCCGACTGCGGCGCCATCTACCTGAGGCCTGATGACCGCGACGAGTTTCAGCTCGCCGGCGTGCGTGGCATCGCCGTCGAGCGTGTGCCGCATCCAGGCAAGTTCGCGACGCACAGCGCTGGGCGCGAGGCGCTCGGAGGACTGCGCGCGATGGCCACCACCCACGGACCCAGCGGCGCCATCCACGAGCTCGGGCACCGCATCCGCGTGGAGTCGTTCATTCCGATCGTCCGCCGTGGCCGCGCGATTGGTTTGGTGTGGACTGCCAGGACCGAAGGTCAGCCGTTCAGCGTGCCGGAACTCGCGACGGCGGGCGGCATTGCCGACCTGGTCGCGGCCGAGATCACGGGCGCCAGCGCCCTGGCGCGCGCGATCGACGCGGCCCGCATCTCGCAGATCATGATCGAGCACGC
>JAEMRF010000288.1 GCA_016463515.1 Solirubrobacteraceae bacterium | reverse complement strand
ACCGGATGGTGTGAGTCGGCGCAGCCGCGTCACTCACACCATCCGGTGCGCGCGAGCGCGGCCTGTCGGCTCGGCCTAGGCGTCGCGAACGGCGCCGGAGCTCAGCGGAGGCTCGGCGCTCCAGGGGAACACGATCCAGTCGTCGGTGCGTCGCCAGACGTGCTCGCACTTCACGATCGAATGCGACTTCTCATAGAGCGTGGCGCACCGCACTTCGCCGACCCGCTCACCGCAGAATTCCTTGACGAGCGCAAGGGTGGCGCCGGTGTCGGCGACGTCATCGGCGATCAGTACCTTCGCGTTCTCGAGCAGCGCGAGATCCGGGGCCGGCGGCAGAATCATCGGCACCGGTAGACGCTCGTCGACGCCGGTGTAGAACTCAACGTTCATCGTGTAGGTGTTCTTGACGCCCAGCGCATAAGCCAGCGAAGCGGCGACGATCAAACCGCCTCTCGCGATCGCGAAGACGGCATCAGGCTCGAAGCCGTCCTCATGGATCGACCGCGCCAGATCTCGGGTGGCGTCGCCCATGTGCGACCACTCGAGGATCTCGCGTCGCACGTCAGGGGCCTCAGCGGTCGACATGCAGGCAGGGTAGCGGCCGGGTCGCGTGGCCGGGCCCGCGCGGACGCCCGGGTTGGCGACTATGTGGCCAGGTCCCCGGACAGGGTGCGGTCGACAGCGGCGGTGAATGCGCTCAGATCAGCGAGTTCGAGATCGACTGCGAGCGCGAGTTGGTTGGCCGGTCGGCCATGCAATACGAGCCCGCCTCGGAGTCGATCGACGCCAGGAAGCAGCGGGCCGCCCCGTTCTTCGAGCAGTCGAAGTGCCGCGGCGGCGCGGGCCTCGGGGTGGTACAGCTCATCTTGGCGCGCGTCATCGAGCGCAACCAGCGCCTCGTCGAGTTGCACGAGCAAGCCGTCGATCATTTCGTCGACGTTGTGGGCGCCCGCAGCGTGGTGTGCGGCACGCCGGCCGGCAGCCCACCGTCGCTCCTCGCGGACCTCGTCGGCAGCGGGGGCACCGCGCTTTGCGGGGCGTCGGTCGCGCCAGCCTGTGATGAGCTCGTCCATGGCCTGAATCTCGTCGACCTCTTCCTCCAGCAGGCCAGCAGCGCGGACGAGGGACGGCGAGGTTCGCGTGAGCTTTGCACCCAGTTCGAGGCTGAGGGAGACCGCCGGACGTTCGCGCAACGGTCGTCTTGCGGCCATGCGCACCAACGCCTGCGCGGCGGCCGTGGCCACTGCTGCCGCCGAGTTGCGGTGCTCTCCTGCGACCATCCGGGCGAGCTTTCGCATGCGGTTCTCAGCGTGCCCGGTCGATCCTGCTGCGCCGATCTCCAAGAGCTCGGCTGCCAGCGCTCGGCGATCCCCTCCGGTCGCCAACCGGCACAACGACGGCTCGATCCAGGGCTCCCATTCCACGCCGAACTCTCGGTGAAACCAGGACCGCCACGCCTCCTCGTCCGCAGGTGCGGAGCCAAGATCAGCTGGCCAGGACTCGCGACCGGCGGCAACCTCCCGGAGTTGTGCCAGTTCGGCAGCGGCATCACGGCCGGCCGCGACGAACCCGAAGGCCCCACTGCGGCGCACGCCCAGCACCGAGTCTTGTGCCGTGTGCGCTGACCAGGCCACGGGCCGAACATGCGCCGTGCGCGGATTGCTGCGCAGGCGCCGGATCAGTCGCTCACCAGGCCGATCCAGTGCGAAACGATCGGTCGCCAGGAGGTCGACCAAGACGAGGGTGTCTGGTGCGAGTGACTCGGCGATCAGGCCCACGGCGGTCGAGCTGGTTGTCGGCGTGACGCTCGCGCCGTCGAGCGCCTCGTGCACACGAGTCACGCGCCACTGAAGCGCGTCGGGGTTGCTGTCAAAGACGATGATCGGCGTGGTGGGCATGGCACCGCGGCAGCCAGGCACGCCGCGGAGCGCGGCATCACGGCCGAGCATAAGAGAGCGTGAGCGCTTGAGGGGTGGAACGCACTCCGACTCCGAGCGCCTCGGCTACGAGCCGCAAGTCCCGGAGTCGGTCCGGTTCCGGAGGGCCGAGCGACGGGTGGGCGACGAGCGACAGCACGAGTGTGTTCCCGTCGCCGTAGTGCCACTGTGGCTGGATCTGCACGAGTCGTCTGCGTCCCAGGACACCTTGCGGCGTGCAGCTCGCACGTTCATTTGCGGCGAGCGCCGCAAGTTCGAAGAGGGTGATGCGGTCCACGGCGCCTGCCGCCGTACCCTCACCCGGCGGGTCCCCCGGGGCCAGGGCGCCGCCGAGCGCCGCCGCCAGCCCGGCGGTCACGATCTCCTGGGGGTCGACCGACGAGCGCGCTGCGCGATCAAGCGCGGCGAGTGCGCGTTCGAGGGACGCAGCGGCGGCCAAGGTCTCGGCGTCGGTGGTGTGGCGAGCCAGCACGTTGATGGCGTCGTGCCGCAACGACAGTCCACGCACGATTGCCGCAGCTAGGCTCGCGCGGCCCAGCGCGTCGGCGGCCCGCCCTTCGAGTTCGCCAGCTCGCGCGGTAAACCGCAGGATGGCGCGCACCAACAGGTAGACGCCGTAGGGGTAGACGAGCAACAATCCTGCGCTGCCAGCCGGGTCTTGGGCGAGCAGGGGCGCCACGGCGGCGAGGCGAAGCCCCTCCGCGGGCATCCAGGGGCGCCGTCCGGCGGTCAGCAGCACCAGCGCTGGCACTAGGGCGCTGGTCGTCGCGGGAACGACCACTTCCGGGCCGTTCGGCGACCACGCGAATGCGGCTGCCAGGAGAGCTGAGACGACGCTTGCGATCATCGCTCCGCCCACGGGACTGAGGCCTGCGAGGCCTGCCCGTCCCGCCCGGATGCAGGCCTCGATCACCACCGCGCCCGCCGCCATGAGCATCCACGTTTCTCCGAAACTGTCCGAGACGGAAGTGGCCGTCAAGGTGTCGCCGACGAAGCCCGCAAAGCGCACAGCGTCGAGGAGGCCGAAGCCAAACCGCTCGAGTTCGCGGTGAACGGAGAGCGTGCCGAGTTCGGCGGGCGTAGGGAGCGCTTTGGCTTCCACTTGGACTTCGAACCCGACGCCTCGCTCTCCGGCGAAGTAGCGCGCAGTCCCACCGACGCGTGCGAGCTGGCGCTGCGACCACGCCGAGCCCACTCCTGCCCGCGTGGGCATGCTGCCGCCACCGTCATCCTCGATCCTGAGGAGCAGAACGCCGCGCTGCAGCTCGACGGTGACGTGGATGACGCTTGCGTGGGGCGCGTGGCGGACCACATTGTCGATCTGCCTGCGGATCACGCTCAAGAGCGCGTCTGCCACGACGGCTCGCAAGGCGACCCGTTCGGTTCCGTCTGCGAGCTTGACGTCGAGGTTGGGCCCGTCGAGGTCGAGCTCGCGGCGGATGCGTCCGAGAAGCGTCTTGAGCTGGGTAGTGTGATGGTCCGCGGAAGCACCGAGATCAGCGTCCTGCGCGAGGCGTTCACGCAGCAGGCGTAGCTCCGGCGAGAGGTCGTCACCACGGCTGCGCAGCACAGCGGCCAGCCGATCGGCTTGGAGGCGCACGTCGGCGAGGCCCTGCCGCAGCCGTTCGACGACGCCGAGCTCGTGGATCTCCACGAGGTGCCAACGGTTCAGTGTCGCCGCTGCGCTGCCGTTGACCCTGCCCATCCACAGGCCGGCCGAGACCGACGCGCAGAAGGCGAGCAGGGCCGTTCCGAATTCGCCGTTTGCTTCGAACCCGCCGGCGTCACCATCAACCGCCACCCAGGTTGGAATGACCACGCAGGCGACCACCGCGAGCCCGGCGAGCCATCGCCACCCCGGCAGCGCGATCCCGGCGAGGATCAGCCAACACTGCGCCCCGGTGATGTAGGCGCGGTCCGGCCCCGAACCACCCAGCACGATCACGATAGCGGCCGCCGACAACGCCAACGCCACCAGAGTCCCCGGGCGTCGCAGGACCCAGCCGCGGAGCCGCCGCGGCTGCGCCACGAACAACACACCGAACAGAACCTGCACGACCCCGAGACCCACGAGCAGATGGCCTGCGACCGCGACGTTCAGGCTGGCTGCGCCGAGGGAGTAGGCGAGGACCAGCGTGATCCCGCCGAATACCTGAACCCCGCCCACGAACCGCTGCAACGCCAGCGCGTGATCGCGGCCGGGCTGTTCAGCCAGAGAATTGGGGATGGGTGATGACATCAGTGACCGGTTGGGGCCCAAAGGCAACCAGAGCGTAGATGCGCCACTGGTCGACTGCGGGTGGGGCTCAAACGTGGGGTCGCGTGCGAGTCCGGACCGGTACGCACCGAGAGCTCCGGCTCACCAGTCCCAGACGCCGTCGCAGAGGTCGCCGGCGGCGTTCAC
>JAEMRF010000287.1 GCA_016463515.1 Solirubrobacteraceae bacterium | reverse complement strand
CGAGTTCCAGCAACGAGCGAAGAGTGAGTGGTCGAACGCGGTCGGGTGGGCCCCCGAGGAGGGTGCGCTCTGGGGCTCCGCCGGCCAGGACCGGGGAGATGGTCAGGAAGAGCTCGTCCAAGAGTCCGGCGCGCAGGAGGCCTCCCAGCAGCGTCGGTCCGCCCTCGCAGAGCAGGACCTCGATGCCGTCCTTGGTGCGCAGGGAGTGCAGGGCCGCCGTCGGGTCGGCGTCCTCGCCCGTGAAGATGCGCCTCGGCTGGTCGGCGTTCGCCAGCATGGGCACGTCCGACGGCACGTCGCCGGAGCGAGAGAGCACCACGGCGAGCGGGTCAGCGGCGAGCCCCGCGGTGACCCGGCGCTCCCGTGCCTGCTCCTCTGGCACCAGCCGCCCGTACGTCTCGCCTGCGATGGTCCCCGTCCCGGCGAGGATTGCGTCGGCCTGCTCGCGCAGGGCGTCGAAGATGAGTTTGTCGCCCGGAGCGTGGGCGTTGATCGTGCCTGAGGCCCCGTCAACGCTCGTGGCTCCGTCGATCGTGACGATCAGGTTCGCCATCACGTGTGGGCGGTCTGTCGGGACCTTCCGCGGACGCAGCGTGGCGAGGACCTCTGCGGCGGGAGGCGCTTGGGCCGGGTAGAGCACGCGCATCGCCACGCGAAGCACGTTAGCCCCGATAGGCTGCGCCGGTCCTTCCACGTGCCGCACCACCGTCCGGTACGACGTCAGTCACCCAGCCCGGAGCCCTTTCCATGTCGAGCAGTCACACCCCGGATCGCAACCTTGCGCTCGAACTGGTCCGCGTGACGGAAGCCGCTGCGCTTGCGTCGGCGCGTTGGATCGGTCGCGGCGACAAGGAAGCTGCCGACCAGGCCGCTGTCGACGCGATGCGCCACGTCCTCGGCACGATCTCGATGGATGGCATGGTCGTCATCGGCGAGGGCGAAAAGGACGAAGCCCCGATGCTCTACAACGGTGAGCAGATCGGCGACGGCACGCCGCCGAAGGTCGATATCGCCGTTGACCCGCTCGAGGGCACCACGCTTACCGCCAAGGGCATGCCCAACGCGCTCGCCGTGATCGCGCTCGCTGAGCAGGGCTCGATGTTTGATCCCGGTCCGTGCGTCTACATGGAGAAGCTTGCCGGCGCCCAGGACATCGTCGACCTGCTCGACCTCGACCGCCCGATCGAGGAGACCGTCAAGCTCGTTGCCGAGCGCCGCGGGGTCTCGATCAACGACGTCACCGTCGTGGTGCTCGATCGCCCCCGCCACGTCGACACCATCAACAAGATCCGCACCGCCGGCGCCCGGGTTCGCCTGATTTCCGACGGCGATGTCGCCGGCTGCCTGCTCGCCATCTCCGAGCGGACCGTGGTCGACCTCCTCTGGGGCATCGGCGGCACGCCAGAGGGCGTTCTCTCGGCAGCGGCCGTCAAGTGCATCGGCGGCGAGATCGTCGGGCGCCTGTGGCCGCGCAACGAGACCGAGCGCCAGGCCGCGCTCGACGCCGGCTACGACCTCGACAAGCAGCTCACGTCGAACGACCTCATCAAGTCCGACAACTGCTTCTTCTCCGCCACCGGCGTCACGGGCGGCGACCTCCTTGAGGGCGTGCGCTACGTCGGCTCGCGCGGCGCCACCACCGAGTCGCTCGTCATGCGCAGCCGCTCCGGCACCATTCGTCGCGTGAAGGCCACGCACGACCGCGACAAGATGCGCGAGATCGCCGGCGACCGCTACTAGGCGGTCGGAGGCTCACACTCCCCATGACCGATCCGGGGAGTGTGGCCGGCTCGCGGCGCGACCGTCGCAAGGCTGAGACCCGCGCCAAGCTCATCGGAGCAGCTCGTGAGGTGTTTGCCCGCCAGGGTGTGGATCCGACGAGCATCAGCGAGATCACGGAAGCCGCCGACGTCGGCTTTGGATCGTTCTACAACCATTTCGCTGGGAAAGACGCCATCGTCGAGGCGATCGTCGAGGAGGCCTCGGCGGAGCTCGGCGAGGTCATCGATGAGGTGGTCGCCGGCATCCCGGACGCGGCAGAGGTGGTTGCGGTCTCCCACCGGGTGATCGTGGAGCTGGCGGCAAGCCAGCCCAGCCTGGGCTGGTTGATGGTGCGGCTCGAGTTCAGCCACGACATGGTCTCCAGGTCGCTGGCGCCCAAGGCGCTGCGGGACATCGATCGTGGGATCGCCGACGGCAGGTTCGTGGTGGACGACCTGCCGGCTGCCCTGATCGCCTCTGGCGGCGCGTTGCTGGCGGTTGTGCGCGCGGTCCTTGCCGCAGGTGGGCCCGATCCCGGGACCGCTGCGGTCCATCACGCCGCGGCAGTGCTGCGCATCCTCGGTCTGGAGGCCTCAGAGGCCCGCCGAGTGGCAGAGCGCACGCTGCCTGCCCACTCCGTCATCTGACGTCGCGGGTGGGGTGAACGCGCGGGCATCGCCTCCGCCAGCGATGGCGCCATCAAAGTTGATGACCTCATCAGTTTCGTCTAGGGTGGCGTCCATGCTGCGCCTCAGTGCCTCCTGCGACCCCTCTGCGGCTGGCCACGTGGAGGGTTTGGGAGGGATCTCCACGGCCGTGCGTCAGCGGGGTGTCGATCGGCCTGGCGCATGGCTGTCTGCGATGTCGACACTGTTCGAGCCGCCCGCGCCACGGCTGCTTGCGGTCGACTGGGTGTCGCGCCAGGTCGACGCTGGTCTCCCGTTCGGACTCGCCGTGCTGACGGTCCCTGTGTACGGCGGCAGCAGGCAGGCTTGGCAAGCGCTCGTGTCGGACCTCCAGACAGCGTCGGTGCGCGAACCCTCGAGTGCCGACGGAGGGTTTCATCTCATCTCGGCAGTAGGTGCGGCCGATGGCGGGTGGCTGGAGGTCGGAATCTTTGCGACCGGGGATCAGGAATCGCTGCTGCGCGAACAGCTCGACGCGGCCGTCGAGCGTGTCAACGCCGCCGGTTCGTGATCGCTGCCTCGTTGCTGACGGCATACCCGCCGGGTGGCGTGGAGTTGCCATGGCGCTGTCCTTTGATTCGGCCGATCTGTGCGCGTCAGGCTCGGGCCAGCACCCGGGCGCCAACGAGCGAGCTTCCCATGAAGCGACCGCGTTGGCCTAGCTGACGCGCACAGCATCTTTGCCTCGCCGGAAGGGCACGAGGCGCACGTAAGAAGGGGGTAGAAATTGTGAGTCGCGCTCACTTTCGTGGGCCTGCACTCGCTTCCAGAGGTAACTTCACCTACCGTCCAGGGCGGTTCGTCTCGAGCCGCCCTGTCCCATAGCCGCACTCGTCCCCGCGGCACCTGAGAGAAAGACATTTCATGTCCCTGAAGTCTCGCCTGGTCGGCGCCGTCGCGCTGGCCGTGCTCGCCGCGCCTGCCGGCGCGCAAGCCGTTGCCCTCGGCCCAGACCCGACGATCACCAGCGTGCGCCAGAACGGCACGTTCAACTACGACCGCATCTACATCGGCGACGGTGCGACGCCCGGCTTTGGCGCCGCTGAGATCTACGCTCCGCGCGACCTCACCGAGAAGGTCGGCGCGATCGCCATCGCTCCAGGCTTCACCGAGAACCTCGCCGCAGTGCGCTGGCTTGGACCGCGCCTGGCGAGCCATGGCTTTGCCGTGATGGTGTTCGACGTGACCAACACGTTCACCGACCTGCCGGGCGCCCGCGCCTCGCAGCTGCTGCGCGCTGTGGATTACCTGCGCAACTCCAGCCCGGTCGCGGCACGCATCGATGCCACGCGCACCGGCGTGTCGGGTCACTCCATGGGTGGCGGTGGCGCCATCGAGGCCGCTAGCCGTCGTCCGTCGATCAAGGCCGCGGTGCCGCTGACGCCGTGGCACACGCGCGTGAGCTGGAACAACGTGCAGGCCCCGACGCTGATCATCGGCGCCCAGAACGACATCATCGCCCCGGTTGCCTCGCACTCGGTGCCGTTCTACAACTCGCTGCCGGCCACTGGCCCCAAGCAGTACTTCGAGTACCGCGGTGCCGATCACTTCATCACCAACAGTGCGAACCCCGCCGTTGGCGCTCAGACCGTCTCCTGGTTCAAGCGCTACGTCGATGGTGACACCCGCTACACGAAGTTCCTGACCCCGACGCAGCCCGCGATTGCGGGCCGGGCCAGCCGTTACTGGTCCTCGGGCGTCAACTAGACCCCACGAGCCGCGGGCCGTCGGTCGGGTGGGAGTTCGCAGTCCGCGAACTCCTACCCGCCGACGGCCTCGTTCCCGCTACGGGCGACCTACTCTCGGCGTGTGCTGCCACCGGCGTCGCCGAACGCGCTCGCCGGTGACGCCGCGCAGGCGCATGACGCAGGGCTGCTAGCGCTTGGCCTTCTCG
>JAEMRF010000286.1 GCA_016463515.1 Solirubrobacteraceae bacterium | reverse complement strand
GCCATTCGAAGCCCCCGACGTGGCACTGACCTACGGACGACAGACCGGGCCCCCGAGCGTGCGGTTCTCCGAGCAGCGGCTCTTCGAAACGTGGTTCCCAGAAACGTCGGTCGCGCGCCAGCGCCATCCGTTCTGCAACAACGCCAATGCCGCCGTGCGCCGGACGGTCTGGGAGACCATCCGCTACGACGAATACCTCACGGGCCTCGAGGACCTCGACTGGGCCAAGCGGGCGCTCGACGCCGGCCATGTACTGGCCTACGCCGCCGAAGCACCGGTCGTCCACGTGCACGAGGAGAACTTCTCGCAGGTCGTCAACCGGTACCGACGCGAAGCTATCGCTCACAAGCAGATCTATGACGACCAGCGTATGTCGCTCGTCGACGCTGGCCGCCTCGCGGTGGTCAACGTGCTCTCCGACTGGAACGCGGTGCGCAAAGCTGGCCACCCCGCGATCTACTACCTGAGCGTCGGCAAGTTCCGTGTGGCGCAGTTCTGGGGCACCTACCAAGGCTTCTCACAACAAGGGCCCGTGTCGTCGCTCCTGAAGCGCCGCTTCTACTACCCGGAGCAGTCACGCGTCACCAAAGGCGACGAGCCCGCCGGCGCTCACCAACCGATCGACTACGACGCTCCGCTCGACTCGGCGGAGCTCGGGGATCCGGGCCGCTGACTGGTCGGTGCGGCTACTCGCTTGAGAGCCGCGCCATCACGCCGCCGTCGACGGTGAGCGTCTCGCCGGTCATGAAGCCCGACTTGGTGCCATCGAGCAGAAACGCTACCGCCTCGGCAATCTCGCGCGGCTCGGCAAAGCGCCCCAGAGGGGTGCGCTCAGCCAAGACCCGCTCGGCGTCGCCCGTCACCTGACGGGCAAACCCCTCCCGGAGCGCCGGGGTATCGACCGCGCCAGGTGCGACAGCATTCACGCGCACGCCGAGCCCGCCGAGTTCGACCGCAGCAGCGCGTGTGAGGGCGAGGAGCGCGCCCTTGCTCGCGGCATACGGGGAGACGTTCGCCGACGTTGCCAGCGCATGGACCGAGGCGACGTTGACCACCGCGCCGCCCACAGCCGCGAGTCGCTCGGCGCAAGCCCGGATCGCAACGAACGGCGCCCGAACGTTGACCGCCTGCACGGCATCCCACTGCTCAACCGTGGTCTCGAGGAGCGGTGTGGCGTGCTGCAGCGCCGCATTGTTGACCAGGCCATCAATGCGATCGAGCCCGTCGAGGACGGTGAGGAGGGAGGAAGGATCCGTGAGATCCGCGACATGCCAATCGCCCGGCGCTGAAGGCTTCTCGCGGTCGATCCCCACGACCTCCCAGCCGTGCTCGGTAAGAAGAGCGGCCGTCGCCGCGCCGATGCCGCGCGCGACACCCGTGACGACGGCAACGCGCGTCACTTCAGACCAAGACCAGCGAGCAGGTTGTCTACGGCCTTGTAGCTCGCGCGCAGACTGCCCTCAGCGGTGTTGGACCCGTTGTGGGAGCCGAACACGTTCTGCTCGAAATCCCGAAGCGGACTGTCGGCGGGAAGTGGCTCCGTCTCGAACACGTCGAGGCCAGCGGCCGCAAGGTGCCCAGACCGCAGGGCCTCAATGAGTGCGGGCTCGTCGACAAGTGGGCCACGAGACACATTCACGAGCCGCGAGCCGGGGCGCATGAGGGCAAGGGTCTCGGCGTTGACGATGTGGCGCGTCGCAGGCACCAGCGGGGCGCAGAGAATCAGGTAGTCGGCGCTCGCGAACACCGTCTCAAGCGGCTCGTAGGCCACGCCGAGTTCTCCGGCTGCGGCTTCGGCCTCGGGAGTCACGTCGTAGGCGTGCACCTTCATGCCGAACCCGAGGCAGCGGCGCGCCGTCGCTTGGCCGATGCTGCCAAATCCGATGATGCCGGCGTCGAGGCCCGAGATGCTCTGGCCTTCCCACTTCCACCAGCCGCCGGATTTGACCGACGCGTCGATGCGGTGCAGCTGGCGGGCAAGCATCACCACGTAGCCCATGGCGAGATCGGCCACCTCGTCGCCAAACACGTTGGGGGTGTTGGTGACCGGGATCCCAAGGTCAGCCGCGGCGACCTTGTCGATGCCGTCGGTACCGACGCCCCACTTCGAAAGGATCTTCAGCTTCTTGGCGTGGCTGAGCACCTCACGGGTGAGGGGGTCGTCGCCAGCGATCATGCCGTCGTATTGGCCGATGATCTCGATCAGCTCCGCCTCGGAGGGCTGCTGAACGACTTCGGGCTGATCGACGGCGATGCCGAGCTCGGCGAACTGGGCCTCGAAGTACGACCAGCAGTTCTGCATCTGGCGGCACGTGACGAGCACGCGCATGCCTTCACCTGAGGGGCTCATGATGCGGTCTCCCGGGCGGCGTAGAGAGCCTCGACGACGGTCCAGTCGATCTCTTCATCGATGTCCCATGCTTCGCTTGGCTCAAGCGGATACAGCAGCGGCTTCGCGCCGATGCGGTTGCCGCGCTGCTCCAGCGTGGCTTGGTCGAACACGTAGAGGCACGAGTTCTCCTCCATCACCGGCGGCAGATCCTGGGTGCGAAGCAGCACGGCCGGATCGTGGTTGACCGCGGTGCCATCGGGCCACCAGAGGCGCGTCTGGAGCGGCGTGACCGTGAAGAGCGAGTCGTAGGTATCGCGCTGGTCCAAGAACGACTGGATCGCCGTGGTGATGCTCTCGGTCGTGAGCAGCGGATTCGTGCTGTGCGTCTGGACGTAGTAGTCGGCCGGCGACTGCGTCACGTCGTAGAGCAGGATGTCGTTCATCGGCGTGTCGCCGCCATACAGATGCTCGGGGCGCGGGATCACGCGGATCTCCGGGAACGCTGCTTTGGCGTCTTCGGTGATGAAGTCCGAGTCGGTGTCGATCACGACCTCATCGATCAGCGGGCAGTCGAGGAGCGACTGCACGATGTGGTGAAACAGTGGCTTGCCGCCGAGCGGGCGGTAGTTCTTGCCCTTCACGCGCTCGCTGGAATGGCGCATTGGCACGAAGGCCACGATCCGCTGGTCAGCCATGTTCAGGGGGTTCCTTGCTGGAGGGGTCGAAGAGCAACGCGCGCCGGGGCCGCTTCGGCACCGGTGAGCAGAATGGGCATGCAGATCATGTCGTGCCAGCCGGGGGCCGCGCGCGTGAGACGCAGCCCTTCGACGATCACGATTCCGGCGCCGAGAATGGTGACGTGTGCGTCGGGCGGGTCGTGAAAGCGCTGGATCGAGAGGTAGTCGATCCCGATCACGTCGATCCCGCGGTCGCGGACCCATTCGGCGCCGGCTGGGCTGAGGGCCGCATAGTCCGTGCGAAACGGGGTGGAGTAGAGGTCGTCGATCTCAGAGTTGCTCGTGCGCAGGAGCAACCGATCGACGCCCGTCGGGATTTGGGCTGCGTCGAGCTCGGTGGGGCCGATGTCGAGCGCTGGGCCGATCTGAGCGACGAAGGTGGGTCCGTTCAGGCGCTCCAGCGCGACGGCCTCGAGGGTGACGCCATCGTCGATGAAATGTCGAGGCGCATCGATATGGGTGCCACAGTGCACATCGAGCTTGAGCTCGGTCGCGTTGGCATCGTCGCCAGCTGCGCGAGAGAGGATTGGTCTGCGCGAATGCCCGGGGCTGCCGGTCCAAACCGGCAGCTCGGGGATCAAGCCGACGCTGATATCAAGGAGCGGCGCGGGATGCACGGGTGTGCTGCAACCTACCTGGCTACCGGATGGCTCGCGAGCGGGCACTGTTGCTGGTATTGACCCAGTGCGCCATGCTGGCCGTCCCCCTCTCGACCCGACACGCTGAGATCCGACCTTGACTGAACACGCGGCGCCCTTCGCGCCTGACCATTCGTCGACCGACGCGGCAGCCGCACGCATCGTTCGCCGCGTTCTCAAGCAGTGGTGGCTGATCGCTCTCTGCGGCGCCGTGGCGTGCATTGCCGCATTCATTGCGTCCACGACCCGCCCTGATCAGTACGAGGCCACCACCCGCATCGAGGTCGGCACGATCGACCTCATCAGCATCTTCCTGGCGCAGGACGTGCAGATCGGCGACACCGACCCGGACCGCGCGACGGCGGCGGCTGTGGAGCTCTTCAATCTGCCGAACGTCCGCGACCGCGCAGTTCGCGCGCTTCGTGAGCAGGGCGTCGACGTGACCGCCGACTTCATCTCCAGCGCGATCAAGGTCACGGCTCGTCCGGACACGAGCGTGATCGCGATCGCGTCTCGCAGCACCGATCCCAAGCAAGCCCAACAAATCAGCAATGCGATGACCGAGGCGTTCGTCGCGCAGCGGCAAGACACGGCCCGCAAGAAGCTGATCTCCGCCAAGTCGCAGGTCCGCGCGCAGTACGACAA
>JAEMRF010000285.1 GCA_016463515.1 Solirubrobacteraceae bacterium | reverse complement strand
GAGATCGACAGGCCGGCCGTATCGTCAGCCGCGCGGTTCACGCGGAAGCCGGAGCTGAGGCGCTCCATCGACTTCGAGACTGCACTCGAGGTCTGGTTGAGGTTGTTGTAGCCCTGGAGGGCGTCAACGTTGCTGTTGATGCGAAGGGACATCGCTTGACTCCTTGTCAAGGTTGATTGATTTCCCACCGGATTGGCTGCATGCCACCGGTACTAGCCCTGTTATCGGCCGAGCCGTGTAGTGGCTTGACCAGTCGTCCAGTTTTCTGGACGACCCCGGGGACCGCCACCCGAGCCGGCGTTCGTCAGCCCTGGCCGGGCGGCTGCTCGCGGCCCTGCTCGATCGCCTCGATCAGCTCCTTCTGCTTCTCGGCGGCCTCCTTGCGAGCCACCGCGATCTCAGCAAACACGATCTGCTTCCAGACCGCTTGTGCCCCAGCCCAGACCGCGAGCCCTGTGGCAAAGCCGATCAGGATCGAGCGGAGCACCAGGTCCACGAATGGAAGCCCAGCTTTGTCGCCGAAATACGCAGCAACACCGAAGCCGATGACGGCACCCCAGGCTCGGATGCGGGGGATCGAGCGCGATGCTCGCGGGTGGTCGGCCAGACGGACAGGGATGTGGCCGTCGGCGGGCGCGTCGTCGGCTTCTCCCTCGGCGTCCTTGGACTTCTTGGCCACGGTGGCCTACTTGCGGCGCGAGCGGCGCTCACGCAGGGGCGTCGACACGATCCAGGGCGCGGCGATGTGCGCGGCGCCGGCAGCGACGTCGACCGCGGGGCCCGTTGGCCGGGCATCCGGCTCGTCGACGGCCTCAGGCGACGGGGTCGCCGCAGGTTCAGCGGGAAGCGGCCGAGCCGCGCGCGCGGCAGGTGATGCTGCTGCTGGGCTCGGCGCGCGCGCTGTGCTGTCGTCCGGGCCGATCAGCGCGCCCGCGATCTCATTGGCATCGGCGCCGGCGATCGCGCCGCGACCAGACCCGGAACTCACGTAGGCAAGCGGAACCCGGCGGTCGATCGCCACCGCCACGACGCCGCCCAGCAAGTCGGCCTCGTCGGCGTGGGTAGCCACGAGCATGGTCGGGCCCAGCGGGCGCATCGCCCGCAGGACCCGCCGAGCGATCGGAGCGGCGAGCACGACCGGCAGGCAGAGCGCCACCTGGTCGAGCTCGAGCAGGTCGAGCGTGGCGCCGAGGCGGTCCAGCGCATGGCGGTCGCCAGGGCTGACGCCAGGCGTGTCGACCAACACCAGGGCGTGGCGGCGCAGCGCCGTGATGCGATCTAGGGCACGCGGGGCATCCGGGGCAGCATGGACCGCGATGCCGTAAGGCGCCAGCGCACTCGCAAGCAAGCCGTCGTCGCCAGCGGAGTGGAGCGTCACGCAGGCCACCGGCACGCGGCCGGCGGCGCCGTAGGCCGCAGCGAGGCGGGCGATGGCACGGGTCTTGCCGGCGCCGCTGGAGCCGACGAACGCCACGGCCTGGCCCGTGCGCCCGGCCAGCGGGGCCGTCGGGATCCGGCGGGCAAGTTCGGAGGCCAAGAGGTCGCGCGCCGGGCGATCGGGCTGCAGCGGCACGCGGTGGCAGAGGGTGTCGTCGGTGACCGGGCTGGCGATCTGGTCCGGCAGGCCGCGACGCAGCAGGGCCGCGTGCAGCGGGGTGAGCTCTGCCACCGGATCTGCGGCGAAGCCGGTGCTCGCCTGCAGCCCCGCGGTGCGCAGCTGCTCCTCGAACGTGCCGGTGCCGAGCTCGACGGGTGCGGCGGTCGCTCCGCGCTGACCCGCATCAAATGGTGCGTCGAACGGCTCCTCCGCAGACGGCGGCGCATACGGCGGCGGCGCTGGAGCCACGAATTCAGCCTGCAGGGGCGCTGCGGGCTCGGGCGGCGAGCTCGACGCGGAGGGTGATGGCAGCGACGCGCTCGAGGTCGACTGGTCGAGGTCGGTGTAGGCGAGCGGCTGGAACGCCGAGGGCGGCGCACCGCCGTGCTGGATGCGGGGCTGCTCTGGCTGCGGTGGTCGCGCGGCCTGGGTCTCGGCGCGTTCGGCAGCTTGGCGGGCCTGATCGGCTCGGAGCGCAGCCTCGATGCCAGCGGCGTCGTGGAGCGACGGCGCCCCAACGGTGAACGCGGGCCCCGGACCGGACGGTATTGCCGACGTGTACGGGTTCGCTCCGGGAGCAGGCCCGGACGGCATGGCGGGAGCCTCGGGCGCCGCTGGCGGAACGGGCGCGTGCTGGTTCGGACCTACCGGAAAGCCACCGACTCCAGGGAGGCCGTGCTGCGCGGCGACCGCCGAGAACGGGACCGTCGGCTGCGGCGGAATGCTCTCCGGCGCGCGCGGAGCGGCGGACCGCTCGGCAAGGGGCGGGCGCAAGGCGTCGAACGCGACGGTCGCCTGCGGTGAGGCCGGCGACGCGGTCGGACCGACGGCAGGCCCGTCGGACACATCGACGCGCCCGGTGCCAGGCACGTCGATCACAGCGACGTCGACCTCGACGGTGCGCCTGGCGAAGAATCCGGCGATGCCGCCGGTCACACCTTCGCGCTGGCGCAGGATCATCGCGCTGTCGCCGAGCTCAGCGCGGATCCGTGGTGCGAGCTCGGAGAGCGACTTCCCCCGGTAGGTGCGCACACGGACGCCATCGACCATGCGGTCGGAGCCGGGTAGCGGAGCTACGTCGGCGAGCGGCACGGGCTGGCTCTGCTCGGGGTCGGGGTGCGTCATCAGGGCGAAGGGTCTACAGGGTTGACGGTAGCGTCAGAGCCTGCTTCGGCAGGACGGTCCTGGACCGAAATCCCTGCACCTACGGGTGCACGACGCCAACGGTCTCGACCGTAACCCCTGGTGCAACCTCTGTATAGGCACACACGGGAAGTTGCGGGACGGACTGTTCGACCAGGCGCCGCAAGTGCCGCCGGATTCTGGAGCTACACAGGAGCACCGGGCGACGGCCTCCTGGCATGGGCTGGTCACTCTGCTGCTGCAGTGCTTGCACGAGCGATTGCGCCCGCGTTGGGTCCATCGCGAGGTATTCGCCGTCGGCCGTGGCGGTGATCGAGTCGGCGATCTCCTGCTCGATCTCAGGGTCCAGCGCGATGGCGCGCAGGCGCGACTCTTCGTCGAGGTGCGGGCCGACGATCGCGCGACCGAGGGTCTGGCGGGCGTACTCGGCGAGCAGGTTCGCGTCGCGGGTCACGCGTGCTCGATCGCCGATGGCCTCGACGATCGCGCCAAGGTCCCGGATCGACACGCCCTCCTTGAGCAGGGCTTGGAGCACGCGCTGGATCTCGCCGACGGTGACCAGATCCGGGACGACCTCGTCGACCACGGCAGCATTGGTCTCCTTCAGGCCGTCGAGCAGCTGGCGCGTGTCTTGGCGGGTGAGCAGTTCGGCGACGTGCCGACGGATCGTCTCGGTGAGATGCGTGACGATCACGGACTCGGTGTCGACCACCGTGTAGCCGAGGGCTTCGGCTTCACCGTGGGACTCATCGCCGATCCAGACCGCCGGCAGACCGAACGCGGGCTCGGTCGTGGGCACGCCTTGGAGCTGGCCGACGGCGTCGCCGGGATCCAGCGCGAGCTGGTGGCCCGCGAGCACCTGGCCGCGGGCGACTTCGGCGCCGCGCACGCGCAGGGCGTACTCGTGCGAGCGCAGCCCGACTTCGTCATGGATGCGCACGGGCGGGATGACGGTGCCGAGCTCGGCCGCGATCTGTCGGCGCACGTTGCTCACGCGCGTGACGAGTGTGCCGCCCGCCTGCGTGTCGACGAGCGGCACGAGACCGAACCCGACGACGAGCTCGAGTGGGTCGATGGCGAGGGCGGCGCGTGCCTGGTCGGTCGGCGAAGGCTGCGGCGCGATCGGGACGACGGCGGCTTCCTTCGCGGCCTCTTCGGCCTCATCAGCATGTGTCTTGCTGAGCGTGCGGCCAACGAAGAACAAGAAGCCGCCGACGAGCAGGAACGGGATCTTGGGAAGCGCCGGCACGAGCGCAAAGCACGCGACCACGCCGCCGGCGACCTGGATCGCCTTGCTCTGCGCCCCGAACTGGGCGGCGATGTCGGAGCCGAGGTCATCGCCGGCGTCGGCCGAACGGGTGACCATGATGCCCGCAGCCACCGAGATGAGCAGTGCAGGGATCTGCGCCGCGAGACCGTCGCCGACGGTCAACAGGGAGAACGTGTGCGCGGCTTCGCCAAACGGCATGCCCTGCTGGGCGACGCCGACGATGATGCCGCCGATCAGGTTGATGAGCGTGATCACGATCGCAGCGATCGCGTCGCCCTTGACGAACTTGCTGGCGCCGTCCATCGAGCCGTAGAAGTCGGCTTCGCGGGAGATGTCGAGGCGGCGCTGGCG
>JAEMRF010000284.1 GCA_016463515.1 Solirubrobacteraceae bacterium | reverse complement strand
GAAGAGGTCGCCAAAGCGACCGACAAGCCCATCATCCTCTACAACATCCCCTTCCGAACCGGGACCGACATGCCCAACGATCTGCTCGCGGAACTCGCGCAGATCGACGGGATCGTGGCGGTCAAGCAAGCCAACGACGCGAACCTCGCGCCCGTTGACGGGCTTGACCTCTACGCCGGCAACGACGACACGTTCCTCCGGGCCCTCGAGGTTGGGGGTGTCGGCGTGATCAGCGTCGCCAGCCACCTCGTCGGCCCCGAGATGAAGCGGATGATCGAACACCCCGATGAGCGCGCGGCGATCAACGCCCGGCTCGCGCCCCTCCTGGCGGCGCTCGGGGTGACCACCAACCCATCTCCGATCAAGGCGGCACTCTCCATGCAGGGTCACCTCTCCGACATCTTCAGGCTCCCACTCGTCGCGTGCGACGACCATGAACGAGCGGTGGTGCGCGATGCGCTCCTCGCTCTGGACCTCCTCGAGACCGAAGTTCGCGCATGAGCGGTCCGGTTCGCGTCCTGCCGCTCGGCGGGCTCGGCGAGATCGGCAAGAACATGACGGTCGTCGAGCAGGACGGCCACATCATCGTCATCGATGTCGGCCTGCGCTTCCCGACGCAGGAACAGCACGGCGTGGATCTGGTCCTGCCGGACTTCACCTATCTCATCGACCGCGCTGAACAGATCGACGCCGTCGTGATTACGCACGGCCACGAGGACCACCTCGGTGCCCTGCCGTTCTTCCTCCGTCAGATCACGCCGCACCGGCCGAAGATCTACGGCCGCCCCCTCACCATGGAGATGGGCCGCTCCAAGCTCGACGAGCACCGCATCAAGGATGCCTCGCTGAACCGCCTGGATCCTGGCAACAAGGTCAAGGCTGGCCCGTTCGAGATCGAGCTCATCCACATGACGCACTCGATCCCCGATGCCTCGGGCGTCGTGGTGCACACCGAGTACGGCCCGATCTTCTTCACCGGCGACTACAAGTTCGACCAGACCCCGGTCGACGGCGGCCCCGCCGACCTGGGTCGTTTGGCTGAACTTGGCAAGAAGGGCATCACCCTCCTCTGCGGCGACTCCACCAACGCCGACCGCCCCGGATGGTCACTGTCCGAAGCGATCGTCGGGCCCAAGCTCAACGAGCGGTTCGCCGCGTGCAAGGGGCGAATCCTCGTCACCTGCTTTGCGTCCAACATCCACCGCGTCCAGCAAGTCATCGACGCGGCAGCGCTGCACAACCGCAAGGTGTGCCTCATCGGCCGGTCGATGCGCAAGAACACCGCCATCGGTCGGACGTTGGGTCACATCAACAT
The DNA here is from genome assembly GCA_016463515.1 of Solirubrobacteraceae bacterium. Lineage (GTDB taxonomy): Bacteria > Actinomycetota > Thermoleophilia > Solirubrobacterales > Solirubrobacteraceae > JAGIBJ01. Next base: position 3,056 of record JAEMRF010000284.1, on the reverse strand, counting down.
CCCCGAGGGCATGTTGGTCACTCCGCGCGACCTCGAGCATCTGCCCGATGAGCGGATCGTGATCATCTCCACCGGCTCCCAGGGCGAGCCGCTGTCTGCACTGCGCCGCATGGCCTACGGCGATCACCAGCAGGTTTCGCTGCACTCCGGCGACACGGTGATCTTCTCCGCCACCCCGATTCCGGGCAACGAGAAGGCCGTCGGCGAAGTCATCGACGCCGTCAGCCGTCGCGGTGCGACGGTCGTGACGACCAAGGACGCGCCGATCCATGCGTCCGGGCACGGCTATCAGGAAGAGCTCAAGTTGATGCTCAACCTCACCCGCCCGCGGTACGTGATGCCGTTCCACGGCGACTTCACCCGCATCCGCCTGCACAGCAAGCTCGCGCAGGCTGTCGGCATCCCAGAGAAGAACGTCTTTGAGTGCGACAACGGCGACGTCGTTGAGATCACCGCCAAGGGGGCGCGCCTCGGCAAGCCCGAACGTGCCGGTGTGTTCTTCGTCGACGGTATGGAGATCGGCGACGTCGCCGACGTCGCCCTGCGCGACCGGCGCATGCTCTCCGCCGATGGCATCTGCGTCGTCGTGGCGACGATCACCGAGGGCAGCGGCGAATCCGTCGCCGACCCCGAGGTGTTGCTGCGCGGCGTCCCCGCGGAAGAAGAGCACGACCTCATCGAGACGCTCCGCGACGCGGTCGACGACTCGCTCGAGCGTGCCGCCAAACAGGGGATCAAGAATCCCGACCGTCTCGAAGAGTTCCTCCACGACGATCTCGCTGGCGTGGTCTACGCCAAGCTCAAGCGCCGCCCCATGGTGCTCCCCGTCGTCGTAGAGGTCTAGACCGAGCGGTCACGTACCGGCTCGCGCTCGTGTGAGCGCGGGCCGTCTCAGCCTCAGCAGCCTGCTGGCAGCGTGTGGCTGAAGGGCAGCGTGGCGGTGAACTGGCAGTCCGTGCGACTGCCGTTGCCGCTGGCATCGGCGTCGGCAGCGCCGGGCGTGATGGTCACGCGGCCTGATCCGGTCGCCGAAACCGTCTGCCCGGTCCGCTTGAACTCGATGAGGGTGCGCGGGAGCGCGTCGAAGCGAAAGCCCAGCCCGAACGCATTGCCGTGGGCCGACATCGTCCGGAACGTCGTCGTGCCCCCGGCTGCGGGGGTGATCGCAGGCGCTGGAGCAAAGGGATTCCAGGCCAACATCTTCGGCACGTCGCGCCGCCAGTAGAGCCAGGTATGCAGCCCTTGGCGGAAGCGGTAGGTGACCGGAATTCCGCGGGCTCGGGCGGAGCGGTAGAACGTGTACGTGTCGGACCAACTCCCCAGTTCCCCAAGGCTTCCAAGCACGAGCTGGGCAGGGTCGTAGATCGAGGCTGGGTCGGGCGTTCCGTTGCCGGACGTCAGAAACAGGCGGGTGCGTCCGAGGTTCGAGAGCAGCGCCTTCGGGCTGGATGCCTTCTGGTAGGGCCCGCCGGGCCGTCCCCACGTGCGGGTGAACGACATCTGGCTGATGGGCGGAACCAGGTTCTCTGCTCCCCAGCTCTCGAGGTTCAAGAGCCCCGAGAACGAGATCGCCGCGCCAAAGTAGGTCGGAAGCTCGGCGGCCGCGAGCATGGCACCGTAGCCGCCCATCGAGAGTCCGCCGATCGCGTGGTGGTCTCGGCCGGGAAGGATGCGGTACCGCGCTTCAATCGTGGGAATGACCTCGTCGAGGAGGTAGCGCCGCCAGTTCCCTCCGACGCGCCGTCCGCCGAGCCACTGGTCGACCCAATAGCTTCGGCCACCTTCGGGCATGACGATGATCGCCGGGTAGCCTGCCGTGCGGTTGACGAGGTCGCCGTTCTTGCGATCGATCCACGTGGACGTGTTGTCGCCCACGCCGTGCAGCATGTAGAGCACCGGCCACCGGCGCCCCGGCTGCTCGTCGTAGCCCTCGGGGAGGATCACCGTGGCGCGCAAGGTGCTGACGCGATTGAGCCGGACGGTTGACCGCAGGTCGACATTCCCCTTGGCGCTAGGGAGATCGAACACCTCGACGCGTTGCGCCGCAACAGCGGGGGACGGGAGCGCCAACCAGCCCGCCACGAGCAAGGCGACGGGAACCAGAGCGCAACGGGAAAGGGTGCGCAGGCGCCCAAGAGCCGCAGCGGGCCGAGGGAACATGCCCAAGAATCTAGTGTGCCGGGCGTCTTTGAGCAACGCTTCGAAGCGCCAGGCGCGCTGCGGCGTTAGCCGGCGAGCGGGAGCCTGACTTCGACGCGGGTTCCGTGGCCGGCCCGGGCCGGGGAGCGCAGCTCGACCCATCCGCCGTGCGCCTGCGCCGACGCGCGCACGATCGAGAGCCCGAGGCCAGACGAAGGTCCGCTGCGAGATCCAGCGCGCACGAACCGTTCGAAGGCGCGACCGCGCACGGCTGGGGCGAGCCCCGGCCCGTCGTCTTCCACCGCCAGTGAAGCGTGACCGCCACGCGTGCCGACCTCGACCCTGACCGCGGTGCCTGGCGGCGTGTGCCGGGCGGCGTTCTCGAGCAGGTTGCGAGCCACCCGCTGCAGGTCGTCACGTCGCCCGAGCACCATGGTTGGCTCGGTCTCGACCGTGAGGACGTGCTCGCCAAGCAGATCTTCCACCTCAGCCACCGCATCGCCGACGACGGTCGCGAGGTCCAGCTGGTCTCGCGGGCCCTCGCGCGGTTCGTCGGCACGGGCCAGCGCCAACAGGTCGGCCACGAGCCCACGCATCCGCCGCGCCGACCGCAGCGCCGCGGCAGCGGTCTCGGCCTGGTCGGGGTCATCAGAGTCCGCGAGCATCTCCAGGTTCGTGATCATGCTCGTCAGCGGCGTGCGGAGCTCATGTGAGGCGTCGGCCAGGAAATCCCGCTGGTTGCGCAGCGTGCGCTCGGTGGTGGAGCGCGCGGCGTCGAGTGATTCGAGCATGGCGTCGAGCGTCTGCGCCAGCTCGCGCAGCTCATCCCGGCGTGAGGGAATCGGTAGACGGGCGGCGCTGTCGCCGGTCTGGGCGATGGCGTTGGCCGTCTTCGTCATCTCCGACACTGGCCGAAG
>JAEMRF010000283.1 GCA_016463515.1 Solirubrobacteraceae bacterium | reverse complement strand
GCCAGCTCGCCGCAGTACGCGACACGTCGGCCGCCTTGCAGATGCCGCGGCAGCGGAAGGTGCCGCGGAGCTGTGCGATGGCATCGAGGGCTCGCATGGGCGAATCAGCATAGACCGGCCGGACCACGTCGCCGTCTGAAGTTGCACGGCTGCCTGTGCCGACCCTCAGCCGCCGGCGCCGACCGGCAGCATCTCACCGTTGTCTCCCCAGAAGCGGGGAAGCTCGCCGGCGTCTGCAAGGAGGCGCCGGGTCTCCGGACCGTTGAGGAACGTGAAGTCCTCGATGGCGTGATCATCGGAGGTGTACTGAAAGAGGATCGCGTAGCGCGCAGCGAACGGCAGACCTCGCTCACGGAGCGCGGGCTCGATGGCGAGCGCGATCCGCTGCGCGACGGCGGCAGTGATCGCATAGTCATCGAAGTCCGGATGCGACTCGCTCGGATCGTCGGGGTCCCTGGGCAACGAGTCGCCGAACGCCTCCAAGAGCCGGTCGATTTCGGCTCGATCCAGGACAGCGAAAGCCTGATCGGCGCCGCGCTCCCCGGCTGTGCCCACGGGTTCCCAAGGATCGTCGGGATCGGGGCTCGAGATCTCGGTGTCGCCCTCGCCGACGAGCCCCGGGGCGAAGTACCGCGCGGTCCCGTCCGTGAACCAGATCATGATCAGCCGCACGATGTCGCCAGGCGGCGGATCGGCCGCAACCGCGTCGGCGTAGGCCGATACGAACGCGTCAGCGAACCGCCGACCCTCAGCGTTGGGCTTTGGAAGGTTCCGGCCGGCTGGTGGCGCGTCGGGCTGTGGTGGTTGCAGGTCGGGCCAAGCCGGTGCGTCGCTCGTCACGTCGCGAACGGTATCGCCGGCGTCTACGCGCTGCTCGATCTCAGCGGCCGACGGCTCGTCCGCTTCCGCGCACGCTGCGAGCCCCGAAACACAGACCGCCGCCAACGCGGATGCAGCAACGCGCTGCAAGGCCCGGACAGAAGGCGACATTCGAGCAAGCGTAAACCGCAACGCAACTCGTCTGGCAGGGAACGGGACGCGGAGGTCACCACGCCGCAGCGCTCCGCCCTGGGGGCTAGCCCGATACTCCGCCCCACGAGTTCGGGAACACGGTACGGTCCTGCGGGTGATCGAACTGCTCGCCGAACTCCGGTCCTGCCGCTGGGTTGATCTCACGCACGCCTTCGAGCCCGGCATCCCGCACTTCCACCTGTTCCCCGACGAGCAGCGCACCACGTTGTTCGATTTCGACGAGGGTTCCGGGACTCTCGGCCACGGATTCCTCGCGCACGAGTACCGGCACATCGGTCAGTGGGGGACGCACGTCGACCCGCCGGGGCACTTCGTTCGTGACGGGCGCGCCCTCGACGACATCGGGGTCGAGGAAATGATCCTCCCCCTCGCCGTCCTCGACGTGCGCGAACAGGTTCGCAGCGACCCCGACTACTCGGTCGACGCGGCGTTCATCCGAGGCTACGAAGAACGCCACGGGCCGATTCCCGCGGGCGCATTCGTCGCGCTCAACACTGGCTGGGCCGAGCGCTGGCCGGACGGTGACGCCATGCAGAACCGCGACGCGGCGGGCGTGGCCCATTACCCCGGATGGGGCGTCGACGCGCTCGAACTGCTCGTGGAAGGCCGCGGCATCACCGCCATCGGCCACGACATGACCGATACCGACCCCGGTGTGCGCGTCAGCGCCGGGGAGTACCCGGCCGAGGTCTACATCCTCGGCGCCGATCGCTGGCAGATCGAACTGCTCGCCAGCCTCGACCAGGTACCACCAGCCGGCGCGCTCATCGTGGCGTCATGGCCCAAACCGCGCGGCGGCTCCGGGTTCCCGGCCCGCGTCTTCGCACTCGTTCCGCCGGCGCGCGAGTCGTAAGCGTCCGTTGAGCTGGCCGCACACCTGACGGCGCACGTGCGCTCCGGGGCCTGAACGCGATCCCGAAGACCGAGCCTCATGAGGAGTCGATTGGCCCCCATGCGCCCGGCGTTGACCTGCAATCCCACCGCGCCAGTCGCTCGCGAATGAGAGCTCAGCGGTACCCTGAAGGCACCTTGCACGGCACCCTGTCTCCGCCCGCCCGCTGTCACCCGTGACGGGCGGGGAGCAGCCGCCGGTCCCCCAGCGCACCGACGTCGAGGAACGGATTCTCGATGCGGCCGAGGAGGCGTTTCTCACGACGCTGCGCGACGCGGTGAAGATCACCGAAGTCGCCGACCGCGCTGGGGTGAGCGTGGGCATGATCTATCTGCGGTTCGGGTCCAAGCACGGCCTGTGGGCGGCCGTCCGAGAGCGCATCCACATCGACTTCATCGAGTTCACGCTGCCCCCGGCCCCGGCGGACGACGAGCTGACCTTTGACCACGTGATGGACTACTGCCGGCGGTGGGAACGGGCTTTTCAGGGCGATACCGAGCGGGCTCGGATCCTCGGCGCGCTCGACGTCATCGACAAGGACGAGTTCATGGCCGCGACCAACGACCAGATCCGGCTGCGGGTCTCGCTGGCGGTGGCTGAATTCGGTCGCCGCATCGAGGTCCTCGCGGCGCGCGGCCTGGTGCGGCCGTGCCGACCCTACGAGACCGCCGGCGTGATCTGCGCAAGCATCTGGGGCGCGGGCCTGCTCTTGCTTCAGTCCGCCGCCACGACGGCCGCCAAACCCGAGGAGATGGGCAGTCTCTTTGAGAGTGTGCGGATGCTGGTTGCCAACGCGTTGCTGCCGGTTCAGTCGCTTGCGCCGGACGGCACCGCACCGGCCGAGTCGTGGGCCGGTGGCGTCATGCGCGATGGTCAGCCGCAGCGCTGACGCCGGTGCCCAAAGTCCAGCATTAGCGGGCATTTCCGCTTGGATTGAATCGCATTCATAGCGCGGCGCCGAGCCTTCGTAGGTTTGCCGGGTCCAACAGAGGTCGCCTCAGCGGCCAATACCCGAAAGCCCCCTTCTTGATGTCCATCTTGCCGCTCAGTCGGTCGCGCGTCGCTGCGCGAACGGCCCTCATCCGGACGACTCGTTCGAGTCTCCTCGCCGTCGGCCTTGCCGGCCTCTTCGCCGGTCAGGCAGCCGCGGCCGGTGCGCCGATCGTGTCGGTCACGACCGCCCCGCAATGGTCCGCGCCCGGGGCCTACAAGCTCAGCGCGACCGTCAATCCCAACGGCGCCACCACCGTCGCCAACATCGAATACGGGCCGACCACGAGCTACGGCACCCTGTTTACCGGCGAGCACATCAGCAGCACCAGCGCGCCGCGAAACTTCGTCCGTACCACCGCCGCCCAGCCGATCGGCTCCACCGTCAACTACCGGGTCCGCGCGGTCAACACCCACGGCGTGACCTACGGCCCGAACCAGACGTACGTGGTCGGCGGTCTGCCGTTCGTGAGTCCTGCTTCCCGTCCGCAGGCCGTGCTGAGTGCCGCTCGCGACTTCCGCCTGGGGGCCAAGGTCAACCCGAACGGTCTGGCGACCACCACGGTGCTCGAGTACGGCTTCGGCTCGACCGTCAACTACTCGTCGTCGATGCCGGCGTCGAATGTGCCTGCTGGCGCACTGAAGGACGCGGTCGCAACGCTGGTGGCGCCCGGCGCCGACACGACCGTGCACTTCCGGATCGCGGCGACCAACGCGGCCGGCACGATCCGCGGAGCCGGCCGGACCTACAAGGTCCCCAGGGCCGTGGTGCGACCGGTCTACATGGTCCCGAACGACCGCGCCTACAGCTCCACCTACCGCGATCTCATCATGACCACCGCCCGCAACGTGCAGGAGTGGTACGCCGGCCAGACGGGCGGCAAGACGTTCACGCTGGCGACTGAGCCGATCGTCTGCATGATGAACCAGCCCAGCACGTGGTACGGAACCGAAACCACGACCAACGGCCAACTCAAGGGCGCGTGGAGCAAGCTGAACGACTCGATGGCCAACTGCCCGCTGGTCATCAAGGACGACTACACCGACAACCTCGTCTACGCCGACGTCCCTACGACCTGTAACGACCGTATCGGCTCAGGCGCGGCCAAGATGACGATCATGGGTGAGATGGACCTTCGCGGGCTCAATGGCGCGACGGCCCAGCCGTACCCGTGGTGCGACCAGACCAAGCCCCAGTTCATCGACAACGGTCCAGTCGGCCGTTGGCAGGGCGGGACGGCCCACGAGCTCGGCCACTCGTTCAGCCTCACGAGCTACGGGCTCTACCACCCCAACGACGATCCGGGTGGTCAGTGCGCGCCGCCGAACACCATGACGCAGTACTGCTACGACTCGCTCATGTACCTCGGCTACACGACGTACCCGAACACGCACCTGCTCACCAACGACAAGGCGCGGCTCAGCAACAATCCCTGGTTCTCGTAGTCCGGTGATCCGCCG
>JAEMRF010000282.1 GCA_016463515.1 Solirubrobacteraceae bacterium | reverse complement strand
GGCGCATCGCGCACCCCCAGGGGCAAGAATCGGCCTCCTGGCGAGGCGATTTCGGAGCGAGGTCCGTTCGCGCGCGACTGGTTTAGGCCTCTAGGCCGGGCCAGTTGCGCGCGGACGGAGATCGCCCGAAAGCGTCCGCCAGGTGGCCGATTTACATCATGCCGCCCATGCCGCCCATGTCGGGCATGCCGCCGCCGCCGACGCCGGCGGGCTCGGGGGCCTCGACGATGATGGCTTCGGTGGTGAGGATGTTCTTGGCGATGGACGCCGCGTTCTGCAGGGCAGAGCGGGTGACCTTGGCCGGGTCGATGACGCCTGCGGCGACGAGGTCGACGACCTCACCGGTGGAGGCGTTGAGGCCGTAGCCGGCCGGAGCGGCGCGGACCTCGTTGATCACGACGGAGCCTTCGAGACCGGCGTTGAACGCGATCTGGCGGAGGGGCTCTTCGAGGGCGCGGAGCACGATGCGTGCGCCGGTGACTTCGTCGGCCTCGAGGCCGTCGAGGCTGATCGACTTCGCGCCGTGGAGGAGGGCAACGCCGCCGCCGGGCACGATGCCCTCTTCGAGTGCTGCGCGAGTGGCCTGGAGGGCATCCTCGACGCGGTGCTTCTTCTCTTTGACTTCGGTCTCGGTGGCTGCGCCGACCTTGATGACCGCAACGCCGCCGGAGAGCTTGGCGAGGCGCTCCTGGAGCTTCTCGCGGTCGAAATCGCTGTCGGTCGAGTCCACTTCGGACTTGATCTGGGCGATGCGGCCCTTGATGGCTGCGGCGTCGCCGGCCCCGTCGACGATGGTCGTCGAGTCCTTGCCGATGACGACGCGGCGTGCGCGGCCGAGCTGCTCGATGGTGGTGTTCTCGAGCTTGAGGCCGAGCTCCTCGGTGATGACTTCGCCGCCGGTGAGGACTGCGATGTCTTCGAGGATGCGCTTGCGGCGGTCACCGAAGCCCGGCGCCTTGACGGCGACGGAGGTGAAGGTGCCGCGGAGCTTGTTCACGACGAGGGTCGCGAGGGCTTCGCCCTCGAGGTCCTCGGCGATGATCAGGAGCGTCTTGCCGGACTGGATCACGGCCTCGAGGACCGGGAGGATGTCGCGGACGGAACCGATCTTCTGGTTCGCGATGAGGATGTAGGGGTCGTCGAGGACGGCTTCCTGACGATCCGGGTCGGTGACGAGGTACGGGGAGACGTAGCCCTTGTCGAACTGCATGCCTTCCGTGAACTCGAGCTCGAGGCCGAAGGTCTGGCCTTCTTCGACGTTGACGACGCCGTCCTTGCCGACCTTGTCGATGGCGTCGGCGATGACGTCGCCGACTTCCTCGTCACGGCTGGAGATGGTGGCGACGCGAGCGATGTCGTCCTTGCCGTTGATCTCCTTGGAGAGACCGTGGATGGCGTCGACGACTTCGTTGACGGCCTTCTCGATGCCGCGCTTGAGGCCCATCGGGTTGGCGCCGGCGGTCACGTTCTTGAGGCCTTCGTGGACGATGGCCTGCGCGAGGACGGTGGCGGTGGTGGTGCCGTCGCCTGCAACGTCGTTGGTCGCGGTGGCGACTTCCTTGACGAGCTGTGCGCCCTGGTTCTCGAAGGGATCTTCGAGCTCGACCTCACGGGCGATGGTGACGCCGTCGTTGGTGATGGTCGGTGCGCCGAAGCGCTTGTCGAGGACGACGTAGCGGCCCTTGGGGCCGAGCGTGACCTTGACGGCGTTGGCGACGGCGTCGACGCCGCGCTCGAGGGCCGAGCGGGCCTCGATGTCAAACTTCAGATCTTTGTGAGCCATGGTGCTTAGGCCTCCACGATTGCGAGGACGTCCGACTCGCGAAGAACCAGCAGGTCCTCGCCGTCGATCTTGATCTCGGTGCCGCCGTACTTGGAGTACAGGACCTGGTCGCCAACGGCGACGTCGAGCGGGATGCGGTTCTCGCCCTCGTCGTCCCAGCGGCCGGCGCCGGCAGCGACGACTTCGCCCTTCTGCGGCTTTTCTTTGGCGGTGTCGGGGAGCACGAGACCGGAAGCGGTCGTCTGCTCTTCTTCGACGGCCTTCACGATCAGGCGGTCGCCCAGGGGCTTGAGCGTCATAGCTTGCCTCCAATAAGGGTGTTCAAAACGAATCGACCCTCTCCGTTTTGGCACTCTCGGTGCGGGAGTGCCAGAGCGGGTCAGGTGCCACTGTAGCGCGTCCGGCGCGCCACGTCGCTACCAGCTGGTCACCAGCGTTCAATTCCCGCCGCGTTCTAGCCGATACTCCTGGCATGGCGAAAAGCGAGAGCCGCTTTGGTTTCGGCCAACTCTCGGGGTCGGTCGGCGCGGCGCTGCTCGGCCTTGGCGTCATGCAGCCGTGGCTCACGCTCGATCTGGAGCGGGCTGGCGATCTGGCGACCAAGGGCATCGGGGTGTCGGCCGTCAAGGCGGGCGAGATCTTGTTCGTGTGGAGCAACCCGGCCGCGCATGCTGGCGGCTCCGATTCCGAGCAGGTTCAGGCGCTGGCGTCGTCGCTCGGTGTTGCGAGCACCGGGTGGGAGCAGCAGAAGTATTTGGCGATCGGCGTTCTGGTCGCCGCAGCGATCGCGCTCCTTGGGGTGCTGCGCTCCGTGCTGGCCAAGACGGCGTGGAGCGCGCGGGCCAACGCGCCGCTGCTCGCCCTGGCGGGTCTTGCGTCGCTCGCGATGGCGGGGGTGCAGCTGTGGGTGCTCGCCCCCGAACCACAAGCTGCGATGCGGCCTGCGATTGGGCTGTGGCTGATCGCGGGGGGCGCCGTCGCACTGCTGCTGGGTGCGCTCACGCTCGGCAACAACCGGCGGCGACCGTGGATCGACGACTTCGAGAGTCAGGCGCCAGCCAAACAGTTCGACAACACCGAACACCTCGCCTACAGCCATGGTGCCTGGGTGCCGCGCAACCCGGACGACCGCGGGTAACGACGCAGAGTCGTGGCCGCCGGTCGACCCGACGCCACCTGATCAGCTGAGCTTCGTCGGTTCGCTGAGCCGGCCGACGTTCCCGGCAGCATCGGTGAGGGTGAACCGCAGCGTGGCCTTGGTCCCCTTCTTGGGGACCTTGCTCTTCTTGATCTTGAGTTTGAGCTGGATCTCGCCCGCCGCGGCGACCTTGGCCTCGGCGGTACCGACGACCTTGTCTTTGCTCTTGCCCTTGGACTTGACCTTGATGACGAGCTCGAGCTTGGCTGCGGCGGGCTCGTCGGTCGTGATCTTCACGGTCAGGCCGGATTTGCTGCTCAGTTTGCTGCGCGAGAGCTTGCCGACCTTGCTCACGAGCGTGATCCAGGGCTCCAGCGTGTCCGCGAGGTCACCGAATCCGTCGCCGGTGATCGGCCCGAAGTCGTCGATGACCGGCGGCAGCGGTGCCGGGGCGTTTGCTCCGCGGGGCGGGGTCCCGTCCTGCCGTTCAAGGGCGCCGATATCTGGAGCGGAGCCCGTGATTCGCTTCCCGCCTGCCAGATCGGTGGTGCCGATCAATGCGACGTCGACGCCGGCGTCCACCAGTGGTGACCCTGGCACGGGCAAGCCGGCGGCGTCGATCGCGCTGGAGCCCACGCTGAGCGGCGCCGAGACGGCGGTCGTGGTGACGGCACCGCTCGTCGTTGGCGCACGCATCGTCGCAACGCGGTCGGAGGTCGCCGCGATGCTGCCGCCGGGATCGTTTGCCCGGGTGGCCCAGCTACTGACCAGCACGTTCGTGAGGTCATAGCCCGTGGCTGACGGCGCGTCGAGCACGGCGTCCAGGCCCGTGCCATTGGTCGACAGCGCCGTGACCCCGAGAGCGCGCGGCGCGGGCGTCGCGAAACCCGTGCCGGGAGTCAGATCGAGCCGGATCGCCGAGCCGGCCGGGCCGGTATGGGTGACCAGCGAACTTCGCAGCAGCACCGTGCCACGCGTCTCGATGCCGGTCTCGCCCGAGGAGTCGACCGTGACCCGGTCGATGAGCAAGGGGAGGTCACCCACGTTGAGACCGAGACCGCGCAGCGCTGCGCCGCTCGTGGAGCCGGTGCGCTGAACGCGCAGGTTGCGCAGGATTCCGCCCGTCGCGCGAACGGTCTCCACGGTCCCGGCCGCATCGGACGTGATGGTCGGCGCGGGCGCGTCGTCCTTTCCGGCGACGGTCGCCCCGGCGGGGACGACCAGTCGGCCGGGCTCCGCGCCGGGAGTCGCCCCGGCGTTGATGTCGGCGAGGTCGTAGGTTCCCGGCGCGAGGGTGACCGAGTGTGCCCCGATCGCCGCCGGTCCGAACTTGGCCATCGCGACGCCGAGGGCGCACGCCGTTGCCGGCGTCAGGCAGCCTTGGGTGGTGCGGGTCTCATCCGGGGTGGCGAAGTAGTCCTCCGCCCGCGCCGTGGCTGGCGCCGCCGCCGCGA
>JAEMRF010000281.1 GCA_016463515.1 Solirubrobacteraceae bacterium | reverse complement strand
GCCGGCGACGATCGGCCGTTGACGTTGGTCTCGGGCTCTGCCATCGGGTTCTACGGCGACCGGCACCAGGAGACCGACGAAACCGCCCCGAAGGGCACGGGATTCTTGGCCGACGTGAGCGCCGCTTGGGAAGCCGAAGCCGTCAAGGCCGAACCGCTTGGGCTGCGTGTGGTGCGGATGCGCACCGGTGACGTGCTCATGCGAGGCGATGGCGTCCTCCCGGTGCTCTCGCGCATCACGAAGTTCGGTGTCATGGGTCCGCTCGGGGGCGGCAAGCAGCCGTTCCCTTGGATCCATGTGACCGACCACGTCGGTCTCACGCTGCATGCGCTCGATAGCCACCGCGCGAGCGGGCCGATCAACGCGGTAGCCCCTGGAATCGTGACGCAGGCACAGTTCGGCCGTGCGCTTGGCAAAATCTTGCGCCGACCGGCGTTTGCTCCGGCGCCAGCGCTTGCCGTGCGCTTGGTGACCGGTCAGATGGCCGAGCTCATCCTCGAAGGCGCCGGGGCCGTTCCCGCCGCCGCACGGGACCTCGGCTACACGTTCGCGTTCCCGGAGCTGCCAAGCGCACTCGACGACCTGCTGCGGTAGCGACCGCAGCGCAGGCGGCCGTCAGCGCTTGACCCAGGCGCCGCCGCCGAGCCGATACAGCTCGACTTTGCCCAGGGTCGCGTCGCCCGCGGCATTCGCGGGCAGGTTCGGGTCCTGCGGGGCCGGCCCAGTCAGGGCCTTGGCGAACGTGACGCGGTCGATCGTACGCTCGGGCTGACGCTCGCCGAGATCAAGGATGCGCTGCGCGGCGACGTACCCAGCCACGACCGCGTCGCCGCGGTCGCGGCCGAACGTCTTGCGCTCGCGTGCACGGAGCGAGCGGGCCTGGCCGGTGGCCGCGTTGGCGATCGTTCGGCGGATCTGGAACGTGGGCCCGGTACGCCCTGAGCCGACGGCCGACGCGGCGATGTTGCGATCCGCACCGTCGATCACCAGAAGCGGCACCGATGGACGCAGACTCACCTCGCGGAGCGTGGCGAGCACGGCTGCGGATGGATCCGGCTCCGTGGGATCGACGACGATGACGGTGGGCTTGGTGGAGGCGGCGTCCTGCGCTGAGACGACCTCACCCGTGCCTTCGGCCGCGATGGTGCCCGCGAGGCGCTGCGCGTCGGGGACCTCCGCGGACGGGTTCGTCAGCGCAGGGTCGGTGCTGGGCAGCGGATCGTCGCCGTCCTCTTGAGCTTCCTCGCGGCGGGCCTGTGCTTCCTTGGCTCGCTGCCCGGCGGCGGCGTCCAGGCTGTCGTCATAGGTGCTCGTGACCGGAACGATCTGGGCGCCATCGAGGCTCGCGACGCCCTTCACGCGGGTGCCCACGGCCACGTCGGAGGGAACGGCGCGCAGCGCGTAGCGCACGCCGGAGGGCTCAAAGCGCTCGGGCTCCCCCGGCTCTTCGGGTTCAGTGAGACCGCGCATCCCGGAGCCGTACTGCAGGAGCGAGAGTTCGCCGCCGTTGAGCTGCGGGGCAGCAAGCGCGAGCTGCGGTGCCGAGTAGGTGCCGAGGACTGCGATCGCGCGCGAGTCGCGAAGGATCCGGCCACCGCCGATCCCAGCAGAGACGGTGGTCCCGTCGCGCTGCTCGATCGGGACGACCACGGTCGAGACCGCGCGCTCACCCATCAAACCGTTGCGCTCAGCGATCGCGAGTTTCACGCCGTCGGCGAGGCCCTCCGTCCGGGCTTTCCACGGTCCCTCCGGGTCACCAGCTACGTAGATCACCGAGATCGGTCGGTGTGCGGGACGTTCAACGACGTCGTCCCCGCCACAAGCGCTGAGTCCAGCTGCAGCGGCAAACGCGGCCAGGGCAGCGCTGGGGAGCTTGAAGTGGATCATGCGGTGGACGGGCCGGGCCGAGGCCCGAGCCCGGGCGTCACCCGAGGTCGGACGAGCTCTGGCGGAGCTGCTCGCCAACGGTGCGAACCGCAGCAGCAACGAGGAAGATCGTGAAGGCGATCATGCCAGCGTCACGGGCAGCAAGGCCGAGTGACCAGGCAACGATCCACAGGACCAGGGCGAGAGTGGAAGCGACGATCAGTCCCATGGCGCAGATCCTACCGATCTAGGCCGTCGGCCAGCTGCTGGACCGCCGCGCGGACCGCGGCGATGGGGTCTGGGCCGCCAGCAAGGCGCACCAGCATCGATCCCACGATCACGCCATCGGCCCCCGCATCGGCGGCGGCACGGGCCTGCTCGCCGGTGGAGATGCCAAAGCCCAGGGCCACCGGTACGTCGGTGGCGCGGCGTGCGCGATCGATGACCTCTTGGTACGCCGAGGACCCAGAGCGCTCGCCGGTGATTCCCGTGACGGAGACCGTGTAGAGGAAGCCGCGGGCGCGGGCGCCGACCAATGAGAGGCGGTCGTCGGGCGTGGTCGGGGCGATCAGTGGCACCAGTGCCAATCCAGCGCGGTCGGCATGCGCTAGGAGTTCGCCCGATTCCTCAGGTGGGAGGTCGGGGACGATGGCTCCGCTTGCACCCGCCGCGACGAGGCTGGCGCAGAACGCCTCCGCCCCGCGCGCCTGCACGATGTTGGCGTAGGTCATGACGACGACGGGCAGCAGGGCAGAGAGCTCTCGACAAACGCCGAGGACACCGTCGAAGGTGGCGCCGTTGTCGAGGGCGACGGTGCCTGCGGCCTGGATGACCGGGCCGTCAGCCAGCGGGTCGCTATACGGGATACCGAGCTCGATGAGGTCGGCACCACCTGCGGCGCAGGCCTTGCCGATCTCGACCGAGGTCGCCAGATCGGGGTAGCCGCCCATCATGTAGGGCATCAGTGCCGCGCGGCGCTTGGTGCCGCGGATGGCCTGCTCGATGCGCTCGGCACCGGCGTTCTGGGGTCGCGTGGGTGTGGCCTGGTCAGTCACGGGCGAGCACCTCGGCCAAGTCCTTGTCGCCGCGGCCCGACAGGCAGACGACGTCGAGCGTCGAGTCGCGGGGGCCGTCAAAGACGTAGGCGAACGCGTGGGCGGTCTCCAGCGCAGGCACGATGCCCTCAAGGCGCGCGACCTTCTTGAAGGCGTCGACGGCCTGTTGATCGGTCACGGCGACGTATTGCGCCCGGCCGCTATCGCGCAGCCAGGCATGCTCGGGACCGGTTCCCGGGTAATCCAGACCCGCGGAGATCGAGTGCGCCTCCAGGATCTGGCCTTCGTCGTTCTGCATGATCGCCGAGAGCGATCCATGCAGGATGCCGGGGCGCCCGCCAACGGTCAGCGGTGCACCGTGCCTGGGCGTGTCGACACCGTCGCCGGCCGCCTCCACCCCGACGAGCGCAACCGAGGGGTCGTCCATGAACCCGGCAAACATTCCGATCGCGTTCGAGCCGCCACCGATGCAGGCGATCGCACGATCCGGCAACCGGCCGGCCTTGGCGAGGATCTGCTCCCGGGACTCATCGCCGATGCGCCGCTGCAGCGCCTTGACGATCGCCGGGAACGGGGCAGGTCCGACGGCCGATCCGAGGATGTAGTGGGTGTCGTGGACGTTGGTGACCCAGTCACGAATTGCCGCGGAGACGGCCTCCTTCAGGGTGCGGGTCCCGTCCTCGACTGGGCGGACCTCGGTACCCAGCATGCGCATCCGCTCGACGTTGGGCGCTTGGCGGCGCATGTCCTCTGAGCCCATGTAGACGATGCACTGCACACCGAGCAGCGCGCACGCAGTAGCGCTTGCCACGCCGTGCGAGCCGGCACCGGTCTCAGCGATCATGCGGGTCTTGCCCATGCGCTTGGCCAGCAGAGCCTGGCCGAGCGCGTTGTTGAGCTTGTGTGACCCCGTGTGCATGAGGTCTTCGCGCTTGAGCCACACCTCGTGCCCGACCTCTTCAGAGATGCGGGTCGCGAGGTACAGCGGGGTTGGCCGACCGCAGTAGTCGGCCAGGAGGGCGTCGAGTTCGCCCATGAAGACGGCGTCCGAGGACGCCTCGATCCATGCCTGCTCCAGCTCGTCCAGGGCGGGAATGAGCGTCTCGGGGACGTACCTCCCGCCGTACGGCCCGAAGCGATCGGGCAAGCTGGTTTCGGTCTGGGATGCAGGCATGGTCTTCAGTGAGCGTACGCGGCGCCGAGTGGCGCCGGTTTACTTCTCCCGGTCGTCGTTCTCGTTGCGGCCACGGTCGTCGAACTGTTTGGGGCGACCGGGGCCACCCTTCGGCCGCGGCGGACGGCTGCCGCCGTCACGGAATCCGCCGCCACCACGAGGCCCGCGGTCGTCGCGGTCCTTGTAGCCGCCGCCGGGGCGACCGCCACCGCCTTGGTAGCCACCTCCGCCGCCGCGCGGGCGATCGTCACGGCCCTGGTAGCCGCCGCCACCGCCGCCTT
>JAEMRF010000280.1:1635-4378 GCA_016463515.1 Solirubrobacteraceae bacterium | reverse complement strand
GCGTGGCTGATCACGACGTCCGCCGAGGCGCACAGCGCTTGGAACTCGGAGGTCCCGACGAACGGCTTGACGGTTCCTGGAAGGTCCCCGTAGGTGTTGTTGCCGGTCTGCCAGGTCACGGTCCACCCTGGACGGATCACGTCCCGGACGGCCTTGACCAAACGATCGAACCGGAAATCCAGCGTGCCAAGCGTCACCACGATCGACACGTTGCCCTCGTCGACGCTCCTGGGCCGCTTGTCGATCTCGAACTCGTCGAACACCGATCCGGCAAGCTTCCAGCGCTCGTTGGCCCAGCTTGCATATTGCGTATAGAGACGCACGCCTGGGATGCGCTCGAGGATGCGGCCGGTGAGCGACGGTCCGTCGCTTCGCGCGGCGCTCTCGATGTAGTGCACCGGCACCCCCGTAGCCCGCGCGAGCGGCAAGAAGGAGAGGGCGACCGCCGATCCCGTGGAAACGACCTCGACCACGTGGTGCTCACTCAAGATCTGACGGGCCGTGGGCAGGTTGCGCGTGACGTTCGTGAAGTCGCGCGGCGCGGTGAACCGCACGTACCTGACGTCCTCGCCGGCCAAGAGCGAACGGCTCTGCGGCGCGTCGAACGTCACCCACAGCGGGGCGCCTTGCAGC
The DNA here is from genome assembly GCA_016463515.1 of Solirubrobacteraceae bacterium. GTDB lineage: Bacteria > Actinomycetota > Thermoleophilia > Solirubrobacterales > Solirubrobacteraceae > JAGIBJ01. Next base: position 3,745 of record JAEMRF010000280.1, on the reverse strand, counting down.
GACATGCGCCGCGACAGCCGACTCAGCTGCATCAGGTGGCCACCAGTCGCTGCGACCAGCAAGGTCCGAGGGACCCGATTGCGAGGGTCAGACGGAGGGTAGGCGTTGGGAACGACGGACGGGGGAGCGGTCATTTTGGGGGAGGCGCCAGTAGTCCGAGAGCGCACTCTCGGGCTACTGCGCCGCGGCAGCCTACGCCGCCTCAGACCGGTCAGGCAAGGGCGCTCACCACTCGTTCACAGGCTCGTTTACACCCTGTAAACACTGGTGTTTCCAGACTTCACAATTGAGGCGAAGGGTCGGCCTTCCGGCGACCCGTGAGTGGTAGCGTCGGCCGCCATGTCGCCCTCTGCAGCGGTAGTCCATGTGGGGCCCGATCCCGCGTTTCCGGGAGGCATCGCGACCGTGATGTCGGCGCTGGTCGAGCACTCGGTCGGCGGCCCTGGCACGGTCCTTGCATCGTGGGTGCCCGGGTCGCGCTGGCTTCGCCTGCGCGTCCTGGCGGCAGCGGCCGTTCACGTCGTGCGTCTCCCGTCGACCACGCTCGTGCACGTGCACATGGCCGCTGACGGGTCGGTCGCGCGCAAGGGCCTCCTGCTCGGACTTGCGCGGCTGACCCGCCATTCCACCGTGGTCACCGTCCACGCGTCGCGCTTCGAAGCATTTGTGGCCAAGCGCCCACGGGTCACGGCAGCCGCGCTGCGATCGGCCGGTGTCGTCCTGGTGCTCTCGCCGAAGATGGAAACGATCGTGCAGCAGCTGCTGCCATCGGCGGACGTGCGACCGATCTACAACCCGATCGATCACGACCCCTCCCCCACCGACGCAGGGCTGCGGCCGCCGCTTGCCGTCTTTGCCGGTGAGGTCGGCACACGCAAGGGCGCCGACGTGCTTGCAGAGGCTTGGCCCCTGGTGCGCGCCGCCGTCCCGGACGCTCGACTCCGGGTGGTCGGCCCGACGACCGAGTTTCAGTTCCCCGAGCTTGCAGGCGTGACGGTCGAGGGCCCGGTCAACCGGGATGACGTGCGTGGACTCGTGAGGGAGGCGCGCGTCACCGTGCTGCCCTCTCGGGCCGAGGCGCTGCCGATGGTGCTGCTTGAGTCGCTGGCCAGCGCCACGCCGATCGTGGCCACCGACGTGGGCGACGTGAAGCGATTGACCCAGACTGGCGGCGGTCGTCTCGTCGCCATTGGCGACGCGGCCGCACTAGCCGATGCGCTCATCGGGTACCTCAGCGACGCAGACGCGGCCACTGCGTCGGGGCGTGCTGGTCACGCACTTTGCGCGGCCGAGTTCGGGCTGGATGGGCTTTCGCAAGCAACGCGCGAGGCGTACGCGACTGCCCGACAGCGCGCCGCGAAGAACCGGGGCTGACGACGTCGAACCGCCCTCGACGCGGGAGGCGTTATCTGCCTGCTCGGTGCGCGGAGCCAGAGTGCCTGCGGCCTACGGGCACCGCTGGCTGCGCCACCAACGCCCGCAGGTGGGTGAGCTCGGCGCGCAGCGCGTGCTCCCACGAGCTGGAGGCAGCAAGTACCGCGGCGCGTTGCACATCGGGCGTGGCCGCTCGGGCGCGCTCGATCGCGCTGAGCACGTTGCGCGCACGCGTCTGTGCACCGGCGCTGCCAGGTCCGCCATGTGGGCCCTCGGGGAATGTCTGGGCCAGCCCGTCGATCGTGGCCAGCGAGCCGGCCGTCTCGCAGCACGCCACGCTGCCGCCGCTGGCGGCGCCTTCGTAGGCCGCCAGGCCGAACGTCTCCCAGCGGCCAGGGAGCACGACGGCTGCGGCCTGCCGGTAGCGGCGGGCGAGTTCGGCGCGGTCGGAGACGAACTCCTCGAAGGTGACCCGGTCGTCGATGCCCTGCTCGCGGACCAGCTTCTGCATGCGGGCCTTGGCTGGCCCCACACCGATCAGCCGCAGCGGCCACGGCTCGGTACTGAGGGCTGCGGCACGGATGAGGTCCTCGACGGACTTGGCCGCTGCGATCCGGCCGACGTAGAGCACTTCGTTCGAGCGGCCTGCCGGCGACGGATCGACGCTCAGATCCGGTGCGAACACCGGGTCGAGCCCAAACCGCAGCGGGATGCTCGACGGCAGCCCGAACTCGGG
>JAEMRF010000280.1:0-1535 GCA_016463515.1 Solirubrobacteraceae bacterium | reverse complement strand
ACCAGCGTGTGGTCGATCCCGGGCTCTGTGCGAGCCCAACGCATCTTGGCGTCGAGGTAGGTGCGGATGCCGCCCGCCTTCTCGCCGTAGAAGGCGGTCAGGTCGACGACGCGCAGCGGGCGGCCGAGATCCGCGAAGGTCCCGGCCGCAGCGTCTGAGGAGTGAGCGTCGCCGCTAGGCGACACGCGGCCTCGCGTATGTGGCACCCTGCGACGCGGTGATCTCGATCTCGGCGGACTGGTCGGCCAGCACGTCGATCGGGTCGGTCGACTCGCCGGTCCCGCCGCGAGCCAGGTGCTCGGCAATCGCGGCGCGGTAGCCGTCGGCCAGCCGCTCGAGTGAGGCATCCCAGGTGCGATCGGCGACCGATGCCAGTGCCCCGGTGCGCAGTGCGCCCGCCAGCTCAGCGTTGGAAGTGACCTCAACGATGGCCTCGGCCAGGGCGACCGGGTCGGCCGGGCGAAGCAGCCCCGAGACGCCGTCTTCGATGATCGAGAGCGGGCCGTTCTCGGCGACCGCGACGACGGGCAAACCGCTGGCCTGCGCCTCCAGGAGCACCTGGCCGAGCGTGTCGGTGCGGCTCGGGAAGAGGAACGCATCGGCGCTGGCGTAGGCCTCGGCGAGCACATCGCCGCGCAGCCAGCCCAGGAACGTGGCGTGCTCGCCCAGGCGCTCGCGCAGGAGCTCCTCCTCGGGGCCACCGCCGGCCAGGCACAGGTGCAGGCGCGGGTCGCGCTTGCGGGCCTCGACAAAGGCGTCGGCGAGGAGCTCGACGCCCTTCTCCTTGGTCAGGCGGCCTGCGTAGAGGACCGAGATCTCGCCCGGGAGCAGGTCATCGCGGCGGCGGGCCGGTGAGAAGCGCGTGACGTCGACGCCACGGTCCCACCGGCTGATGCGATCGTCCGGGATCCCGAGGGAGCCGACGACCGCGTCGGACTGCGGGCTGGGCGTCACCACGTGGTGGGCGTTGCCGTAGAAGCCCGCCAGAACGGCCTGCATGCCGCCGGCAACACGGGGGTCGTCGGCAGCGCGCAGCGCCGCGTAGCTCACGAGGTCGGTGTGGTAGCTGGCCATCACCGGCAGCCGCATGACCTTGGCGAGGATCGCGGCGGCAATCCCGGAGGGGCCCGGTGAGCAGAGGTGCACGAGATCGAACTGACCATCGGCGAGGGTCTCGCCAAGCGAGAACAGCGACGGCACGCCGACCTGCAGGCCCGCGTAGAACGGAATCTCGACCTCGGCCACGGCGGAGAGGCGGCGATCGACGGAGGCGTCGGTACCGATGACCTCAACCTCGAAGCCGGGCACGCCACGGCGGCGAATCTGCTCGAGCGTGTTGGTCACGCCGTCGGTGCCGCCGATGGCGTCGGCGACCAGCGCCACGCGCAGCGGCTCGCCCTCTCGAGCGACCAGCTTGCGCTTCTCCAGACCGATGAACGTGCCGGACGCGATGTAGGGGATCGCCGGGAGGCAGGCCTCGTAGGCTTCCATCAGCGACTCGGTGTAGTTGCCCGCGTTGCTGGCGGTCTCCAGGG
>JAEMRF010000279.1:1856-4413 GCA_016463515.1 Solirubrobacteraceae bacterium | reverse complement strand
GAGCGCTCGGCGGCAGAGTCGCCCGTCGACAACGTCGCGCGCGTCACGTCGTCGGTCTTTGACCCTGATCCGGCCGACAACCTCTCGACGGCCTCCACGGCGGTTGGCCCGGCGGCCGACCTGCGCCTCAGCAAGACGGTCGACCAGGCCACGGCCAACGTCGGCGACGTGCTCACCTACACGCTCACCGCGACCAACGACGGTCCGTCGACGGCCACTGGCGCGACGATCACCGACACGCTCCCGACCGGCCTGCAGATCGTCGCGACGCCGACGGCGTCGCAGGGTGCCTGCGCCGTGGTCGGCCAGACGGTGACCTGCTCGCTCGGGTCGATCCCCAATGGCGCCTCGGCCACGGCCACGATCCAGGCCCGCGTGCGCCCGACGGCGTCGGCCACCACCGTCGGCAACACGGCCACGATCACGGGCACCCGCCCGGACCCGGATCCCTCCAACGACTCCAGCGGTCCTCCGGTCACCACGACCGTCGGCGCGGCGGCTGACCTCGTCGTCACCCACACGGCGGCGCCGACGACGCTGAACCTCGGCGACACCGCCGACTTCACGATCACGGTCCGCAACGACGGCCCGAGCACCGCCACGCTCGTGCAGCTCAGCGACGATCTGCCGGCGAACACGACCCTGATCTCGCGCACGACCTCGCAGGGCACGTGCGCGGCAGGCGGCGACCCGCTGACCTGCGCCCTGGGCACGCTGGCCCCGGGCGCCAGCGCCACGATCGTCGTGCGACTGCGGGTCGACAGCGGTGCCAACGCCACCTTCACGAGCACCGCGACCGCCTCCGCAACGGAGCACGATCCGACGCCCGCCGACAACGCCGCGAGCGCTGGCGTGTCGACTGGCGCTGCGGCCGACCTGCGGCTCACGAAGACCGCCGATCGCGCGACCGCCGACGTCGGCGAGACGATCACCTGGACGGTCACCGCGACCAACGACGGCCCCTCGGCCGCGACCGGCGCCACGATCTCCGACACGGTCCCCGCGGGCATTACCGGCGTGAGCGCCAGCGGCGGGTCCGGCGTGACCTGCACGGTCGTCGGGCAGGCCGTCTCCTGCGCGGTGGCCGGCTCCTGGGCCAGCGGCTCCACCCGCACGGTCACCCTCAGCGGCACCGTCGCGCGGTCCTCTGCTGGGTCCCCGCTGAACAACTCGGCGTCGGTGGCGGGCAACGAGTTCGATCCCGATCCGGCCGACAACCTCTCCACGGCGACCACCAACGTGAACGCTGCCGCTGATCTGCGGGTCGTCAAGACGGCCGATCGCAGCGCTGCCGCCGTGGGCGACACCATCACCTGGACGGTCACGGCGACCAACGACGGCCCCTCGGCTGCCGCAGGCGTCACGATCACCGACGACCTGCCGGCCGGCGTCACGCTCCTCACGGCCACGGCGAACCAGGGCACGTGTACGCCCGTCGGCGTGCAGGTCGTCTGCACCGTCGGGCCGATGGCGAGCGGGCAGACCGTCGTCGCGACGCTCACGGCGCGGGTCGAGGCGATCGCCGCCGAGACGCCGCTGGCCAACGTCGCGCGCATTACCTCGAGCACCTTCGAGCCGGATCCGGCCAACAACCTCTCGACCGTCACGACCACCGTCGGCGCCTCGATCGACCTGTCGACGAGCGCAGCCGTGAACCTCGCGACGGCGAACGTCGGCGACGAGCTGCTCTACACCTTCACGGTCGCCAACGCCGGTCCGTCGACGGCGACCGGCACCACGTTTACGCACCTGCTCCCGGCGAACACCACCTTCGTGAGCGCGAGCTCCACGCAGGGCGGCTGCGCCGAGGCGTCGGGCACGCTGACCTGCAACCTGGGCTCGCTCAGCGGCTCGGGCAGCGCAACGATCACCGCACGGGTTCGCGTTGGCTCGGGCGCGGCCGGTACGACGGTCAACGCCCGCGGCACGGTGACCGCCGTGCAGACCGACCGCAACCCCGCCAACGACCAGAGCCCGATCGTCTCCACGGCGATCGCTCCGGCAGCCGATCTGCTGGTGACCGTGACGGCCGACCAGCCGACGACGACCGTCGGCGGCACCGTGACCTACCTCGTCACCGTGACCAACGACGGGCCGCAGGCGGCGACGAACGTCGTGCTCACCGATCAGCTCCCGGCGGGGGCGACGATCACGTCGGTCACGCCGTCGACCGGCACCTGCGCCGGTGGTGACCCGCGCACCTGCTCGCTCGGCACGCTCGCGCCGGGTGCCAGTGCCACGGTGACCGTCGTGGCGCAGGCCGAGCCGGCCAACGCGGGCGGACTGATGACGAACCGCGCCAGCGCGGTCGCTGACCAGTTCGACCCGAACACCGCCAACAACCTGGCTCAAGCCAGCACCGCCGTCGGTGACGCCGCCGATCTGCGGATCGTGAAGACCGTCGACCGCGCGACCGCCGAGATCGGCGACACCGTGACCTGGACGCTGACGGCCAGCAACCTCGGGCCGCTGGGCGCCACCGGCGTCACGGTCAGCGACGCGATCCCCGCGGGCGTGACGATCACCTCGGCCACCAGCACGGCCGGCACCTGCGCCG
>JAEMRF010000279.1:0-1756 GCA_016463515.1 Solirubrobacteraceae bacterium | reverse complement strand
ACGGTCACCATCAGCGCGACCGTGAGCACGACCGCAGGTGGCGCCGTGCTCGACAACGCCGCCACGGCCTCATCCGCGACCCGCGACCCGGGCACGGCCAACAACACTGCGACGGCTCGTGCAACCGCGGGCGCCGCGGCCGACCTCTCGGTCCAGATCACGCCGGATCGCCCGTCGGCGGTCGTCGGCGAGGAGCTGCGCTGGACGGCGATCGTCGGCAACGCCGGCCCGCAGACCGCGACCGGTGTCGTCGTGACCCTAGAACTCCCTGCCGGTCTCACCGACCCAGGCGCCACCGTGCCTGGTGGTAGCTGCACCGTGAGCGGCCGGACGGTCACCTGCACGGTCCCCGACCTCGCGCCCGGCGCCTCGGCCACGATCGCGCTCACCGGCACCGTCGGCCGAGCTGCGGCGCAGACGACCCTCTCGGTCGACGCGGTCGCCACCAGTGCGCTCACGGATCCGGTGCCCGCCAACAACGCAGCCAGCGCTGGCGTGGTGAGCGTCCCGGCGGCCGTGGACCTTGTGGTCACCAAGCGCACCGACAAGGACTCCGCGCCGGCTGGCGAGCGCGTCACGATCACGACCGACGTCGTCAACCGCGGTCCGTCGACCGCTACCGACGTGGTTCTGGTCGACACGCTGCCCGACGGCGTCACGCTGGAGTCGGTCACGCCGTCGCAGGGCAGCTGCACCGTCGACGGCCGGACGATCACCTGCAACCTGGGCACGATCCTCGATGGCCAGACCGTGAGCGTGGCCGTGGTGGTCGTCGTCGACGTCGCCGGGGCCGATCAGACGCTCCTGAACGCTGGCTCCGTGAACAGCGGCCAGTTCGACACCGACGGCTCCAACAACGGCGCGCGCATCACCACGGGCGGCATCCCGGTCCCGGCCGCAGCCGACAAGCCGCAGATTGCGATCACGAAGACCGTCGACAAGACCAGCGTGCGCGCCGGCGACCAGGTCGTCTGGACGGTGACCGCCAAGAACACCAGCAACCTGCCGGCCACGGGCGTACGCATCGTCGACCAGCTCCCGGCCGGGCTGGACTATGTCTCTACCAAGGCCACGGGCGCCACCTGCACCCGCAACGCCCGCACCATCACGTGTGTGGTGAGCCGCATGGAGCCGGGCCGCTCGGTCTCGATCAAGATCACCACCGCGGTCGCAGCCTCCGGCGGGCCGATCAACAACATCGCGACGGTCACCGCGACCGAACTCCCCAACGCCCAAGACGCCGGCCAGGTCGCCGGAGCCCGCGTGCAGGCCAGCGGCGCCCCGTTCGTCGTCGCCGGCATCAAGCCGCTGGAGCCCTACTCGCGCCCCGGCCGCACCGTGCGCATCGCGGTCAAGGTCACCAACGTCGGCGTCGGCACCGCCAGCGGCGTGCAGGCCTGCTTCACCTTGCCTGACGGCGTCGTGCTCATCCGCCGCCCGGCCAGCCTCACCCAGCGCGGCGCGCGCTTCTGCCTCCGCGCCCCGAGCCTCGCCGAAGGCAAGGCCAAGCGCATCGTGCTCACCGGCCGCGTCGTCGGCGGGCCCGGCCGGAAGCGCGCCAAGCTGACGGGGACGTCGACGAACAGCCGCGTCAAAGTAGAGACCTACCCACTCGACGTGCGCGGAGCTCGGCCGACGCGGGCAGCTGGGGTCACCGGCTAGGGCCTCTTTGGTGGGTTTCCGGGCGGGGTGGCAGGGGAGCCGTTCGGACCCATTCCCGCCGCTCGCTGGCGCTCGCTCTGGTCAGAACGGTCCG
>JAEMRF010000035.1:8033-17549 GCA_016463515.1 Solirubrobacteraceae bacterium | reverse complement strand
CGCGCGCGCGTGGAATGCACCACAAGGGTGTTCATCGAAGGATCGTCCGCCTTTCGCGGGCAATGTGCAACGCGAACATTCGCCGAGGGTGACACACCCGAGGGCGCAGGTCGTCGAACGGAGTTCACTGCGCGCCACGCCGCGCAGCCTCGGTTACCTGCCCCACTGGACGCCCCGCACGAAGTCGTGCGCGGCGCAACCGCCGCTGCACTTGGAGGCAGCAGGCCCGCCGAGGCGAAAACCCCGTCGTGCGCATTGCGGACGATGAGATCCGGGAGAAATACCTGGAGCGAGCGATCAGGGAACTCGGCGAGGTCGAGCGGGAAGTGCGCGAGTGCGCGTCCTGCCAGGCCAGCGACCGCGCGCCCGTGCTCTCTTCCGGGCACCCGCAGGCCGACATCATGCTCATCGGCTACGAGCCCAGCGAAGCCGAACGCCAAGAAGGCGTGGCCTTCTACGGCCGCTCCGGCGCGGCGATCCTCGCGTCGCTGCGGCGCCTGGAAATCGACCCCACCACGATCTACGGCACGCTCATCGTGAAGTGCCCCAAGGTCGACGACCAACACACCGACACCCCGCTCTCAAAGCTGCTGATCCGCGAGATCGCGATCGTGCAGCCGCGGATCATCGTCGTCCTCGGTGAACGCGCCCTCGGCGCGCTGAACGCCCTCGACGTGCCGCTTGCCCGCCCGCTGCGCTGGGCACCCGGCGAGATCCAGCGCTTCACGCCCGGCTCCGAAGCGATCGTCACCCCAGACATCCACCAGTCGCTGGATGAAGAGACCGCCAAGCGCGCCTTCTGGACGGCCTTTCGCCAGCTCAAGGGCTGGTACGACGATCAGCCGCCCTGGTAGGCGGCGCGCTCGCTGGCCCGTTAGCCGGTGGCCCGCAAGGGCTCGTCGGCCTCAGGCTCGGCCACTGGGTGCGGCGGCGCCGTGATCGTCGGTGAACCGCCACCCTCCAGGGTGTAGTTCGCGGCGCGGCGCATCACCTCGCGCGCAAGCTCCAGCGAGCGCTGCGCAGCCTCCGGCGGAATCGCGGTGCCGTCCTGGCGGATCATCAGCGTCGTCATCCCGTTCCACAGGGCCCAGAGGAACAGCATCATCTCGTCGATCGGCGCGGTGGGCGTCTGCCCCTCGCGCATCGCCTCTTTGAGGTCGGTCGCGATGCCGAGCACCAGCTTCTGCGTGCGCGCCGAGAGGCCCTGGTTGATCTCGGCCAGCTCAGGGCTCTGATCTGGCTGCAGCACGCGCACCGCCGCAAACCGCATCGCGTGCGGCCGCTCGATCGCAAAGCGCACGTAGGCGTCGCCGGCGGCGTAGACCCGGTCCAGCGCGCGCGGCTGCTGGCGCGCCTCGGCCATGTAGGCCTCGACGACATCCATGCCTTCACTCACAAACGCCAGCAAAATGCCTTGTTTGTTGGTGAAGTGCTTGTAGAGCGTGCCGACCGAGACGCCCGCGGCTTCCGCGATCTCCTCGACCTTCACGCTGTTGATGTCGGCGTTGGTGAAGATCTTGCCGGCGGCGTCGAGAATCGCGCGACGCGTACGGGCACTCCTCAGCGAGGCCGGTGAGATGCCGCTCCCGGCCCGCTCGGAATGTGATGGCACGCACTTAAGTATGGCGTGCCGGCCCGCTAAAAGCCACCCGGGTTGCAGCAAGCCCAGAAAATGGTGCTACCCAGCCGGCGGCGTGGACCCCGCCAGTGGCGGCGATTCCGGGTGCTCAAACGTGAAATCCGAGCCCCGACGCATGAGCTCCATCCCCAGGCGCAGGGCGCGCTCGGCGAGTTCCGGCGGGATCGCGGTGCCGTCCTGGCGGATCATCAATGTGGTCATGCCGCTCCACATCGCCCACAGCAGCAGCATCGTCTCGTCGATCGGCGCGGGCGCCGTCTGCCCCTCACGCATCGCCTCTTTCAGGTCGGTCGCGACCCCGAGCACCAGCTTCTGCGTGCGCGCCGAGAGCGCCCGGTTGACCTCCGCCAGCTCCGGGCTGGGATTGGGCTGCAGCACGCGCACGAGGCCAAACCGCATGGCGTGGGGATGCTCGGCAGCGACCCGCATGTAGGCGTCGCCCGCGGCATAGACCCGGTCAAGTGCACGGGGCAGCTCGCGCGCCGCCGTGATGTCGGCCTCGAGCACGTCGTACGCCTCAGACACGAACGCCAGCAGGATGCCCTGCTTGTTGGCGAAGTGCTTGTAGAGCGTGCCAACGGAGACGCCCGCGCCGTCGGCGATGTCCTCCACTTTCACGCTGTTGACGTCGGCGCTGGTGAAGAGCTGCCCGGCCGCGTCGAGGATCGCTTTGCGCGTTCGGGCGGACTTGCGAGTGGCCGGACCGCCGCCGCTCACGGCCTGGTCAGGGTGTGATGGCACGCACTCAAGTATGCCGGGATGCGGCGCCAGATGCGACCAGCAGCGCGCTGCATCGCGCGCGGAAGGTGGCCGATCCCGAAATCAGGCGATGGGCGCTGCGGGGGTGTCGGTCAGACCGATCACCACCGGATCCGTGAGGTAGCCCCACACCTTCAGGTTGTGCCCCAGCTGGCCCGGGAACGTGGCGCCGTCGCCGGTGAAGTCGCCGCGGGCGGCCGAAGCCTCGACCACGGCTTTGGCGCCGGCGGTGTCGCCGAGTTGCAGCAGGTTCGCGATCCACGCCCCAGCGGCCGACCTGCCAGCCACGCCGCGCAGTTCGGCGTCGTCCTCGGTGGCGGCGTCCTGCCAGGCCTTGGCGTTGTCGGTGATGTCCTGCTTGATCCACTCGGGGAACTCGCGGGTCACGTCGACGAAGGTGCCGCCCTGCAGCCGCATCACCTGGATGGGCGTCTGGCTGGCGACGAACGGGCCAAAGGCGCCGGTGAAGCGAGCGTCCCAGGCTTTGAACTCGACCTGCTCGGTGCCGCCCAGATCCTTCAGCTCAAAGCCGAAGTCCGCCCAGTTGCGCACGATCAGCGGGCCCCAGCCCTCGGCGGTCGACGGCGCAATGGCCGACACGACACAGCAGTGAGCGCCGCCCGTGTAGACCTGCACGACGACGTCTGGCAGGCCGTCGCCGGTGACCTCGGCCACGCTCACCCGCGGGCGGCTGCCAAAGCTCTCGACGGCCTCGCCGCGCAGCTTGACCGACTTCAGCGTGGTGCGGCCCGCGGCGCGGACCGTGAGGCGCAGCTTGGTGTAGCGCCGCAGGGACCCACCCGCCTTGCGCTGGGCATACGTGAGGGTGGCCGTGACCCCGTCGACCTTGGTCTTGACGGTGGCCGCCGGCGCGGAGCCGGCCTCGTCGACCGGGCCGGTGAGCGTTGCGGCGAGCAGGCAGGCGACCGCCACCAGCGTGATCATCACCAGCCGCAGCAGGCGCGGGGTGCCCGGCACCTCGAGTTGCTCGGGGCTGTAGGACCGTGAGGCCACGCGCGCCGCCTGCGTGCGGCGGCTCATCTCCACGCGATGGTCGGCCACGGCCCGGCGGCTGGACGCTCCTCGGCGGTCGCCGCGGCGCCGATCGCCCCGCATACCCGAGCGGCGATCGTGGGAGCGGCGGTCGACCCGGCGGCGCTCGATGCCGTTGGGCGGGCCCGCGTCGTGCTGGCGCCGATCCGCACCGCTGCGCACGCGCCGGTCGCGCGTGGGGCGGTGATCGCCGACTTCCAGGTCGGCGACGCTGCGCGTGGCAGCACCTTCAGCAGGAGAACGCGGCAAGAGGCGAGGTGGGACGGAGACAGAGAGGAGGGATGGAAGACCCGCAAGGTGATGCGGGCGATCTGAAAAAACTAGCGCGCCCACGCCGCATTTCAAGCAACTGGATTGCCACCTGAGCATCCGTCAGGAAACTAGTGTCTTGGCTCGACGCAGGCGCTCTTTCGGCGGCTGCGTCCAGGGAAATCGCCTCGTGCCCCGCCGTTACTGGGCGCGAGGCGCTGCGACCTGCGAGCCCGGGTGCCCGCCTTGCCCAGTACCCGGCGTGGGGACGGTCCTCAGAAGGTGAGAATGACCTTGCCGAATTTGCCGCCCTGCTTGAAGTGGGCGTATGCGGCCTCGGCCTCCTCGGCGGGAAATGCCTTGGCGATCGGCACGGTGAGGCGCCCCCGCTCCACGAGCGGCAAGACCTCGCGCTCCATTGCGCGGGCCGTGGCGGCCTTCTCCTCCAGCGGGCGAGAGCGCAGCGTGGTGCCCAGCACGCGCCCCCGGACGGACATCAGCGCGAGCAGGTTCAGCTCAGCCTTGATGCCGCCGCCGACGCCGACGATCACCACGCGGCCACCGGTGGCCAGCGCTTTCACGTCTTCGCCGAGGTTCTCGCCGCCGATGAGCTCGAGCACCACATCGAACGGTCCGAACCCGTGGTGCTCGTTGGGGCGCGTCACCACCTCGGCGCCGAGCTGCTCCAGCTGCGCGTCGAACTGCTCATGGCGCGTGGTGGCCACGACCGAGGCACCGATGGCCCGGCCGATCTGCACCGCGGCGGTGCCCACGCCGCCTGCCGCACCATGCACGAGCAGGCGCTCGCCGGGCCGCAGTCCAGCCTGCACCACGATCGCGTCGTGGGCGGTGGTGAACGTCTCCGGAAAGCCACCGGCGGCCACCAGATCCAGTCCCGCGGGGACGGGCATCAGCTGGCGCTCGTGCACCACGGCGTATTCGGCCTGCCCGCCGCCGCCGACGATCCCCATCACGCGGTCGCCGATGCCAAAGCGCCCCACGCCCGGCCCGAGTCCCACGACCTCGCCCGCGAGTTCAAGGCCTGGAATGTCGGCCGGGGACCCGGGAGGCGCCGGGTAAGCGCCGCGCACCTGGAGCAGATCGGCGCCGTTGAGTCCGGCGGCGTGCACCTTGACCAGCACCTCACCCAGGCCAGGCTCTGGCTCCGGGGAATCCACGGAGAACTTGAGCGCCTTGTCGGCGATGGTGACGGCACGCATGCGCCGGATCCTAGGAACTTGTGCGTCGGCGTGGCATAAGGGTCAGCGAGTTCGGCTCGGCAGCGGACCGGGGCTGGCCTGCATCCCGCGCAGAAACGTGCGGACCGGCTCCAGTGCGTCGCTGACCGGCGCGCCATCGCGGTGGACGTGCTTGCCGGCCAGGATCATCAGCGTGAGCAGCGCCTGGCTGGTGGCTTCGGGGTCCAGGCCGCCGGCGTATTCGCCGCGGTTCTGCCCTTCGACCACCGTCGCGCGCAGGACCGGACCGAAGGTGGCCAGCAGCTGGTCCTCCGGGGAGTCGCTCCCGGCCATCGTCTCGGCGTAGCGGGTCTGCACGGGCAGCGCGGCTTCGAGCATCGTGAGCATCTGCTCGCTGACGGTGGCGTCGCGCGTGTCTCCGCGAACCGCCGCGGTCAGGCCGTCCTTGAGCACCTCGCGGCCGAGGTCTTCCACTTCCACGAGCAGCGCGCGGGAGACGTCGTCCATCGTGGAGAAGTGGCGGTAGACGGTCGCGCGCGAGAGGCCCGCCGCGGTGGCCACGTCGAGCAGCGAGGCGCTTGGATTCTGCGCGAGCAGCTTGGCGGCCGCGTCGAGAATGCGGTCCCGGTTGCGCACGGCGTCGCTGCGTTTGGGTTGCCCGCTGGTCACGCGGGGCAGCGTAGACCTGCCGGGTGCCGCAGCGAACTGAACCTGGTGGCACCGTGCGCCGACGGGTTGGCGCGTGCGCGCTGGCATGCGCCGTCGCTCCGACCCCGCTCATAGCGGGTTTCCACGGTGGACGAGCCGCCGATGACGCCCCCGCAGATCGTAGAATCGCGGGCCCTGCATGACCGCGCCGACCTCCGCCATCACCGACCTGAGCAGCCTCCGGCCGTGGCAGCGCAAGGCCGTCAAAGGGATGCGCGACTGGGAGTTCGGCACCTATCTGATTGCGGCTGCACCGGGCGCCGGCAAAACGAGACCGTCGCTGCACTTCGCGCGGGAGCAGCTCGCCGAGGGCAAGATCAAGCGCGTGGTGGTGATCTGCCCCACGGCGCCGCTCACGCGCCAATGGGCGCAGGCGGCCGCTGAGAACGGCCTGCAGCTCCTCCCCGATTCCCCGAATCTGGAGCCGCCGGGCGGCTTTGACGGCGTCTCGGTGACCTACGCCCGCGCCGCCGCCAGCGCCAAGCGCTGGAAGTCGATCTGCACCCCGGACACCCTCATCATCGCCGACGAGGCCCACCACCTCGGCGAGGACCTGGCCTGGGGCGACGGCTTCAACATGGCCTTCGCCCGGGCCGATCGCTGGCTGCTGCTCTCCGGCACGCCGTTTCGCTCTGACCGCACGCCGATCCCGGGCGCCGAGTACGACAACGACGGCTACGTCGTGCCCGACATCTCCTACAACTACGGCGACGCCGTCAGCGACCGCGTCTGCCGGCCGATCCGGTTCATCCCCTTCGACGGCACCCTGAAGTGGATGAGCGGCGACTCGGTGGTCGAGGGCTCCTTCGCCGACGCCCTCGACGGCTCGGAGGCTGCCCGCCGCTACCGCACCGCCATCTCGACCGAGCTCGCCGACGGTCTACCGAAGATCCTGGGCGAGGCCGCCAATCGCCTCAAGTCGCTGCGCGGTTCCAGTCACCCGGAGGCCGGCGGGCTGATCGTGGCCGCCGACTCCGAGCATGCCCGCCGCATCGCCCGAATCCTGCGTGAGGACTACGGCGAGGACCCGACGACGGTCCTCTACACCGACACCCAGGCCCACAAGAAGCTCGCCGACTTCTCGCGCTCTGACCGCGCTTGGATCGTGGCGGTGAACATGGTCTCTGAGGGCGTCGACATCCCGCGGCTGCGCGTGGGCGTCTACGCCGCAGCGGCCAAGACGCCGCTGATCTTCCGTCAGGTCGTCGGGCGGTTCGTGCGCACCATTCCGGGTCGTCCGCCGACGGATCGCTCCTGGCTCTACATCCCGGCCGACATCCGCCTGCGCCAGCACGCGACCGACGTGGAAGGCGACCTCAAGCACCTCCTGATCCCGCAGGAGGAGGGCGACGGCTCCGAGCTCGATGAGGTCGAGGAGCGCGTGCGCGACGCGCCCGGCGAGAAGAAGGACTTCAAGCCCGTCCTGGCCGACGTGAAAGTCCAGATGGACCTCTTCGCCGGCCTCGACGGCGGCGGCACGCCCGAGTCCACCGATGACCACGCCGGCTTCCTGGCGGGCAAATCCAGCGCGGCAGCCGAGCAGGCGGGCGAGGCCGCGGCCGCTGTCGGCGGGCCGCTGGCTGGCGCGACCGACGGCTCAGGCGCCCCGGCGGGCCGTCCGAGTGCTGGGCTGCAGCGCGACGAGCATGGCCGCGTGATCCGCCCCAGCTCGCTGATCGGGCAGCCGGCCCCAGCGACCGACGATGCCGCAGCGGCCCCGGCCGTCGACCCGCTCGACCCCTGGGCGCTCGACGACGAAGACGACGAGGACGACGACACCCCCGCCAAGTCCTGGCAGCGGGCCAAGCCCAAGAAGAAGTCCGCCGAGCGCGCCCCGACGCCGCAGTCCGAGATGCCCGCCTGGCAGGTGCAGGACCAGCTGCGCAAGCGCCGCCATTCGCTCGTCTCCGAACTGGCCCGCGTCACCAAGTCACCGCAGGCGCAGGTCAACCAAGAGATCAACCGCAAGATCGGCGTGGGCAAGGTCGAACAGGCCACCAACGCCCAGCTCGAAGAGAGCATCACGCTGTTGCTGGACCGCCTCAGCAAACGCCGCTAGCGGGCGCCTGCGGCCGCACCATTGGTTTGGCCTGGTCGGGTGGCACGCCCGCGGGTAGGGTCGGCGGCCATGTCTCGCGCTACACAACGCCTCGTCGTCCTGGGAGCTACGGGCCTTGCCGTCCTGGCCAGCGCAGGCGTCGAGGCGGCACGGGGCGCCTCACCTGTGCTGCCGCCCGTGCCGCTGGCCCAGGAGTTCAACGATCTGGCCGTAGCGGCCGACGGATCGGTGCGCACGCTTGAGGTAAGGCCTGGGAGCAAAACTGGGGCCCGCGCGACGATCCGGCGCATCGACCCCGCGGGTGCCCAGCTGCCGCCCATCGTCTTCTATGACCCTGCCAGCGACATCGGCCGCATGGACGGAGCGCTGACTCCCGACGGCGGCGCGGTGGTGTTCGTGACCAAAGGTGATTTTGAATCTGAGGTCGTCACGGCGGTCAACGTGTCGCCGACCGGGCAGGTATCAGCGCCCCAACCGGTCGCAGGCCCGGGCACGGCACTCAGCCCGTACGTCCCACGCATCGGGCCCACGGGTGCCGTCGCCGCGGTGATGCCCGTCCCTGGGGCCGTGGCGTTCAGGCCCGCGGGCGCGGGCGGCTTTGTCGCCCCGTTGGCCCTCGTGAACTTCGACGTCGACGGAGACATCGCCCTCGAGGTGGCCATGGCCCCCGACGGAGGCGCAGCCGTGCTGGCCTACGGGGAGGGCACGTGGCTGCGTCCCTACGTTCGCCGCATCGATCCCGACGGCCGCATCGGGCCGAAGATCGATCTCGGATTCGGGTCAGTGCGCAGTGGGATCGGCGGCCTGGAGTTCGCCCGAAACGGCGATCTGGGTGTCGTGTTGCATCACGGTCCGCGCAAGCGCGTC
Organism: Solirubrobacteraceae bacterium; assembly: GCA_016463515.1. Lineage (GTDB taxonomy): Bacteria > Actinomycetota > Thermoleophilia > Solirubrobacterales > Solirubrobacteraceae > JAGIBJ01. The sequence continues at coordinate 9,016 of JAEMRF010000035.1, read as the reverse complement.
GGTGCGCGGGTCTTGTTCACGAAGCTGCCTGCGGGCGCGGTCCAACCGACACCGGTCCAGCCGTTGCCCGCTGCGCTCGGAGGAACGGTGGACCGTGGCTTCAGCTTCGGGCTCAGCGCGGGCCAGAGCGAGTTCGCTGTCCTCACGGGGCGCGGGCTCGACGGCCTCCGGCTCTGGACCGGGTCCGAGGAGCTGACGCTGGCGGCCACGTTCCGCGACGTGAACCCGTTCAGCGGCGACGTGGTCTTCGGCCCCGGGGGCGTGATCACCACCGTGTGGGAGGACGAACTCGGAGCAGGCGCGTTCGCCGGTAGCCGCCTGGTGGCAGCTCGGCGCCTCACCGACGGCACGGTCACGCGTCCTCGCCAGCTGATGCCGCGTGCCCGCGGAACGAGTCAGTCGACCTACGACATCGCGCCGCTCCCAGATGGACGCTTGGCCGTGGTCTACGACCAAGATCCCGGTCCGGACGATCAGCTCCTAGGGCGCGTCATCCAGCCGTAGGGCCCCAGTCCGCCCTCAGCCCAGCGAACCGCCCTCGAGCACCGTCTTGAGGTCCTCGGCGCGGTGCTTCATCTGGCCTGCGGTGCCCTTGCTGATCACCGGTCCCGCGAACTTGGCCACGCCCGAGAGCTTGATGTCGTTGTCGACGGTCACGCGCGTGGAGCTGGGACCCAGCTCTTTGAGTGTGGTCGTGAGCGTGTGCAGCATGCCCGGGCCCTTGTAGGTCGAGACGGTCTGGCGCGGCAGGTCGAGGCTGACGATCGTCTCGGTGACCTTGAAGGTGCGGCCCTTGTCGAGGTAGGTCAGCTCCGAGACGGCGCCCGGCGTACCGGCGGTGCCCCTCTTGAGGTCGATGCTCTGCAGGTCGCGGTGCCACTTGCGCGGCCCCTGCGGGTCGGCGAGCAGCTCGGCGACCTGCGCGATCGGCGCGTCGATGATCACGTCCTGCGAAAGATGCACCAAGGCACCGTAGCGGCGAG
>JAEMRF010000035.1:0-7933 GCA_016463515.1 Solirubrobacteraceae bacterium | reverse complement strand
TCGATGCCTTCGAAGTCGCTGGCGTTTGCGGTGTAGACCGGAAGGTCGTTCGCCAGGGCGATCGCGGCGATCATCGCGTCGTAGGCGCGAGCAGCAGGTTTGCGACCGCTCGCACGAAGGGACGCCGCGACCCGACCGAAGGCTCGGGCCGACGGTGCATCAAAGGGGAGTGGCGAGAAGTCCGCTTCGGCCTGTTGGAGGTGGCTCTGGCGTTTGGCGCGTTCGTCGTCGGAGCTCGCCACCAGCGGGCCGACGGAGAGCTCGGCGAGCGTCACGGTGGTGATGAGCGGCTCCTGCGGAAGGAGTGCCGGGTCGCGCAGACGCGGCAACAGGATGACCGTGGAGGTGTCCAGAATTCCGCGACGGTGCGTGCTCACCATGCGGCGGGATCGATCGTGGCATCGATGTCGGCCCGAAGCCCAACTGGGTCGACGCTCGGAAGCGCACGCCAACGCGCAAGCAGTGCCGTTGCCGACAGCGTCGAAGCTGGGACCGCTCGCAGTTGGGCGACCGGTTTGCCGTCACGAGTGATGGTGACGTCCTCCCCGGAGGCCGCAAGGTCGACGATCTCGCCCCCGCGGTGCCGCAGATCTCTGATCGAAGCGTCCGCCATGACCGCATTGTATCACCGGTGACACCAGTCGCCCGCTGAGCGCACTCGGCCGCCAACGTCGAATTACCGTCGCTATAGCGACATGATTTCGACGTTCACCGCGGAGGCGGCGCGCGAAACGTGGCGCGCGTCGGCAGCGCGTCCAAGGCGAGGCGAGGCGCGCTAGCCGGCGAGGTCGAGCGTGACGGGGTCGGCGAGCAGCCGCCCGCGGAGCGTGAGCGCGGCGCGGCCCGTCTCGAAGGCTGCGGGGTCCAGTAGCCCGCCCGCCAGGTGGCGGTCGGCGGCGGCGCGGCCGTCTTCGCTCAGCAGCGCCAGCTCAACGCCTTCGGCCAGGCGCAGTCCGAGCATCACCTGCTCCAGCAGGATCGCCTCAGCATCGGGCAATTCGCGGCCCGCCGCCGGCGACTGCCCGGCGGTCACCTTGCCGGCCCAGGTGCGCGGGTGCAGGGCGTTCCACCACCGCACGCCGCCCACATGCGAGTGCGCGCCGGGGCCCGCGCCCCACCAGTTCCCGCCGCGCCAGTAGCCCAGGTTGTGCTGGCAGTAGGCGGCCTCGTTGGTGGCAAACGAGCAGGTCTCGTACCAGTGCAGACCGGCAGCTGAAAGCACGCGGTCGGCGGTTTCGAAGCGGTCGACGATCACGTCTTCGCCCGGCACGGTCAGCTCACCGCGGCGCACCTGCGCCGCCATCAGCGTGCCCGGCTCCACGACCAGCGAATAGGTGCTCACGTGGTCGGGCTTGGCCTCGATCGCGGCCGCCAGCGAGGCTTCCCAGTCGGCGGCCGTTTCGCCTGGTGTGCCGTAGATCAGGTCGACGCTGACCTGCTCAAACCCCGCAGCCCGCGCCTCGTGCGCGGCCTCGATGGCGCGGCCTGGCGTGTGCACGCGGTCGAGCGTCTTAAGGACCGATGGCACCGCGCTTTGCATCCCGAGTGAGATGCGCGTGAAACCCGCCTCGCGCAGCGCGGCCAGCGAACGCGGGTCGACCGACTCGGGGTTGGCTTCGGTCGTGATCTCGGCGCCCGGCTCGATCCCGAACTGCTCGCGCACGGCGCCCAGCAGGCGCGCCAGCTCAGCCGGCGGCAGCAGCGTCGGCGTGCCACCGCCGAAGAAGACCGTCCGCGCGGGCGGCACGTCGTCGCCAAGCACCCGCCGCGCGAAGGCCAGCTCGGCGATGAGCGCGTCGGCATAGCTCGCTGCCGCCGCGGCGCCGTCTTCCCCGGGCACGTAGGTGTTGAAGTCGCAGTAGCCGCACCGCGTGGCGCAGAACGGCACGTGCACATAGACGCCGAACGGCGCGCCCGCGAGCGCTCCGAGCGCGCTGGCCGGGAGGGCGCCGTCGGGCGGTGCGGGGTCGCCGTCGGGAAGCCTGGCCATGGGCGCCTCAGTCTAGGGAGGCGGCGCGCGGCCGCGTTCGCGTCTGAACTGCCGCGCGTGCGGTCATCCACGCGCGAACCGAAGCCGCGCCGCGGCGGGATCGCCAGCAGCCGCCAGTCTCGATACCCTCGCTGAGCCCCTGTAGCTCAGTTGGTTAGAGCAGCAGACTTTTAATCTGACGGTCGCGGGTTCGAGTCCCGCCGGGGGTACTAGGCGTCGGTGACGAACGTGACCCGCCGGATCCTTCGGCCCCAGAGTCAGACCACGTGCCTACCACGATCTACCTGTCGACCGGCGACGAACTCACCGTCACTGCGCCCTACGAGGAAGTCCTGGAGCAGTGGCAGAACAACGGGCGCGTCGAGCTGACGGCCCTGTGGTGGACCGACCCGGAGAGTTCCGGATTCGACCCGCTGAGCGAGTGGCCGACCTACCGCGAGAGCCGCATCACGATCGACCTCTCTGCGGCGTTCGCGGTGGAAGACGAGGACGCTGCGACCATCGCCGCGATCGAGCGCGCGCGTCTGCACCAGCTCGATCAGGAGTAAGCCCCCGGCCTTCAGGCGCCGATCTGGGACCGCCGCTCAATCCGCAGGATGGGCTGCTCCCCGGCGACCGACTCGACGCCAGCTCGCAGCGTGTCGGCCGTGAGGAGATCGTCGAACGCCAGGCCGGTGCGCGCGGTGAGGTCTGGGAGGGAGACCTGAAAGAGCTGGAACTCCTCGAGTCCCAGGGACTCCAGCTTGGCCTCGAGATCGTCCTGGGTGAGCACGAATGCCTTGGCGCGCAGCGCGCCGGACTCCACGAAGCAGATCAGCTTCCAGAAGGAGCGTGGGATCGCGACGCCGCGGTAGACCAGGTCGGTGTCCTTGAAGATCGGGCCCCCGAAGACGGTCAGCCGCAGGCTGTCGACGGACACATCCTCGAAGATCGCGTTCTCGAGCTCGCCCCAGAGGCCCTGCTTGCCAGATTGGTTGAAGTCGTCGAGCTGAGGCGTGATGTTGGTGAAGAAGAACGAGTCGACGTTGGCTCGCTGGGCCTCTTCGGGACTGCCCCACACCAGGTCCGCGCGCCGGGCGACGTGCCCGCGATCCAGCCGGTTGCCGGCGTAGAGGTCCTCGCCGATCTGGAAGGCCGGGTCGTAGGCGTCGTCGAGTTTGAAGCTGAGCCCATTGCGGGAGTTCTTGCGCAGTGCGCCGCCATCGACGTTCCAGGCGACCCAGCGGCAGAAGCGCCGCTCGCGGCTCATGGCCAGGGAGAAGTGGGTGTAGTCGCGCACCAGCGCCCCGGCCTTGGTGGGGGCGTAGTCGGTCTCAACGCCCGGAGTTGCGGCCCTGGGCAGCGCCACGTCGTGGCCAGGGAGGAAGCTCGCCGTGTAGCCAGGTGTGGTTTCCAGAATGGCAGCGGCTGGCATCGCCGGAGCGATCGCCGGAGCTTGCAGCGGCTCGATCTCGAGCTTCTCGAACACCGACGAGGCGTAGGACGCGAGCGCGAACTCGGCCGGCTCGGTCGTCTCGCCCGCAAAGTGCAGGCCAAGCATCAGCTCGGTCGGAGTGCCATCTTCCACGGCCATCCAGGCCGCACCGGAATCGCCACCTTGTGAGATCTCGCCGCTTGGCGCCACCCGCTCGGGATCGGGGCCGATCTCAAAGCCGCCGATCTGCTGAGGACCCGCGCCTCCGTACGTGATCTTCGTGATGGTGTGCAGGCGGGTGACGATGCCGTAGGTCACGCCGGTGGTGCGGCTGGACTTCACGACGCGGTCGCCGAGATCAGGATCGCCGATCTGCCGCACGGTCGTCCCGAGCTCAAATGCCGCTTCGGTCGCCGATCGATGCTCGATGCTGGCGATCGCACAGTCGCCCGCCAGGCCGAGGTGGCTGCGGACCAGTCTCCCGCAGGCGTTGGCGGCGATGCGGTTGTCGTCATGGGGCGCGGGCTGCACGATCAGGTCGCCGAGGGCGCCGTGCTCGCCCTGGAGGACGTGCCAGTTCGAAAGCACGCGCAGCTCGCCGGAGGCGACCTCGCGAACCAGGCAGCCCAGCGTGCCCGCGGAGACCTGCGTGTGCCCGATGCTGGTGCCCGGAGCGATCGGGTCCAGTCGACGCTTGCGCTCGCTCTTGGTGTTGACCGGCATCACCTGGGCGTCCTTACTGAAACTGCGCTCCACCACGTCTGTGGTGAACGTGATCCCGTTGACCTCCATGCGCGCCGGAATCTTGGCGGTCTGCATGCCAGGCAACGCCTCCGGGGCAGCTTTGGCATCGACGGTGAACTGGAGCGTCAGCTCCTCGGTCTGCACGCCGTCCTTGACGCGGTACCCGAGGCCCACCGACGACACGTTCGGGTCCTTGAGGTACTGGTCGGCGACCTTGCGGATGGCGGATTGCAGCTCCACCTTGCTCGCTTGGCTTGGAGCGGGCATCAGCCCTCCATCTCTCGAGTTGCAGACTGACGATCAACGCCAGCGCGCCACGACGCTAGCAGTAGGTCGGTGGCAAAATCCACAGCAAAACATCGTGGTTACATCCCGCATATCGGCTGCGATCAACGCGTTGAATTTGCCAGAAATTGGCGCACTCGCACTAATGCGCTACTTTCTAGCTTTTGCTGACACCTCGGTTGCCAGGTACGGTTTGCGTGATGGCCGGATATGACGCAAATTTCTATGACTCGGCCGCGACCGACCTGGGCCGCACGTCTGCAGCGGTCGTCAGTGCGGAAGTCCTCACGTACCTGACCCCGTCGAGTGTGGTCGACCTGGGCTGCGGCAATGGCGCGTGGGTGTGGGCCTTCGCGCAGCGCGGCATCGAGGACTACCTCGGTGTCGACGGGCCGTGGGTCAACACGGATTGGCTCGACATCCCGGCTGCCAAGTTCCGTCACGACGACCTGGCCGTGGGCGCGAGTATCGATCGCACCTTCGACCTCGCGATCTCGGTCGAAGTGGGTGAGCACCTGCCGGCGGCATCCGCGAAGGGGTTCGTGGCCACGCTCACGCGCGCGGCGCCGGTGGTGCTGTTTTCCGCGGCCATTCCGTACCAGGGCGGCACCGGCCACGTGAACGAGCAGTGGCCGTCGTACTGGGCTGAGAAGTTCGCCGCCCACGGCTACGTGCCCGTCGACGTGCTGCGTCGCAAGCTGTGGGACCGCGAAGACGTGGCCTACTACTACCGCCAGAACCTCACGTTCTACGTGCGCGAAAGCGCGCTTGGCGACTACCCGGCGCTGCAGCAGGGCTACGAAGAGACCGGCGGAACCCTTCCGGATCTCATTCATCCTGAGGTCTGGACGCGCCGCAGTCTGCAGCCCGTCAACGTGCCGCGCATCGTCGGCCGCGAGCGGGCCGAGCGCTTGCGCGACGTGGTCAACAACCAGCGTCGGCGGTTCGCCCGACACGGCGGCTGAGGCCGCAGCCAGCCGGGCCCGTCCCCCGGACGGCCAGCTCCTGAGCATCGCTCACCACATCGGGTGACGCCCTTCACAACTTGGGCATCCCGAAACCGCCGGTATGTGTATGGTCCGTGGCGCGTCGACGCTCCCGGTCTCTTCCCGCGGAGTCGCCGCCCGCACTGAAGTGCTGCCCAGCCGGGTGGTGCGCTCGTCCCTGCTCAGACTCCCAGGAGATCCCCTTGCGCTCACGCCGAGGATCAACCCTTGCCCTCTTGACCGGCCTCCTTGCGGCCGGCTGCCTCACGGCCGCTCAGCCAGCAGCCGCAGCCAACGCGGGGTGCGGAACCACCTACGGGTTTGCGTCCGACGAGACCTTCTTCACCGGCGCAAACCTGGGCGCGACTTCTGCGCCGGGCGAGCTTGCGGCCTGCCGCAAGGTGCAGATCTTCGACGACCGCGTGCCGACCGGCACCCGCGTGTACCAGGTGATCTACCGCTCCGAGAACGAGGCCGGCACGGCGATCCCCGTCAGCGGAACCGTGCTCGTTCCGCCCACCGGCGGCACCGGCATCATCTCGCTGGCCAGCGGCACGATCGGCCTGGCCGACAAGATCGGCAACACCAAGTCGTGTGCGCCGTCGGTCGGTTTGCCAGACGGCGGCGCGTTCGTGAGCGGCACGGCCGCCCGCTACCTGACGGCCGGCTACGCCGTGGCCGTGACCGACTACGAGGGCCTGCGCACCCCGGGCGCGCACCCCTACCTCAACGGCTGGTCGGCCGGCAAGTCGATGATCGACGTGGCCCGCGCCGCGCGCAACCTGCCGTATGAGTCGCTCGGCGGCGACACGAAGACGCTCTTCACCGGCTACTCGCAGGGTGGTCACGCCACGCTGTGGGCCGCGCAGCTCGCGCCCTACTACGCGCCCACGCTGCCGGTCGCGGGTGCCGTCGCCGGCGCCTCGCCGGTCAACCTCGAGGCCGTACGCCAGAACCTCAACGGAGCCCTTGCCTCAGGCCTGTACTCCTACATGATCACCTCGCTGAACGGGCAGTTCCCGGAGCTCAACCTGCTCAGCAAGCTCAGCTCATCCGGGCAGTCGTTCATGAACGCGCTCGCCACCAAGTGCAGCCCCATCATGGCGTCCAACATCACCGGCTGGTTCCGCACGTGGAGCAGCCTCTGGAAGACCGGTCAGGACCCGATCAACGACCCGGCATTCGTGGCTCGCGCCTCGCAGAGCAACGTGCCCGGCTGGGGGCCGCAGGTGCCGGTCTTCATGTTCCACGGCGACAACGACGGCATCATCCCGATCGGCCCGCACAAGGCCCTGGCTGACGCGTGGATCGCGGCTGATCTGCCCGTCGAATGGCGCACGGTTCCCGGCTCGCACCTGTGGGACACCAACGCCAACGGCCAAGACGCCTCCGACACGTGGATCGCGGACCGCTTCAGCGAGTAGGCGCCACCAGCGCGGCGGCGCTGCCTCGCACACCCGTCCGGTTCTGAGGCTGGCGGCGCGCCCATGCGCCGCCAGCCGGCCCGGGGCGCCGGCGCCGCGCTACCGTCCGCCGATGCGTCGCTTCGCCGCCCACGTCTCTACGCTCGCCGCGCTCCTCGGCGCCTCCCTGGCCAGCCAGGCTGCACCAGCAACGGCCGCAGCGCCGACGCCCAAGAGCAAGCTGATCGTGCCGGCCACGTCGATCGGCGGCGTGAAGCTCGGTCACTCCTACCGCAAGGCCGTGCGGCTCTGGGGCCCTGGCAGCACGTGCGGAGCTGAGGACGCCGAGTACCGCGAGCGCACCGGGCAGGTGCTCGACCGAAAGCGCTTCTCCGGCGATTGCCAGTGGTTCGTGAACGACGTCGACGCCGCGGCCGGCGCGGGTCGCATCAGATTCGCCGACGGCAAGGTGCTGGAAATCAGTCTTCTGGCAGCGCAGAACGCTGACCGCGAGCCGACGGGCCGCGGCCCGATCGCTCGCCTGAAGACCAAGCCGGGCCAGATCCACACCGGCTCGAAGGCCAGCGCCGTGCGCAAGGCGTTCCCCGATGCGCAGTCCACGCTCTCAGGCGTCGCAGTCTTCACCAAGGACCGCATGCTCACCTTCGGCCTGGCCAGCGGCAAGGTCGGCGGCATCGCGCTGCTCTATACGCGCAACTACTGAGAGATCCGGGCGCTGAGGCATTCCAACGCTCACACAGTCTGTGTATTTCTGTGTATTCTCGGGTCGTGGCTGACCCGGTCCGACTGAACGTTTCGCTCGATGCAGAGCACGCCGAAAAGCTCCGCCGTCGCGCGGCGCAGGCCCACTTGAAAGAGGGCACCCTGGCGCGGTCGCTCCTCAGCACCGTTCTGGACCAGCTCGACGAGGCGGACTCGTCGGCCACGGTGGTCGAGCTACTCGATGGGATTCCTGGGGCACTTGAGCGCGCCGGGCTCGGTCGCGCACAAGCCAAGGCGGGCGACGCCGTGCCGCTCTCAGACTGGTAGGCAGCTAGATCACGAGCTTCTTGGTCATCCCGTAGATCGCCAGGCGCCAGAGGATCAGGCC
>JAEMRF010000278.1 GCA_016463515.1 Solirubrobacteraceae bacterium | reverse complement strand
CACGCGGTGTACTGGGCGTCGACGACCGCGAACAGTTCGCAGATCGGCCCGGTGGTCAGCACCGACGACCTCAGCACGACCGCAGGAATCACCGAGTCCGGGGCGGTGGTAGGTCAGACCTTCGACCCGGACTTCAAGCAGCAGGGGTTCGTCTTCGACGACAACAGCGGGCTACAGATCGCGGGTGACGAGTTCTCCGGCGTGTTTGGGGTGACGCCCAACGGCAACACGCTGCTGACCCGCCGCTTGCTCGGCGACTCGTCGTCCAGCGACTGGTACCTGAGCCCCAGCCTCTTGGTGCCCGGGATAAAGCTCGACCTCAAGCCCGTCCTGTTCCCGTCGCGGGTCCTCGGTGGCTCGTTCACCCCCCTCTACGGCCCGAACCTCGCGAGCGACGGCACGCTGCTCGGGTACAAGGGCGACGACCCGCGCACCTTCTGGCTGCGGTTGCCGAACGGCACCCAGACGCAGATCACCGGGCTCGTCGGGCACAACGCCGTGAACGCCAAACACGTCGTCGCCGGCACGATCACCGTGCCGGACGGAGAAGGCGGCGTGATCCCGCACGCGGCGATCCGCAAGCCCGACGGGACGGTCGTGGACCTCAACACGCTCGTCCCGGCCAGCCGCAACCTGCTGTTGCTCTCGGCGATGTTGATCAACGACAACGGCGACATCGCCGGAATCGCAGCCAACCAGGCCGGCGATCAGGTCGGCTTCCTGATGCCCGCGGGCTACATCGTCGACAGCACCGGCGACCAGCCCGACGCCGCCGTCGGCGACGGCAACTGCCTCACCGCGCAGGCCACGTGCACGCTGCGCGCTGCGATCCAGGAGGTAAACGGCGGCACCGGCACGAGCCCGACGAGCGTCGGGTTCAACCTGCCGGGCGGTGCCACGACCATCACGCCGGCGTCGCCGCTGCCAGCGATCACCAAACCGATCGCACTGGATGGCGCCGGCAACCCCGGCGGCCGCGTGCTGATCGACGGCGTCGCCGCGGGCTCCGGCACGGCCGGACTGCGCATCGAGGGAGACGGCTCACGCGTGCAGAACCTGTCGATCAAGCGCTTCGCCGGGCCTGGCATGCGGATTCAGGCCTCCCAAACGCTGATCGGCGGGCTGCCGGACGGACCGACGTCGTGCGCGAGTCCGTGCGTGACGATCTCCGACAACGCAGGCCCCGGGATCGTCGTCGCGGGCACCGGCAGCAACGGGAATGCCCTGCGCGGCAACCGGATCGTGGCCAACGGCGGTCCCGCGATCGACCTCGGCGCCGACGGCCGCACCGCCAACGACGCAGGCGACTCCGACGGCGGTGCCAACGGCCTGCACAACTTCCCGGTGGCCGTGCTCGGGACGAGCGAGCCGCGGTCGGGCCAGCGCCGCGTAGCCGGCCAGAGCGATCCGCGCGATGCGGGGCGGCAGGTCGACGTCTATGCGCAGCCGGCCGTCACGCCTGGGCGCGGCGCCGAGCCCACCGACTACGTCGGCTCGGCCACGATCACGGCCTCCGGCGGCTGGGTCGTGAACGTGCCGACCAGCATCCCGGCGACCACGCGCTTCTTCAGTGCCGCGATCACGACGTCCACCGATGGCACCTCTGAGCTTTCGGCGATCTGCGGCGACCCCGACGGCGACGGCACGCCAGACACCGACGGCGACGGCCTCTGCGACGACTGGGAGCGCAGCGGCATCGACATCGACGAGAACGGCACCGTCGATCTGCCGCTCCACACACCCACCTACGGGGCGAATCCGAGCCACAAGGACCTCTACCTCGAGATCGACGCGATGAAGGACAGCGGGCTGGTCACCTATGCCCCGCAGCGGGGCGCGATCGACGCTGTGGTGGACGCGTTTGCGCGGGCGCCCGTCAGCAACCCGGACAACCGCCTCGGCATCACCCTCCACGTGAATCCCGGCCGGCCGACCGTCGACGATGCCGTCGACGAGAACAACGCGATGAAGGGGTATGGCCGCGACTCAGGCTCGCTGCTGCGCATCCGCGACGGCAGCCCGATCGAGGCCTGCGACGGCAACTTCGGCACGGCCGCTGACCGCGCCGAACCCGACTGCGCGGCGCGGCTCGGTGCCAGGAACGCCGCGTTCCGGTACGCCCTCTTCGCCTTCCGCTACGCCGAGCATCCGGGCTCCAGCGGTCTGGCGCCCGCGATCGGTGGGAGCACGCTCACCGTGACGCTGGCGCAGTGGAGCAGCGCGGGCGTGCTGGCCATGGGCGGCGGCGTGAGCGAATGCCTGACGCCGGACGGCTGCCGGCGGCGCGTCGATGCCGCGACGCTGATGCACGAGTTCGGGCACCTCGTCGGCCTGCGCCACGGCGGCAACGAGGACCTCAACTACAAGCCGAATTACCTGAGCATCATGAACTACCTCTACCAGTTCCAGGACGCGGTCCATGGGCGCCCGCTCGACTACGCGCGCTACGAACTGCCGAGCCTCAGCGAGGAGGCCCTGGTCGACGCAGAGGGCGTGCTCGCCGGGGTCGACGCTGCCTCCCGCGCCGAGATCGCCGGCTGGTGGCCGCAGGTGGCGTGGCACAGCTCGCAGGTCGGATGCACGCAGCTCGTGGCCGCGACCGACGGGCCGGTCGACTGGGACACCGACCCCGAGACCGGGGCGGCGTCGGCGGTGATTCGCCCCGATGCGGGCTGCGGCGGCGCGCCCGCGCGCCTCACGGCACCCCAGGACTGGCCGAACCTGCAGTACTCGTTCCGCGAGGGCATGGGCCTGCCCGAATCCTCAGGGGCAGGCGCTGAGGCCGAGCAGACCGACGTGCAGGCCATCGAGCGCGCGGCCCGCAGCGATCGCGACCGCAACGGCATCAACGACCTCGCCGACAGCTGCCGGATCGTCGCGGGCGCCTCGGGCTTTGCCGACGCCAACGCCAACGGGTTCGCGGACGACTGCGAGGACGACATGAACCGGCTTCAGGCCTTCCCGTCGCAGCCCTTCGGCGCCGGCGGCGGCCCCGGCCCGGGGCCCGGCACCGGCCCAGCGAAGGACACGACGGCACCGACCATCGCGGGGCTCAAGGCCAAGCCGTCGACGGCGCGGCGCGCCCGCGGCAAGAAGAAGGCCGTGCCGGCCAAACTTTCGTTCACGGTGTCGGAGGCTTCGGTCATCACGTTCACCGGCGAGCGTGCCAGCAAGGGCCGGACCGCCGGCAAACGTTGCGTCGCCGGCGGCAAGAAGGGCAAGCGCTGCACGGCCTACAAGCCGGTCAAGGGCGCCCTGCGTATCGACGCTCGCGCCGGCGCCGGAAAGCTCGATTTTGCGGGACGTCTTGGTGCTACCAAGCTCGGTGCCGGTACGTACCGACTGACGGCCGTCGCGATCGACCCTGCCGGGAATCGCTCGGCCCCTGCGGCCGTCACCGTCACCGTTCGCTGACGGAACCGACGTGGCGCCGGTCCGGCGACGCTACGCTTTGATCGTGCGCTACAGCGGGACCGATCGCGACGACGACAGCACCGGGTGGTTCCGTCTCGGTTCGGTCGAGATGACCACGACCAACATCGTCCTGGCGCTGTGGGTCATCACGCTCTTCGTCTGGGCCGCTGAGCCGGTCGACAAGCCGATCACGTCGGCGATGGCGATGATCCCGGACGACGTCGCCAAGGGCGAGGTCTGGCGGCTCTTCACCTGGCCGTGGTCGCATGAGGGCTTCGGCCTGTTCGACATCATCGGCGCCGCGATCTTCTGGATCTTCGGCACGCAGCTGGAGGCCCAGGTCGGCCGCAAGCGCTTCACCTGGCTGATCGGGTCTTCGATCCTGATCATCTCCACCGTCGCGACGGCGCTCGGGCTCCTGCTGTCGTCTGAGACGGTCCTGTCGGACCTGGATCTCCTGCAGCTCGTGGTCCTGCTGCTCTACATCGCCGAGTACCCGACCAGGCCGTTCTTCTTCAACATCCCGGCGTGGGTCATCGGCGCGGTGATCGTGGCCCTCGAGGTGATCAACGATCTCGCGTTCCGCGACTGGGTCCGTCTACTCACGGTGTTCGTGGCCGCAGCCCTGATCGCGCTCGTTGCCCGCAAGATCGACCTGCTGAGCAACTACGACCGCGTCCCCGACGTGCGAATGCCGCGCCGCAAACGCCGCGGGGAGACGTCTGCCCCGAACCGCGGTCGTCCGACCGGACGGTCCGGCCGTGGCTCAGGCGCCGGCGCCCCCGAGCCCAAGCGCTCTGGCTCGCTGTGGGGTCGCAAGGCCGAGGCCGAGCCCGCCGAGATCGTGCAGATGCCGACGCGCCCGCGCCCGCGCCCACCGGTGGAGACCACCGTCCCGGACAACTTCTCCGTCGATGATCTCGCCCTCGACGCGTTGCTCGACAAGATCTCAGAGGGCGGCATGGACGCTCTCACCGACGCCGAGCGCCAGAGCCTCGACGAGCTCCGCGCCCGGCGCCGCGGGCGCCCGACCAGCTAGCGCGG
>JAEMRF010000277.1 GCA_016463515.1 Solirubrobacteraceae bacterium | reverse complement strand
CCGCGAGGAATCTCGGTCGCACGCACGTACGGGAGCGCGGCGATGATCGCGAGGGCGATCGAAGAGATCCCGATGGCCGACAGGAATCGCCAGACCCCGGCTTCGGTCGCGCCGAACACCATCGCGACCTCGCCAAGGAGGACCTCGAGCAGCGCGATCGCGGGATAGCCCGGCAGGTTGTCGAGCGCGCCGCGCAGACCGTCGGTCTCCATGGCCAGGAGCGCCGGCAGAATCTCGACCTTGTAGTCGGGCGCGATGTATTCACGCAGCGAGAACCCGGCGAGTCCTGCAGCAATGACGACGACGAGGACCTCGAGCCAGCCGTCGTCGCGAGCGAGCGGGCCCCGCTTGGCGTTCCCGACGAGTCCGCGCAGGCGCTCCAGGCGCCGAGTTGACGGGCGGGCAGTGGGGACGGCCGGTGTGGTCACGCGTGTCGGTTCAAGGCCCGTCGGGTCAGGAGGATGCCGACCGGAACCGTCCAAATCAGGCTCAGCGCAGACGCACCATCGGCGCCGAGGCCCAAATCAGCTGGGTTTCGGCCGTGAAGCAGCCAGAACGCGGCCCACGCTACCAGGCCCAACACCGGACGCCTCCCAGCTCGGGCGTCGGCCAAGATGACCGCCATCAGGGCTGCCGTGAGGTAGTACGGCTGAAACCACGGGTCCAGCAGCGCACGCCACCAGAGGACGGCCGCCGCCAGCCACAAGATCGACACGAGGCGAGCCTGAGCATCGCGCTGAGGCCCGACCCGCCGGTCCACCACGGCCCACCACGCCGAGAGTGCAACCGCGACGCCCACGATCAGGCCGCGTGCATAGGAGGCGATGAAGTCGGGGGGAAGTCGGGCGGAGTTGGCGGTGGTGAAGGCCTGCTGGGTCAACGCGTCAGGGGCGTACGTTGGATTGACTGCCCCGAAGAACCACCAGAAGTTGCCGCGCGAGAAGATCTCACCGGTCGTGCCGGCAACGCCCGTCAGATGGTCCAGGCGCGTCAGCGCATATGGCGCGAGCAGCAGTGCACCAGCAACGGCCGCTGATGCCACCACGATTGCCGCAGTGCGTCGACTCGGTGCAGCGGCGATGGCGACGGGCACCAGGACGACGGCCCACAGCTTTCCGGCGACCGCCAGACCGAGGAGGACGCCGCCGATCAGTGCGCCGCGGTCGTCGTCGCGGGCCGCAAAGATGACGCCCCCGACGGCCACGCTCGCCACCAGCGGCTCCTCCACGTGACCAAAGCCCCAGGCCATCGCCACGCACGGCGACAAGGCCAAGGCACCCACGCCGGCGAGCTGGGTCCAACGACCCTGACCTGCCTCGCGCAGCCATCGGCCTGCCAGGCCGGCCAGAACGGCTACGCCCGCGGCGCCGGGCACCGCCACCGCACGGAAGATCGCCAGGTCGCCGCCGCCAAGAAGCTGGGCGATGGCCCCAAAGGGAGCAATGGCCAGGACCGAGCCGGCGTAGATCGGGAGCAGCCGCAGTCCGTCCATGAGGTCGCCGCGCACGAGCGCCTGAATGGCTGGCTCGGCTTCGGCTTCGTAGTCGGTGAATGCGGGCGTCAGGAGCACGGCCAACCCAAGGACCGTCACCGCCAGGACCGCCAGCAGGAGGTCGACGGTGCCTGCGCTGAGCTGGAGGCGAGCTGTGGAGCGAGAACGCAGGACGGCCATCAGTCGATTGATCGACGCATCCACCAGGGTCTGGAGCCGCAGCACGGCAAGCGCCGCCGGCATTGGCGCTTCGTGGGCCGCGAAGCCGCCAGGCGGGCCACGCCGATACGCTGGCCTGCAGATGAGTCGCCGATCAGAGCAGCGCCGCGACGCGGTCTTCGCCGTGTACCAACACGACCTCACGAGCCGCGACCTCAGCGACGTGCTGGACCGCAAGGCCACGCAGTTCACCCGCTCGCTGGCGCACGCCACCGTCGACCGGATGCCCGAGCTCGACGAGATCATCGGCGGCTACGCCGAAGGGTGGACCTTCGACCGGATCGCCCCGCTGGAGAAGGCCGTCCTGCGCGTCGCGCTGCTGGAGATGCTCCACCCGGACGCCGCCATCGGCGACACGCCGATCGCCCCCGAAGGCGCGATCGACGAGGCCGTCGAGCTCGCAAAGGTCTACGCCGCCGGGAAAGCCCCGAGCTTCGTGAACGGCATCCTCTCGGCCGCGCTGCGCGACATGAAGGCCGGCACGCTCTCGTGACCACCGATCCGCAGCAGCTCCGCACGCCGGCCGAGCCCGTCGAGGCGCTCGAGGCTGCCGTTGCGCGGCTCGAGGAGGACGGCGTGCCACTCGACGAAGCCGCGCAGATCGCCAGCGACGCGGCATCCGTAGCTGCTGATGCCGCCGCGGCGCTCGAAGCTGCCGCCCGGCTTGCCGCCCGCGACGATCTTGCGCAGACCAGCCTGCTGTGACCCCTGAACCCGCCACGTACCCCGAGGAGCTGCGCACGCTCGTCGACAGTGAGCTCGGCCGCCTGGCCTTCGGCGACGACCCGACCACCGACGGTCTACGCGAGGCCATGCGGTACTCGGTGCTGGCCGGCGGCAAGCGCGTGCGGCCCGTGCTCTCTCTGGCGACGGCTCGCGCGATCGGCGTGGAGGCCGGCAGCATCCTGCCGATCGCCCTGGGCACGGAGCTCATCCACACCTACTCGCTGATCCACGACGACCTCCCGGCGATGGACGACGACGACCTGCGACGCGGCCGTCCGACGTGCCACAAGGTGTTCGGGGAGGACGTCGCGATCCTCGCGGGCGACGCGCTCTACGCCGAAGCCTTCACGCTCGTGCTCACGCGTCAGCACGGCGAACCGGCAGACGTCCTTCGCGCCGCAGCTCGGCTGGCGCAGGCCACGGGTGTGGACGGCATGGTCGGCGGCCAGTACCTCGACGTCAAAGACGCCATGGGGGAGGGCATCGACGGCCTGCGCAGCCTCCACGCCCTCAAGACGGGCCAGCTCATCGCGGCATCGGTGGAGTGCGTGCTGCTGGCTTCGGGTGCTCCGCAGGCCCAGCACGACGCCTACAGCGCCTTCTCGCAGGAACTCGGCGTGCTCTTCCAGGTCGTCGACGACATCCTCGATGTGACCGAGACCGCTGAAGAGCTCGGAAAGCCGCAAGGCAGCGACGAGCGCCACGGCAAGCGCACCTACGTCAGTGCCTTCGGCCTGGATGGTGCACGCGACCTCGCGACGCGCTCCCACCAGACCGCGTGTGAGCTGCTGGCCGCCGCCGAGCCGATCGGCGACGAGCTGCGGCGCATCACCGACTACATCGCAACGCGGACCAACTAGGGCCCCGCGGCGCCCGTCGGCGCCGCGCCAGGGCTCACGTGGTGGGTCGGATGGTGGCCGCGTGGAAGCCCATGCGGCCGCTGGTGATCGAAAACGCCGCCACGATCCGGTGACGCTCGAGGTCGGTCACGCGGTCAGCGTCGAGCTTGACGTCCCATACGGAGGTCGGGCGCGCCAACCCGAACACCGAGACGGGCGTGGCCCAGGCAAAGCCGTCGCGACGCTGCAGGAGCCGACCACCCGCGCGCGGCTTGCCGACGGGCACGGGCACACCCCACGGCCGATGCACCAGTGAGCCGAGTTCGCCGGCCTCGTCCTCGGCGATCCAGTGCTCGGGGCGCCCGCCACCGACCCGCTCGCGCTCGATGCGGGCCAGCTTCTTGGTGAGCCCCCAGTTGTGGTTGCCCGAGACGACGCTGGCTTGTGTGGTGACCCAGATCCCGGCGACCGTCGGACCGATCGCGTCAGACCAGCGCGTCACCCGCGGGACGTGCAGCAGCTCGCGGTAGGGCCCTACGCCGCTGGTTGCGTAGTCGACGAACGCGACCGCCGAGAAGCGGCCCGCGAGACCCGGCGTGCCACCACGGCGTGCGGTGGCACGCAGCAACAGCACCACGGCCTGGCCGCTCAGTGCCCAGGGCGCAGGAACGAGCGCAGGTGCAGCACCGTCGGCAGGTGCGCCATTGGGGCTCGGCGCGCTGGCGTGGGGGCTGGCAGCAGAGTCGGCGTTGGCCATTTGACGATCGTAGTCACCCGTCCGGGCAGTGAACCGTTGCCCTCGCACAATGCGTAACCCAAGCATGCAGCAGAGGCCACAACTTGGCGAAGTGGAGCGACTTGTCATTCCGTTTAGGAACAAGATGCGAGAATGGCTCTCGACGTGACCCGCTTGCTCGACGCCATCGACCGCCCTCAGGACCTCCACGAGCTGTCTGAGGATCAGCTCCAGCAGGTCGCCCAGGAGGTTCGCGAGCACATCATCGACACCGTCGGTGAGATCGGTGGGCACTTCGGCGCCAACCTCGGCACCTGCGAACTCACGGTCGCGCTGCACTCGCTGCTGAACTCGCCGACCGACAAGATCCTGTGGGACGTCGGCCACCAGTCCTACCCGCACAAGATCCTCACGGGCCGCCGCGACCAGCTGCCGACGATCCGCCA
>JAEMRF010000276.1 GCA_016463515.1 Solirubrobacteraceae bacterium | reverse complement strand
CCATACCTGCGAGGGGGCGTCAACCCAAGCCGCGCAGCACACCAATCGAACCATGACGAACGACGACGCCGTACCTGCGAGGGGCGCCGACCCCGCATCCCGCGCCGACTCCGCACGAGAAGTGACCCGGCGGAGCCTGCGCACAGACCGCGAGGTTGGCGAGGCGGGGGCGTGGGTGCCCCCGAGCGGACCGTGGGCGAACGCAGGGCGAGCGCCAGCGAGTCCGTTGAAGTGTGTCCGAACGGGGGCACCCACGCCCCCGCCGGATACACCTCGAGCTTGCGCCCTTACAGAACCTTGCCGACGAGCTCGACGACGCGGTTGGAGTAGCCCCACTCGTTGTCGTACCAGGAGACGACTTTGACGAAGTTGCCGTCCATCACCAGCGTGAGCTGGGAATCGAAGATGGAGCTGTGCGGGTCGGTGACGATGTCGCTGGAGACGATCGGGTCCTCGGTGTAGGCGAGGATGCCCTTCATCGGGCCATCGGCGGCAGCCTTGACGGCGGCGTTGATCTCTTCGACCGACGTGTCCTTCTTCGTCGTGATCGTGAGGTCGACGACGGAGCCCGTCGGGACGGGGGCGCGCACGGCGAAGCCGGAGAGCTTGCCGTTGAGCTCGGGCAGCACGAGGCCGACGGCCTTGGCGGCACCGGTCGAGGCCGGGATCAGGTTGGTGGCGGCGGAGCGAGCACGGCGCAGGTCGCTGTGCGGCGCGTCGAGCAGGCGCTGGTCGCCGGTGTAGGCGTGGATGGTGGTCATCAGGCCGTGCTCGATGCCGACGGCGTCGTTGATGGCCTTGGCGAACGGCGCGAGGCAGTTCGTGGTGCAGGACGCGTTGGAGATGACGTGGTGCTTCTCCTTGTCGTACTGGTCGAAGTTCACGCCGAGGACGACGGTGATGTCTTCGTCGGTCGCCGGGGCGGAGATGATGACCTTCTTGACCGAGCCACCGAGGTGGACTTCAGCGGCGGAGCGCTTGGTGAAGAAGCCGGTCGACTCGATGACGACGTCGACGTCGAGCGAGGACCAGTCGATGTTCGCGGGGTCGCGCTCAGCGAAGACCTTGATCGTGGACCCGTCGACGATGATCGCGTCGTCCTCGACCTCCACGGTGCCCGGGTAGGGGCCGAGGATCGAGTCGTACTTGACCAGGTGCCCGAGGGTCTTGGTGTCGGTGAGGTCGTTGACGGCGACGAACTCGATGTCGGCGCCAGCCTTCTTGGCGGCACGGAAGACGTTGCGGCCGATGCGGCCGAAGCCGTTGATCCCTACGCGGACGGGCATGTGGCGGTGCTCCTGGTGTGTTGCTCGGTGGCGACCCGGCGGGACCACCGCAAGCGGCGGTCAGGCTCGGCGGCGACTGCGAAACAGGGCGCAGCGCCAGGCCAAAGACCCTATCGGGCGGGGCCCCTCGCGCGCGTGGCGAGCAACACCGCGTCCACATGCGTCGCATTTCCGGTCACCGAACGCTTGCGCGCCCATACTTAGTTGCGCAAACGCAAATGTCTTGTGGACGCGTACTATTGCGCCGATGCATCCGAGCATGGACCCCGCCGACGCGGTCACCGAGCGCCTTGCGCTGCTCGTGCACGCCCTGTCCAAGGGCACCAAGCACGAGGTCATGGAGATCGCCGCCGAGTTCGATCTCACGCTGACCCAGCTGCGAATTCTGTTCATCATCGATCACGCCCAAGCGCCCCTGGCGGTCAACCAGATCGCCGACACGCTCGGCATCTCGATGCCCGCGACCGGTCGTGCGATCGACGCCCTGCACCGCACCGGCCTGGTCTCACGCCGCGAAGACTCGATCGACCGCCGAATCAAGCGCATCGCCCTCACCGACGTAGGCCTGGGCGCGATCACGCGCATCGCAGCCGCGCGGATCGCGTCGGTCCAGGCGCTCGTCGGTGCGCTCACCGACGACGAGCGCGCGGCCGTGGATGCGGCCACCACCACCTTGAGCGACATCGTCGCCCGCCACCTGCCCGGCCACCTTCAGCACGGCGGGGCCTCTGGCGCCGCCGCCGCCACGGAGACGGCCCCCACCCCCGGAACGGAGTCCGATCATGAGTAGACCCTCGAGCAAGCCTGCACCCACGATGGGCAGCGGCTACGACAACACCGGCTTTGACCTGGACCCGGCACTGCTGCGGATCGCGGCTGTCGTGGTCCTCGGCACGTTCATGTCGATCCTCGACACGACCATCGTGAACGTCGCCATCAACGACCTCACGCAGGAGTTCAACTCGACCCTGCCCACGATCCAGTGGGTGTCGACCGGCTACATGCTGGCACTGGCAACGGTGATCCCCCTCACCGGATACTTCGCCGACCGGTTCGGCACCAAGCGGCTCTACATGATCTCGATCGGACTCTTCCTGGCCGGCTCGCTGCTCTCGGGCGCGGCCTGGTCTGCCGAGTCTTTGATCGCGTTCCGCGTGCTCCAGGGCTTTGGCGGCGGCATGATCATGCCCGCCGGCATGACGATCCTCACCCACGCGGCTGGCCCGCAGCGGATGGGGCGCGTGATGGGCATCGTCGGCGTGCCGATGCTGCTCGGCCCGATCTTGGGGCCGATCCTGGGCGGCTACTTCGTCGACGAGGTGTCGTGGCGCTGGATCTTCTACGTGAACCTGCCGGTTGGAGCCGTCGCGCTCTTCCTCGCGCAACGATTCCTTGCCACCGACCAGCCCAAACCAGGCCATCGGCTCGACTGGACGGGCCTGCTCCTGCTCTCCCCCGGCCTGGCGATCTTCGTGTTCGGCCTGGCCGAGATCGCCTCCGAGGGAGGCTTCGGATCGGCAAAGACCGTCGGGCCCGTCATCGTGGGCCTTGGCCTGCTCATCGCGTTCGTCCTGCACGCGGCCCGCCGTGCCGACGCCCTCATCGACGTGCGGCTCTTCCTGCGCTACCCCGTCGGGCCATCGGCCATGACGACCTTCCTCTTTGGCACCGCGTTCTTCGGAACCATGCTGCTCATCCCGCTGTACTTCCAGATCGTGCAAGGCCAGACGGCGCTGCAGTCCGGCCTGCTCCTGGCGCCGCAGGGCCTCGGCGCGATGCTCACCATGCCGATCGCCGGTCGCCTGACCGACAAGACCGGCGCCGGCCGGATCGTGCTGGTCGGGGTCGGCTTGGTCTGCATCGGCATGGGCGGTCTCACGCAGGTCGACGCAGACACGTCACTGGCTTACGTGTGCGTGTTCCTCTTCTTCAACGGCCTCGGGATGGGCGCGACCATGATGCCCGCGATGAGCGCCGCAATGCGCACGCTCGCCCGCGACGAGGTGGCTCGCGCAACCTCAGGCCTGAACGTGGTCCAGAGGGTCGGCGGGGCGATCGGCACCGCCGTGCTCTCCGTGGTGCTGACGCACGAACTCACGACGCGCCTCCCGGATGCCCCGGGTGGCGAGAGTGGGCTGAACGCCGCGGCAGCAGCCTCGCCCGAGGCCCAGGCACAGATGCTGCCCGCGCTCGCGGAGGCCTTCTCGCACACGTTCTATTGGTCGCTCGCGATCATGGCGCTGGCGTTCATTCCAGCGTTCTTCCTACCCAGGCGGCAACCAGCGCCGCCGGCCACCGGGGAAACGGTCGCGGGACCGCCTGCCGCGCTCGTGGTCGAGTAACGACCACTCGCCGCCACCGACGTCGGTGGCGGCGAGTGGTCGCTGGCGGACGTTACGCGGCGGCAGCCTGCGGGACGCGACCCCAGTTGTTCTCGATCGCATAATCCATGAGCGTGTCGAAGTACTCGCGCAGCGGCGGCACCGCGATTCCACGGCTCGCAAGGAACGCCTTGGTCTCAGGGTCGCGGAACTCGGCGCGCACATCGAAATACGGCAGCACGCTGCTGGCGCGCTCGATTGCCTCCTGAGCCTTAGCGCGCTGGTCGTCAGGGAGCTGGGCGATGAGCTGATCGAGCTCGGAGCGCGCCATCACGACGCCGCGGGTGCGCTCGAACCGGCGAGCACCGAGATCAACAAGCTCTCCGACCGTGGTGGCGTTCTCGCAGGCCGCGATGATGTGGGTGCCGCCCGGTGGCACGTCGAGCAGGGCCAACATGCCGTCAGCGACGCAGTCGATCGGGACGACGTCGACCGGAGCCTCTTCGCGGCCCGGAGCCACGGAGAGCTTGTTGAGCGCGTACGCGCGCATCGGCGGATAGAGCACGTTGAAGGCAGCGGTGTAGCCGGTTTCCTGATCGCCCACGACGATGCTGGGCCTGATCGTTTGGACCGGCAGGCCGCTGGCGTGGGCGACGCGTTCGGCTTCGTTCTTGGACTGCTCGTAGGAGTTGCGGAAGGCCTGGCCTCGGTCCAGGTCCGTGGGGCCGAACTCGCCCTCATGCATCCCTGCGACGTAGGCCGTGCTGACGTGCTGGACACGCTCGAGGTTCGGGAACTTGGCAGCGAGCTCCAGCACACGGCGCGTGCCCTCGACGTTGATCGCGCGCTGCTCGTCGATCGGCAGCTCAAACG
>JAEMRF010000275.1 GCA_016463515.1 Solirubrobacteraceae bacterium | reverse complement strand
CCTGGAAATGGACGCTTTTGGCCACGTCGGCTGGCCAAGTGTCCGGGTTTCCTTGAGGGGCTTGGCGGCGTCGCCGAAGCGGAGGTACCGCCACCCACTCGTCCTTGAGCCCGGAGCTCGCCCCCTCTTGAAACTCCCTCTCGCCCTGGCCTGCGCCAGCGCACTTGCCATCACCGTCTCGTCTACCGCCTCTGCCGCTGAGACCCTGAAGCTCGACCTCGCCGACCCCGCGAACGCGGTCGCCGGCGGCGTCACCACGCAAACGGCGCCGCTCCTCGCGGGTCAGTCCTACGTGGTGCGCGTCTCTGGAAGTGGTTCGCTTTGGCGACCGTCCGACTTCCCCTCGCCCGCTGCCTGGTGCGGCACCCCAGACACCAAGCCGATCATGGAACCGACTCCAGGCGCCGAGGCCACGGTGGCGGCCGTTGACCCGGCCATGGTGTTCGCTTCGCCGGTCGGCGCGTTCTTGTATGGGCGCGGTGCCTGTGTCGACTCGAACGAGAACGACCTGCCGTACGCGTCCGGCCTGAAACTCGGCACTCGCGGGGTACTGAACCCGGCCGTGCCCATCGGTGGGCAGCCAGCCGCGCCGAATCCGGCTCACACCTACCTGTACAAGGTGACTGGCGACGGCACCCCGCTCCAGTTCCAGTTCGCCGACGTCCACGCCGCTGACAACTCCGGCATCTTCACGATCGACGTCCTCTCGGCGGCTGAATGCAGCGCGCTGCGCTGCCTGCCGGAGTCTCCGGTGATCACCTCCCCGCCCCCCGCGCCAGCAGTCAGCGCCACGTGCGCCGACAAGGGCAAGTTGTCGGTTCGCCTCGTGCTCAAGAAGGGCGCCAAGGTCAAGCGCGCCTCGTTCTACGTGAACGACCGTCTGCGGGCCACGGTCCGTGGAAGCAAGCTCATGGCCTCCGACGGCTCGCTGAAGCCGCAGACCCTGACCAGGCTGCCCGACGGGCCGCTTGAGATCAAGGCGATCGTGCGCCTGGGTGACCGCAAGGTCTTGCGGCTGAGTACGGTCGGGATGGCGTGCCGGGGATCGGACACGCCGGTCGCCCTGACGTAGTCGGATTCGGCGTCTGGTCGTCGGAAGACGGTCAGTCGGCCCGAAGATCCATGGTGATGGAGAAGCCAGACGCAAGGAGTCGGCTCCCGTCAAATACCGGCGCTTCATCCAGCGTCGCGGTAACGCGGGGGTCGGCGGTGGCTGCCTTGGTGCCTCGGTCGCGAGCTTCACGCGAGGGCCATTCCGTGACGGAGACGACGACCGACTCCGACACCGCCGCGCCCACGGCGCTTGCGAAATCACGCAGGTCACCCTCCCCGTACGTCACCCCGTCGGCATGAAAGTCTTCGTGGCTCACGGAATCGGCTTTCTGCCAGTAGTCAACGATCCGCGTAGCTCCATGCTCTCGGTAGACGTCGGCCATGCGCCGCGAGAAGGCGAGATACGCGGCTTTGCGGTCACTGGGCACGGGAACGATGGTGATGTCTGCAAAAGGCACCGAGGTCTCTTTCCTGACGCTACGGCGTCCTCCTCCTCGCAGGCGCGCGGTCGGCCCGATCAGGGATGGATCTTGAGCCCGCTGATCTGTTCATCCGTGAGCTGAAAGTCGAAGTCCAGCTCGATCGGACTCCCGGGGAAGTCGCCAGCCACCGTGGCCCGCAGCACGGTGAGCCCGTCGCGATGCGAGATCGTGAGCGGCTCGATGGTGACCGTGAAGGCCTGATCGACCCGCGCCCTCCACGCCAGCACGCCCTCCGGTCCGTGGTACTCGTGGCCCTCATCGTGCACGATCGCGTCCTGAGCGAACAGCGACGCCAAGGTGGCGGCATCGCGGGAGTTGCTTGCCGCGACGTAGGCGTCGATCGGGTGCGGAAGGCTGACTGGCATGGTGGCTCCTGAGGAGGGAATTCCATCGAGCGGGAGGCTGGCTAGGCGTCCGCGGGGGTCTGAATGGGCTCATTGGTGCTTGCCGTCGCGGAGGCCCGGAACGGATCAGCTGGGTACACGCCGAGGAGCTTCACGCCAGTGGTGAAGAAGGCGAGCTCCTCGAGTGCCTGTGCCAGCGGCGGGTCGCTCGGGTGACCGTCGACCTCGACGAGGAACTGGGTAGCTGAGAACAGGCCGCCGACCATGTAGCTCTCCAGCTTCGTGATGTTGACGCCGTTGGTGGCGAACCCGCCGAGCGCCTTGTAGAGCGCAGCAGGCAAGTTGCGCACGTTGAAGGTGAAGCTCGTGACGACTGGGCCATGTCCGGGGTTCGCCTCGACGAACTCGCGCGACAGGACGACGAACCGGGTGGTGTTGTGGGTTTCGTCTTCCACATCAGTGGCGAGGACCTCGAGGCCATAGATGTCGGCGGCTCGGGGTGGTGAGATCGCGGCCTGGGTGAGATCGCCGGACTCGGCCACCTCCCGCGCTGCCCCTGCGGTGTCGCCTGAGATCACTGGCTGCAGATCGTGCTGGCGAATCACCTTGCGGCATTGCCCGAGCGCATGCGCATGGCTGTGGACGGTCTTGATCGTCTCCAGTGACGCTCCCGGCAGCGCCAGGAGCGCGAACTGGATCCGCAGGAAATGCTCGCCGATGATGTGCAGTCCTGAGCCCGGCAGGAACTGGTGGATGTCGGCCACGCGCCCGGCCAGGGAGTTGTCGATCGGGATCATCCCGCGCTCAGCTTCGCCGTTCTCGACGGTCGCGAATACCTCCTCAAACGACGCGCACGGCACGGATTCCCAGCCCGGGTAGTGCCGTTCGCAGGCGATGTGGGAGTTCGCGCCCGGCTCGCCCTGGTAGGCAATACGGCGCGCGCCGGGGTCAGGGCTCTGAGCGGTCACGGTGCTGAGTGTAGGTTTGGGCGGCCCTCGATCCAGAATCGCGGGCCGGTGCCGCCTTGTCCGGCGCGGTCTTCCGGGTTGGCCAGACGGCAGCGATCCAGCGAGAGGCAGCCGCAGCCGATGCATTCAGCGAGCCCCGCCTTCAGGCGCTCCAGCTCGGCAATGCGTTCGTCAATCCGGCCTGCCCACCGGCTGGAGAGCGCCGCCCAGTCGGCCCGCGTCGGAACCCTGTCTGCGGGCAGGTCGGCCAGCTCGGAGGCAATCTCGTCGAGGGTGAGCCCGACCCGCTGCGCGAAGACGATGAATGCGATCCGGCGCAGGACCGATCGACGGTACCGGCGGTGGCCCGAGCCGGCCCGCTCGGACTCGATCAAGCCGCGATCCTCGTAGAACCGCAGGGCCGACGCAGCTACTCCGCTGCGTTTGGAGATCTCGCCGATGGTCAGCAGCTCGCCCACCACCGCAGTCAATCAAGACCACGCCCTTGACTTCAAGTTCACTTGAACTTGTACGGTCGTGGAGCCGCAGCCCACGGACCCCCAACGACGACGGAGCCGAGCATGTTCAAGACGAGTACCCCGACCGGATCGACCCCATCACCTCTGCCTTCCCCTGCTCCCATGCCGGTCGCTGATCCCGCAGCGTCACCGGATGGACCGAACAGCCTGATTACCGCCACCCTGCTGACCTGGGCTGACGTAACGGTCGGGACGGGCTCCCGCGGGGAGTGGTCGTTCCGGGTTGGTCGCCGCGAGATCGGCCACCTCCACGGCGACCGCGTCGCGCACTTCGGTTTTCCCAAGAAGGTCTGGCACCGCCTGTACGACGAGGGGCGGATCGACTTTCACCCGGTCTTTCCCGGAAAGCCAGGGTTCGCGCAGCGTGTCATCGCGAGCGAGCACGACGCGATGGACGTGATCGAACTCATGCGCGAGAACTACGATCGCGCGATGAGCAAGGTTCGACCGGACTAGCCTCGCCGAACGCAACCCGACGGCTGCCAGATGAGGCCGCTAGGCCTCCAGGAACAGGATGCCGTCGCGCTCGACCACCGGGTAGCTCTTGAGGGTCATGCGGCCCACTGTGTTCTTGAAGAGACCAGCGACCGGCTTGAATGCGCCCTGGGGTCCCCGGGTCATCGCGCCCGATTTCACATCGAAGCGTGCCGCGTGCAGCGGGCACTCCACGCATCCGTCGTCGGCCACGTGACCTTTGGCGAGATCGCCGCGAAGGTGCCGACAGATCGGACTGATCGCAAACGGAGTCCCATCCGAGAGTCCAACCGCGAGGCGTCCTATGGAGGTGTCCACGGAGGTCACCCCCGTTTCGGGAATTTCGCTGAGGGCAAGCAACCGCTCCGACATGCCTCGATCCTAGGGCCACGATGGCGACACGAGGAAGATTTCGTCGGGCTCTGGTTCCTCAGCTCATCCTGGCGCTGCCCGGCTTGCCTTCTTCTGGCGACATGCCTGCGAGCAGTAGCGCACGTCGTCCCAGTTCTTCGCCCAGGACTTGCGCCAGGTCATCTCGCGCCCGCAGACCGCACACGGCTTGCTCGGGAGCGACAGTTTGTTCCCCTTGTAGTGAGCCACGGTCAGGGACTGACGATCGACGCGAAGGTGCGCTCGGTGGC
>JAEMRF010000274.1:1948-4492 GCA_016463515.1 Solirubrobacteraceae bacterium | reverse complement strand
TTGGCCTTCAGGCGGTACCAGCGCCGTCCAACCTCGTACCGGTCCTTGACGGCCGTGATCAGTGCCTGCACCGACGCGTCAGAGGCCTCGTTGGAGAGGTTGCGGCTCGCCAGCCAGTGCGGGTAGTGGCGCAGGCGGTCGCCGATGGCTTTGTCTTGCAGCAGCGTGTTGAAGATGAACGCGCGCGTCTTGAGGTCGGGCTCGAGCGACTTCGTGACGGCCTCGGCCACGGCCTGACGCTCGGCCCGGTCGTTGCTGGAGAGGCGGTTGAGGATGACGGTGAGCGGCTCGGGCTCGGTGTCCGGCTCACTCGGCACCGGGACGCGGATCCGCGAGAGCAGCTCGCCGTGCAGACGCGCCCATGCAGCCGAACCGGTCGGACCGGTCTCGGCGAGCAGCTTCTCCTCGGCCGGCGACAGCAGGTGCTCGCGGTAGCGGCGCACACTGCGCAGGTGGTGGCGAGCCGTCTCCATGCCGTCGTGCGCGAGGACGGCTTCGGCCTGGTCGTCGTCGAGCTTGGCCCACTCCAGTTCGAAGAACAGCAGGGAGGACTCAAGACGCGACGCCCGCTCCTGGATCTCGGCGACGAGTGCGCCGTTGGCGGGATCCTCGGTGTCGGCGCTGAAGGCGAGCATCGCGTAGCTGCCGGCTCGCCCGATCACGTCCGAGAGCTCGGCCAGCTTCGTCACGACGTCGACGATGTCGTCGGCGGAGCGGCCCGCGATGGTGCCCTCGTACTCCGTTGCAAGCGCATCGGCCTGGGCCTGCGCGGCGTCGAGCAGGTCGCGTACGCCCTGCGGTCCACCACCATCAACGAGCGGCTCCAGGTCCCACACGACGTCGGTCGCGGCGGCTTGCTCGGCTGAGGTTCCTGCATCGGGCATGACCGGCAGGGTAGTGGCCGCAGGGGCGGGCCGTGCAGTCGCACGCGCACGCCCATGCGTGCGCCGCAATTGTGACCGTGAGCACGCGATCTGCGATACGGTTGCGAAACCCGCCGGTACCACGACCTAGGGGCTCACCTTGAGGCTCAATCTCGCCACTCTGCTCGACCAGGCTGCCAAGCGGCATCCGGATCAGATCTTCGTCCGACTCGGCGACGTAGCCCTGAACTACGCGGCGATCGATGGCGCCGCCAAGCGCGTCGCCGCGTACCTGGTGTCGATCGGCGTCAAGCCGGGCGACCGGGTCGGCGTGATGCTGCCGAACGTCCCGCATTTCCCGATGGCCTACTACGGCGCGCTCTACGCCGGTGCCGTGGTGGTTCCGATGAACGTGCTGCTCAAGGGCCGCGAGGTCGAGTACTACCTCAAGGACTCCGGCGCCAAGGCCCTCATCGCGTGGGCCGGCTTTGGTGAGGACGCCAAGATCGGCGCGGACGCCGCCGGCGTGCCGCTGCTCGTGGCTGGTCCGGATGCGACCCCCGAGGGCGCGACCAAGCTCGAAGAGGCGATCGGCACGGTCGAGCCCGTCACCAAGCTCACGCAGACCAGCGCCACCGACACGGCGGTGATCCTCTACACCTCCGGTACGACCGGCAAGCCCAAGGGCGCCCTGCTGACCCACAGCAACCTGCTGTGGAACGCCGAGATCAGCTCCCAGCTGCACAGCCTCGACACCGAAGACGTGCTCCTCGGTGCCCTGCCGCTCTTCCACTCCTTCGGGCAGACGTGCGTGATGAACGCTGCTGCGCGCCGCGGCGCCACGGTCGAGCTCATCCCGCGCTTTGATCCTGAGGTCGCCCTCAAGCTCATCGAGGGCCGCAAGGTCACGAAGTTCTTCGGTGTGCCGACGATGTTCGTTGCACTGCTCAACCACCCGAACCTGGCCAGCACCGACGTCTCGTCGCTGAACCTGTGCGTGTCGGGCGGCTCGGCCTGCGCCGTGGAGACGCTCAAGGAGGCCGAGGCCAAGCTCGCCCGAGTGCTGGAGGGCTATGGCCTTTCGGAGACCTCCCCGGTGGCCTGCTTCAATCATCCGGATCGTGATTCCAAGCCGGGCTCGATCGGCACACCGCTGTGGGGCATCGACATGGCGATCGTCGACGACGAGGGCAACCACCTGCCCGCCGGCGAGATCGGCGAGATCGTGATCCGCGGCCACGGCGTGATGGAGGGCTACCACGAGCGCCCCGAAGCCACCGCCGAGAGCATCGACGCCGATGGCTGGTTCAAGACCGGCGACATGGCCCGCATGGACGAAGACGGCTTCTTCTTCATCGTCGACCGCAAGAAGGAGCTCGTGATCCGCGGCGGCTACAACGTGTACCCGCGCGAGATCGAAGAGGTCCTCTACGAGCATCCGGCCATCCTGGAGGCTGCCGTTGTCGGCGTGCCGCACGCCGAGCTCGGTGAGGAGATCGCCGCTGCCGTGGCTGCCAAGCCCGGCCAGACGATCGACGTGGCCGAGCTTCAGGCGTTCGTCAAGGAGCGCGTGGCTGCCTACAAGTACCCGCGCCACATCGCCGTCATCGACGAGCTCCCCAAGACCGCCACGGGCAAGATCCTCAAGCGCGAAATCGACAAGTCGATCTTCGACGGCGCC
>JAEMRF010000274.1:0-1848 GCA_016463515.1 Solirubrobacteraceae bacterium | reverse complement strand
CCGCCCTGGGGTGGGGTCAGGTCTTCTGGGCGCGGCCTTGGCACTAGGCGTGTGCCGGAGTCTTGCGCCCGGAATCATGCTCGGGGTGCAACATCGGCACGCTGCCGCTGATGCCATGCCTAAGGGCCGACTAGGAACTGGCGGAGAGGTACTGCAATGCAGACCGGGGTCCCGTCCGGCTTCACCGCACACGTGTGGTCCGCGCCATGGTGATCCGTACCGAGGGCCCCGCGCGGACCTGTGGTGTGCCCGAAGGCCACACGATCCACCGCCTGGCGCGCGACCATCGCCGCAAGCTGACCGGCGGCCCGCTCGTCGTCTCCTCCCCGCAGGGACGCGCGGCCGATGCGGCCGCGGTCCTCGACGGTGGCGTGCTGCGCGACGTCGACGCGTTCGGCAAGCACCTGCTGTACCGGTTCGTCACGACCGAGGGCGACCAGCGGACGCTGCACGTCCACCTCGGTCTGTTCGGCCGCTTCCGCCCGCGCCGGGTCCCACCGCCCCAGCCGCGTGGGCAGCTGCGGCTGCGGATCGTCGGCGCCAGGCACGCGGCCGACCTGTCGGGCCCCACCGCCTGCGCGCTCATCGACTTCGCCGAGGAAGACGCGCTGCTCGCCAGGCTCGGCCCCGATCCGCTGCGCGCCGACGCCGACCCCACCCGCTTCCTCGCCGCCCTCGCGCGTCGGCGGATCTCGATCGCGCAGGCCCTGATGGACCAGTCGGTGATTGCGGGCGTCGGCAACGTCTACCGCGCCGAGGCGCTACACGCGGAGCGCATCGACCCGTACCTTCCCGCACGCGAACTTGGCGAGGAACGCGCCGCCGCGTTGTGGGCGCGGATCGCCGAGCAGCTGGCCAACGGGGTCGAGGACAACCGCATCGTCACCGCCCCGGGCGCGCGGGACCAGCCGGTCCGGGTGCGGCGCAACGAGGCGGTCTGCGTCTATCGCCGCAGTGCGTGCTGGACGTGCGGTGGTGCGATCTCGTCCGACAAGCTCGCGGGGCGCGTGCTCTGGTGGTGTCCGGCTTGCCAGCCGCCGGCTGTCACCGCCCCAAGTTCTTCCGCCACGCGCTGAACGACGCCAGCGTCCCCGGCGCGTGGTCTGGCCAGCCAGGGCCGCCGATGAACCTCGAGCGGTGTGACCGCGGCGGCGCGCCGTCGCCATCCCGGGCGCGCCGATGTGCATGGATGTCCAGTGCCGGCGCGGGTCGAGGGCGCCGTCGCTGGTCGGCGTTGGCGCACGCGCCGGTCGTGAGGCCGCGCCCGAGTCGGTTTCTGCGAGTCCAAGGCCTTGCTTCGCTCGCTGGGAGGAGGTCTGCTGCGTGGCGTTCGCGTATTAGGCCCGGCCTGGTTTGCAGCGGGGGTCTGCAAACCGGGCGGTCGCGCCGCATCCACCGCCGCGCTAGACTCCCTCGGGTAAGAACACGGGGACGACCAGGTTTCGACGGGGTCGGTTCAGCGTGTTGGTTGCGAGCCGAGGTGGCTGGATGGCCTCGTAAAACTCCAGCAAAACCATATGTGCGGACTCTCATGAGTACGCCCTTCCCACCGCAGCTCTCGCAGCTTAAGTAGGGAAAGGTTCCGCCCTCGGCCAGCCGGCCGTCGGGTACGCGGAATCAGATCTAGCCGGCTTACCGATCGCCCCGCCTCCGTGCGATCGGGACACTTCAGGAGGCTGGCTCCCCTCGACCCGGTCCGCGAGGTGACGGGGGAGTAAGACACTTGACCGCGGACTACGCTCGTAGACGCCAACATGGTGCGGCTTCGGACGGGGGTTCGATTCCCCCCGTCTCCACTGACTACGACGAGAGCCCCGGCCGACCAGCCGGGGCTCTCGTCGTTTCGGG
>JAEMRF010000034.1:16121-17778 GCA_016463515.1 Solirubrobacteraceae bacterium | reverse complement strand
CGGGACTGCGTGGAGAACATGGTGTGGAGGGCTTCCGGTGAGGTGGGCTGCAGGTCGTTTCCTGCGATGACTGCAATCTCTCGTGGATCCCTCGGCGCGTCTGCTGCCCGCGCGACGCTCGCTGTGTAACAACCGCGACACAGCGCAGCATTCACCCGGCGCGCGACGAGAAGGCGCGGCGCAGAGCCCTGACGCGGGCACGCAAAAGCGCCCCGCTTCCCCAGGTCCACCGGGGAAGCGGGGCGCTTTGCGCGTGGCGCTAGCTCGCTGTGCGCGCAGCGTTGACGGCGTCGAGCAAGATCCCGCACTGCGAGCGGTTGCCCGGAAGCGTGGAGTTCATGACCAACGACAGCTGGTACTGCTGCGGCGCGTTCATCACGCAGGTGTGGAGCTCGCGGCCCTGCGAGTAGAAGCCGTCACCACCGTGCCACCAGACGTTCGCGCTGCTCGTGCCGGCGCGGTTGGAACCCGTCGACCAGCCCAGGCGGCCAGCGAACATCTCGTTGCGTGCGGCCTGCGACATGATCTTGGTGGACTCGCGCAGCGTGGCGGTCACCTTGACGAGATCGCGGGAACTCAGGAAGAGACCAGCGTGACCGCCGCACTCGTTCCGCGTGTCGTCCGCGTAGCCCAGGGGCGTGCCGCCGATCAGCACGTTCGTGCGGTTGTAGGCGAACGTGTTGCCGAAGTCGTTGTTGTCCCAGCACGAGGTCTCGTTCACGCCAGCCGGCGCGAGGATCCGCGTGTTGACGTACGACAGGAACCGGTAGCCGTGGTTGGCCTCGGTGGTCGCCGTCTGTGGGCCGTCAGCGAGCGACCACAGCTTGGGGAGCAACACACGGAGCAGTGCGTAGTTCGCGTTCTTGTATTGCTCGCCGGCAGCCACATTCGGGCTGGCGCCATTGGCCACGAGCGGTTGCAGGCTCGCCCAACGGTTGCCCCAGCTGCTGATGTCGTTGGCCGGATCCTGGAACTCCTGCAGCACGCCCGAGGTATGGGTGAGCAGGTGGCGGAAGGTGATTGGGCTGGCGGAGTTCGCAGCGAAGCCGGGGCCCTTGGCCCAACCGGCCGGCAGGTAGGCCGACACGGGCGTATCGACATCGACGTTCGGTGCCAGGTCGAGCGCACGAACGATGGCCATCGCGGTGATGGGCTTGGTGACGCTCATCAGCTGGATGCGCGTGCCCTGGCCAAAGGCGAGGCCGCCGGGGATGTTGTTCTGGTCGCTCGGACGGCGCGCAAATCCGCCGGAGTTGCCGCCGACGTTCTGGTCGCCCTTGCTCACGCTGTAGGCCCAGCCCGTCGGCCCGCCGTTGACGGAGAGCGCCGATTCGATGCGCGAGGTGAGCGTGGAGAGGCTGATCGGGGCTTCACCGGCGAGTGCGTTGCCGCCGGCGACCGGAGCCGGAGCGGGCGGATCAGGGGTGTCGACCTGTGGTGCCGCGATCTGGCCAGGCCCGCTCGGGCCGATCTGCGCGGCGGCGAGGTTCGTGGTCGCCGAGCGAGGTGTGGCGGCGTCGGCCGAGGCGGCCGTCAGTCCACCGGCGAAGAGCGAACCGACGATGAGCGCGGTCGTGGTCGAGCAGCGGCGGGCAGTGAGCGAGAACATGATGGGGTGGTCCTTGGTGCGTGGTGGGAACCGCAGCGGACTGCTGCG
>JAEMRF010000034.1:14776-16021 GCA_016463515.1 Solirubrobacteraceae bacterium | reverse complement strand
TGCGGGCGACTTTCAGCGGTGCGAATCCCCGGGGCGGTCGGGATGGTCGAGGCAGTGGCAGAAGCGAACATGTCGCGTGTCCTTTGGTGTCCCCGCCGGGCCTGTTCCCGGCGTTGACGTCAAAGATCGGCAGCGTTTCCGCCGCTTCTGTCGCACCCGTTACATAGCTTGTGTGACCGTTGCTACACACACCATTTGTCGACCTTGCTATACAGCCCCGCGCTTGCGGGACTTTTCAACGACAAAGGGCCCTTCGCGTCCTCCCGTAGGAGGACGCGAAGGGCCCTTGAATTCATACATTCGGGACGCTTCAGTTGCCGAACGTCCGTCTAGCGAATCATGTCGCGGCTACTTCTTCTTCACGCTCACGGAGGCCTTCCAGCTGCTCTTGAAGCCGGTCTGGTCGGTCGCGGCGATGGTCAACGAGAGCTTCCCGCTGCGTCGCCTCAGCGCCGTTCGGGCCGAGGCACTCAGCACGATCTCCAGCTTGAGCGTCCCGGCTCCGGTCACGGTGACCTTGGAGAAGGAGTAACTCCGCACGCCGATCTTGACCGACCCCGTGACCGTCACGGTGCAACTCGAGGCCAGTGCGCGCAGGCATGCAAACTCGCCAATCGCGGCCTTGCCGGTCTTCGTTGAAGCGGTGACCTTCTTGGAGAGGGTCACGATCCCCGGACCGACCTGACGTTCGACGTCGTCGCCGGCTGCATCGATCGGGAACGAGGCCAGGCGACCAGTGCTGGCTGCAGCCACAGCTCCATCGGCATTCGTCGCGGTCACGCGGCAGCTCAGCAGCGAGGCCGTGTCGTCCTTGGCCACGAGATACGTCGCACCGGTGGCACCCGCAATCGGAGCGCCGGCCCGCAGCCACGCATATCCGTAGGCGGTCGGCTCACCAAGCCAGGTCCCGGGGACGCAGCTCACCGTATCGCCCACTGTGACGTCGCCGATGATCATCGGGAGCGCCGTGTTCACCGGAGGCTTGACGGCTGGCGGCCCGACGGGCAACGGCGCCACCTTGACCGCGAGCGATGCGACGGTGGTCTGACCGGCGGAGTCCGTGGCCGTGGCCGTCATGGTCACCGTCTTGCCAGCGTCGGCTGCCGACGGCGACCAGGCGAACTCGAACGGAGCCCGTGCCAGAGTGGCAAGCGGCGCACCATTTGCCGCGAGCGCGACCGAGGAGATCCCGAAGTCATCACCAGCAACGATGACCGGCGAAATGGTGTCGCCGAGCTTGACCTC
>JAEMRF010000034.1:0-14676 GCA_016463515.1 Solirubrobacteraceae bacterium | reverse complement strand
CGAAGTCATCACCAGCAACGATGACCGGCGAAATGGTGTCGCCGAGCTTGACCTCGGGCATGCCGGTCGGTTCAGCAAACGCAACGGTCGGGGCCGCGTCGGTCACCTTCCCGGGCACAGGCAACGCAGTGGGCACGACGGTACTGATGGTCCCGAGCTCGACGCTGGGCGCGGCCGGCGTGCCAGCGTCATCGCCCGAGATGCCCTGGCAGCCATACCGGGCGTTGTTGTTGGTGTACATCGAGCTTGCGCCCGGGAGCGGCCCTGCCGCACAGCCCCACCAGTTCCCCGTGGTCGATACGGGCGCGGCCAATGCGACGGCGGTCCCGGCGAGATCGGCGTTGAACAGGCCAACGCGGTTGCGGATGAAGGCGTTGCCGTTGACCGTGAGCGCGCGGGCTCCGGGCACATCGACGTCCGCCCCGGTCTCGGCATCCTGCAGGAACACGCCATACGACGTGAACGCCGTGGGCGTCGTCGCGGTGGCGAGGTTCTCCTCGATCAGGCTGCCTGAGATGCCACCGCGCACGCCTGCGAAGTACTTGACGCCGGTCTGGCCGAACTCCACCGACTCGCCGCCACCGGTGATCTCGGAGTCCTTCACATAGCCATACATCGTGATGCCAGCGCGGGCTGCGCTCTCTGGCGTGCCGTCGGCGCCGCGTGCGCCGTCAAACAGAATGCCGCCAGCCTGGTAGCCCGTGACGACTGAGCGCTCGACCGAGACCTGTCGGCGCACCGTGCCGCTCCCCGGACCAGCCCCCTGCTGGAAGTTCGTCATGACGACGCCCCAGCCGTAGGGGCGGCGCGTCATTGCTTCGTCGGCATTGGCGCGGCGCAGCGGACCGACGACGGAGTTCACGATCGCGCCAGAGGTGTTGAAGTAGGCAACGCCCGCCTCCGCATAGGAGTACGGCGAGCGAACGGTCACGCCGGAGATGTTGACCGTCTGCTCGTTGTCGTCGGAGGATCCCAGCGACTGGCGCACGACGGAAATGACGTTGCCACCGCCGTCACGCAGGTTCGGGGTGGCGCCCGCGAGTGACTCGCCCAGAGCCGGGTCAGGCTCGATGGTCACCTTGCTGGCACCGGTGCCCTTGATGGTGACCGGCTTCTGGATCGTGAGTCCGTTGCGCGAACCAGCAGCTGCAGGGCTGTAGGTGCCGTTGGCTGGAATCGAGCTCTCCTGGTAGAGGCCGTCGCACACGATGATCGTGTCGTTGGGCGCGGCATAGTCAACCGCTGCCTGGATCGAGGAGAACGGAGCGGATGGGCACTGCACGCCGTCGTCGTCGACGGTCCACGTCGAGGCCTGCGCGGCCGCCGGCATGAGCGCTGCGACACCAGCCAGGAGCACAGCGCGGCGCGCGATTTGGAGAGGTCTTGGAGTCATGGGCGGGGGAACCTCGGCTCACTGATGGGGGGATGAGGGGCCAACCCAAGTGCCTCCGTGAAGGAGGCACTCAGGCTCGGGACCGCGTGCCCGTCGGGCCCGTGAGGGGCCCCAAGGGGGAGGGCGTGCGGCAGCCCCCGGTACGAAACCAGTCACTCCTGTCCACTTTCTTGGACCGGCGTCCAGAGTCATCAGCTCGATCGTTGGACGCATGTACAACCGTCCAACTAAGTCCGCGACCTACGCTCCGTCGGCCGCTCGAGTTCCCCCCTTTCATCCTCGACGGTAGTGGTGTGCACCGGCCCGATCGGCCGGATGGCGCGAGTGCCCAGAACCCGAGATTTCAGCGTTTTTCGCAGCAACCTCAGGCTTTGGCGCCCACTGCAACCAGACGATCGACGGAGACACGGTGACCCCCGCCCCCATCCCGCCACGACTCAAGAGACTCGCGAGCTTCTGCCTCGCGGGCCTGGCACTTGCCAGCCTCCCGGACGCCGCCACAGCTGCCGCCCCGGACCCGCTCCAGCGCGGCCCCTACGCGACCAGCTCCTTCTTCCAGTACAAGGTCGGCACCGTCAACCTGCAGGAGCCCAGCTCCACCGGTGGCCCCACGACCGGCGTGAGTGCGGCGACCACGCTGCAGGTCCGTGGGTCGATGTACTACCCCAGCAACCTCGGCAAGCCTGCGCCGGTGATCGTGCTCGTGCACGGCAACCATGGCGGGTGCCAGCAGGGCGGCGCTGGCGGCACCGCACCGAACTGCACGATCTTCAACCGCAACGACCAGGGCTACAGCTACCTGGCTGAGAACCTTGCAACCTGGGGTTACGCGGTCGCGTCGATCGACCAGGACCAGCTGATGTCGTTCCAGGACAACGGCGCCAAGGGCATGCATCAGCGACGCCTGATGATCGCTGCACAGCTCGACGGCCTCTACGCCGCCAACGAGGCGGTCATCCCGGACGACACCGACCACAACGTCGGCGCAGCGCTCGTTGGCAAGCTCGACTTCTCGCGCGTCGGTCTGATGGGCCATTCGCGCGGCGGCGATGCCGTGACGAGCTTCATGGACTACAACCGCACGCGTCCGGCTCCGGGCCGCCGCTACAACGTCGCGGGCGTGATCTCGCTGGCCCCGGTGGACTACGAGCGGCGCTCGCCATACGGCGCGGCGTACCTCACGATCCTGCCGGCCTG
Source organism: Solirubrobacteraceae bacterium (assembly GCA_016463515.1). Taxonomy (GTDB): domain Bacteria; phylum Actinomycetota; class Thermoleophilia; order Solirubrobacterales; family Solirubrobacteraceae; genus JAGIBJ01. The sequence continues at coordinate 12,086 of JAEMRF010000034.1, read as the reverse complement.
CGACGGCGACGTCTCGAACCTGCAGGGCGCGCGCTTTTATGAGCGTGCCCAGCGGATCATGCCGGGCGACCCGTATCCGAAGATCCAGATGTACCACCTGGGGGCCAACCACGGCAACTACAACTCGGTGTGGTCAGCGGACTCCGACGACGCCTTCAACGTCAGCGATCCCGCCTGCGGCGCTGACCGCCGCAACCCGGTCAACGACACGAGCATCCGCCTCTCGGGTGGTGTCGATCCCACCGGCGTGGTGAACGTGACGCAGAAGGCCAACAGCTTCCTGGCCACCTACGAGCGCTCGACGGCGTTCTCCCCGGATCCGGCGCTGATGGGCGATCAGGAGAAGGCTGGCCTGGCCACGATGTCGGCGTTCTTCCGCCGCTACATCGGTGGCGAGATCGCGTTTGATCCCTACATGACCGGCGAGCTGCGGGCTGAGGCCGGCAGCAACAACCTCCCGGCGTCGGCCTGCCCGACCAGCCCGACCGGCACGCGGATCGCCTGCAACGAGTACCTGCAGACGAGCTACTTCGCCGCCGCCACCGAGCGCACCGACGTGATCGGCCCCGATACCGACGCTCCGCTGACGACCTCGGAACTGGGCACTGCGATCACGGCCTCGGGCTTCTCCAATCCCTACCCGGACAACGGCGGCGTGAGCCCCCGCCCGGCCAAGACCGAAAGCGGCCTGGACTGGTGCAACCCTGAGCCAGACCACTTCCAGCGCTCAACGGTGGGCACGGTCGGTCTTCCGACGGCGCCCAAGGCGTGCCCATTGCCAGCGCCGAATGCGCTCGGCGGCCAGTCGGCGCGGCGCGAGAACGCACCAGTGAACGAGTCCTACGGCGAGCAGCTCGCCGTGGCGTGGGACGACCCGGTCGCCGCGACCGGCAAGCCTGCGGTGCTCGAGACTCGTATCCCCGCCGCTGAAGGCGACGTGAGCGACCTGAAGGCGCTGTCCCTCGGGGCCGCGGTCAACTTCTTCGACACTCGCAACCCCGAGCGCACCCCCGACGCGCTCTGGAACCCGGCGCTGACCACGCAGGACTTCCAGATCGTGCTCACCGATGCGGCCGGAAAGTCGGCGACGGTCTCCGCCGCCGACAAGCGCTATGGCACCGCGCTGCAGCAGACGACCGGCAACAACACCACCCGCGTGCACATCGTGCTCAACCAGCTGCGCGTGCCGCTGGCGGACTTCGCGGCGCAGGGCATTGACCTGACCAGCGTTCGCAAGGTGTCGTTCGTCTTCGGTGCGGCGGGCTTCCCGTCGACCGGCGCGATCCAGCTCGCCGACGTGCGGTTCCAGGAGGCTGCCACGGGCCCGACCGTCCTGACCGGCCGCAGCTCCACCGCGGCACTGGCCTCAACGATCGCCAGCACCGCGCGGGTCTCCCCCGCTTCGGCGCCTGACGTGATCGAGCTCGGCGCCTCCGCGCAGCTCGGCGCGGCCTGCATCGACGCGGCGGCTCCAACGGGCAAGGTGCTCTCGCGCAAGCTCGCTCGGCGCACCCTCACCATCACGGGCAAAGCCGCCGACACCGGCTGCGGCGCCGCGGTGAAGTCGGTCCAGGTCGGACTCTCCAAGAAGTCCGGCAGCAAGTACCGCTACGTGACCGGCAACGGAACGCTGAGCAAGGCCCTGCCGAAAGGCTCGCCGCTCACGGTCGTCGCCAAGGGCACCAGCGCCTGGTCGCTGAAGGTGAGCAAGCTCCCCAAGGGCATCTACGCCGTCACGATCACGGTCATCGACGCTGGCGGCAACGTGACCACGAAGCCCGCCGGCAGCGTGACCGTGCGCTGACCGCCGCCTGAACCCCGACCACGACGCCCGTCCGGCTGCCCTCACTGGGTGGCCGGGCGGGCGTCGCTGGTTGGTAAGTCCGGGGGCACGCCGGATAACGTGCGCCGCAGATGGCGCTCGACCTGGCAGATCTCGCGCGCCGCGCCGCGGAAGCCGGTGGAGAAGAGGCCGTTGCCAGCGTGTCGCTGCGGCGCGAGCTCACGGTGCGGGCCACGCCCGACGGAGCGTGCGCACCTCCGCGCCGCACGTTCGACCTCCTCGTGCGGCTGATGGTGCGCGACGGCGCAGGCCGGATCGGCGTTGCACGCTGTTCAACGTCGAGCTCCGGCGCACAGCTGCAGGCGCTGGCCGAGCAAGCCCACGCGCAGGCCGCAGCCGCGCGGACCGACCTGCGCCCCCTGCCCGACGTGGGCCACGGCGCCGGCCATGAGGGGTTCGACCTACCGACGGCAGCGCTTGACCCCATCCATGCCGCGGGCGCGGCACGGCAGGCGGCGGCAGCCATCGGAATGGCGGTCGGGCGTGACCGATCAGCCGTGTGGCGATCGGAGACGATCGAGCTTGCCGTGGCCCGCAGCGGCGGTGGCGACGCCACGGACCGGCGCACTGGGGTCCAGCTGGTCGCTGAGGCGGTCGATGGTGACGGACGGCTCGTGGGCTATGCGCAGGGCAGCGCGCCGTCGATCACGGATCTCGCAGCCGACGACATTGGCCGGCGAGCCACGCCACTGGCGCTGCCGTTCGACCGCAGCGGCCGCCCCCAACTCCTCGGAGCTCACGAGCCGCTGATCTTGCTCGCGCCCGCCTTTGCGCCCCTCCTGGTTGCCTTCGGCCGCGCCGCGCTGACCGGCCACAGCCACGCCGTCGGCATGAGCCCGTACACGGGGCGCGCTGGGCTGCCAGTCGCGCCCGAGGGCGTCACGCTGACCGACGCGCCGCGCTATCTCCACACGCTGGCCCGCGCCATCGACGTCGAAGGTGCGGCCGCCTGCCCGGTCACCCTCATCGACGACGGGCATTTCGCCGAGACGGTCCACGACACGTGCTCGGCTGCAGAGGCGGGCCTGCCTGCCTCGACTGGGCATGCGGGAGAGCTCGGGGGAACCCCGTCGGGCGCAGCCCCACGCAATCTGCTGCTGGCTGGCGGAGACGTTGCGTCGGTCGAGTCGCTGTTGATGCCGGTCGACCACGGCGTGGTGATCGGGGCCGTCGATCAAGTGGCGCCGGAGGGACCGGGTTCCACGCGCTTTACCGCGATTGGGCGGGCCGCCTACTTGGTCGACCGAGGCACACCGGTGCGCCTCTTGGGCGACGTGTTCCTCAGCGGCGACGTCGCCGACGTGGTGGCCAGCATCGACGGCCTCACGACCGCCTCAGAGCTCGTCGCCAGGTTGGACCGTCTGCCCGAACGCACCACGGCGACATCGTGCCCGACGGCGCTGACCGCTGGCGTGCGAGTGCTCGTCTGAACGCCGCGGAGGGCGCGGACCGCAGAGGGCCGCGCTGGGGCGACTCGCCTTAGGAAGAGGCGAGCTTGATGAGCGCGATGGTGTTCAGCACCCAGAGGATGATCAGCGCGATCGTCCAACGGGTCACGTTGCGCTCCATCATGGAGCCGCCACCGAGCGAGCCGGAGCCCGAGCCGACACCGAACGCGCCGGAGAGGCCGCCATCTTTGCCCGCGTGGGCGAGGATTCCCCCGATCAGACCGATCGAGAGAATCAGCTGGAGGATCTGAAGCGCTGATTCCATGAGGCCCCTAGGGTAGCGGACGTTCGTCGGTGCCCGCGCTCTCGCCCTTGCGGGCGTCCAGCGCGGACTGCGCCTCATCGATCGCGGCCTCGGCGTCGTCGAGCTTGTGCAGCAAGTCGGCAGCCTGCGAACGCAGCTCGCGCTCGAGCGGTGCAGCGTCGGCTTCGGTGATCTTCCCAGCGGCCCGATCGGCCCGCAATTCACGGATCTCGTCGAGTTTGCGGTCCTTGGCGAGCTGCGCCCGATCGCGTTCGGCAAGGAGGCGTGGATCGATCTGGGCGTCCGCGAGGGACACGGCACCGCGGCGCAGTGGCGCGGAAACGAACCAGACGACCGCGGCGGCGATCGCCATGACGATGAGGAACTGCAGGAGCAAGGGCGAGGCGTCAGCGGGGGAGCCGGAGTCGACTGACCACCACATCATGATCAGAACCGGGCAGGTGATGGATCGTGACCCCCTCGACGGCCACGCCTCGCGGCACGAGCACGTGGTCGATCGTGAGGGTGGTGACCTTGCTGCCGCTCCAAGTCGGGCGCCAGGCATCGCCGGTTTGCTCGGCAGCATCGCGATAGCCGCGGGCCAGCAACCTGCGCAGTGGGTGGTGGTCCAGCGTGGCGTTGTAGTCGCCGGCCAGAACGGTCGGCACACCCGCATCGGCGGGACCCGGCAACACGGCAATGCGGCGCTTCCACCCATCGAGATACTGAGCATTGAACGGCGGCGGTGGGTGCACGCTGCGCACCTGCACGCCAGTGCCGCCCGGCAAGGTGATCACGCCGCCACTGGAGCGCAGGTCGCCGTCGGCCGGCGGGATCTCGCGGAGCGGATAGCGGCTGTAGACCGACGTGCCCCGTGCGCCGGGCTCAGGATGGGCGGCGTCATGCGGCAGCAGCGAGCTGAGGCCCGCCGCTTCGGCCCGTGCGGTGAATGCAGGCGTGTCTTCCTGCAAGGCCAGCACGTCGATCCGCTCCTCGCGGACCAGTCGCATGAGCGCTTCGGCGTCACCGTCGCCGAAGAGGACGTTGCTCGTGGCCACGATGAGCTCGGGACCCCGAGCCAGCGGCTGCTCGTCGGCGACGACCCGCTCGGCGCGCGGAACGATGAGTACGGCCAGCCCGACGGCCGCCACCATCGCCGCCACACGCGCCCGAGCCACCAACGCTGCAATCAGGACGACGGAGGTTCCCAGCACGGCATAGGGCAGAAAGGCCAGGGCACTCGGGGCGACCCAGACGACATCGAGGTCAACGGCCCACAGGACCACGAACGGGACCCAGCCGAGCGCGAGGACGAACAAGAGCGGGCGGAGCGCCTGCCGCGGAGAACGACCTTTCACGAGCTGGATTCTGGAGCGTGGGGCCGCCAAACAACCCCGGTTCGGCGGCCCGGGCCGGTGCGCCTCAGGCGCGCCCCAGCTCCTGGCCGACGCGCGCCAGCGCGGCCGCGCGCTGGCGCGAGCGCGCCACCGACGCCTGGCTCGCGGCCAGGATGCCGCCGAGGCCCATCAGGCCGGCACCGATCCACACCCAGAACACGCCGGGCGCGTCGATCGCCCGCACGATCACCGGCGGGTTTGCGGCGAGGTGCTGGTCCACGATGCCCTGCAGCGACTTGGCCAGCAGCGCAGCTTGGACGTCGACGCCGAGCTGCTGGCTACTGACGAGCTCCTTGAACCCCGCATCGACCTTTTTGGCCCGCGCGACGATGGCGTCGGAGTCCGGTGTCACGGCAACCCACAGATCGCGTTGGGGCTGGCTGCGCAGCGCGATCTCGCTCGTCTCCTCGCCTTCGAAGAACCGCCCCACCGGACCGAAGCGGAAAGAAGCGATGGACGGGTAGAAGTCGTGACGGGGTTCGAGCGTCTCAGCGGGTTTGCCGTCGCGCCAGACCCGCATCACGGCGCCGAACTCGATGCGTTCGACGCGGTCGTTGCGGTCCAGGATGATCTCGGCTGTCGGGCGCACGAACTCCAGCTCGCGACCGCCCGCAAGCTGCAACCGCTCGCCAGCCGCGAGGGGACGTTGGCGCGTGGTGTCGAACGCGGTCGATGCCGCAACCGCGAGCAGCGTCATCGCCAGCCCGGCGTGCACCAGGTAGCCGCCGTAGCGCCGGCGGTTGCCGCCGATCGCGCCGCCCAGCGCCTTGAGGGGCGCGTCACCGGTGAGCGCGCGGCGGGCGCGAGCACCGATCCAGAACTCCCGCCCGACGGAGACGATCGTGAACGCGCAGATCCACGCCATCAGCAGCGCCGCGGGGCTGTCGGTCCCTGCGGCCGCGACGGTGATACCGAGCACCACGAGCGAGACCGCCAGCGGCAACAGGGTCGCCCGCCCGAATGCGCCCCAACGGCCGCGGCCCCACGGCAGCAGGGGCGCGAGGCCCGAGAGGGCGACGATCGCAAAGGCCGAGGGCATCGCGTACTGCGAGAACCACACCGTCGACACGGCCGAGCGGTCACCCGCGAAGACCTCGGAGATGATCGGGAAGAAGGTGCCCCACATGATCACGACGACGAGCACGATGAGCGCCAGGTTCCCCAGCAGGAACGCCGACTCCCTCGACAGCGTGGCGATCTCGCCCTCGGGCTCCAGCATCTTGCGGCGCTTGATCACGAGCCAGATGCTCAGCGCCAGCAGCGTGCCGATGAGGGCCAGGAACGGAGGACCCACCGTTGATGCGCCGAAGGCGTGGATCGACGAGAGGATCCCGGAGCGAACGAGGAACGTCCCCAGGAGGCAGAGCAGCCCGGTCGCGAGGACCAGCGAGATGTTCCACGTCTTCAGCAGCCCGCGGCGTTCCTGCACCACGATCGTGTGGAGGAAGGCGGTCGCCGTCAGCCACGGCATCAGTGACGCGTTCTCGACCGGGTCCCACGCCCAATACCCGCCCCAGCCAAGTTCGGCGTAGGACCAGCGCGACCCGAGCACGATCCCGGTGCCGAGCAGCAGCCACGCGATGAGCGCGTAGCGGCGGGTGTGCACGATCCAGTCGCCGCTGAGTCGGCCGGCCGCCAGTGCGCCCAGACCAAAGGCGAACGGAACGGCAAAGAGCGTGTAGCCGCTGTAGAGCAGCGGCGGGTGGATCATCATCGTCGGGTAGCGCAGCAGCGGACTGAGCCCCACCCCATCATCTGGAGCGATCGCCGTCGTCGCGAACGGCTTCGCCGCGAACACCAGCAGCGCCGCGAAGAATGCGGCCAACAGCAGCAGCACGGCGATGGCGTAGGGCTCGATCTCGCGCATGCGGCCGCGCAGCGAGCGGATCGCGATCGTCGACGTGAGCGCCAGGAGCGTGAGCCACAGCAGCAGCGAGCCCTCCTGCGACGCCCACGGCGCCGCGATGCGGTAGCCCAGGGGCGTCGTGAGCGAGGCGTGGCCGGCGACCACCGTGTAGTGGAAGTCGTTCTGGATGAACGCGATCTCCAGCAGCACGAACGCGCCCAGCGACAACCCGAGCACCGCGAACACGGCGCGGCGTGCTGCTGGAAGCAGGCCCGCTGGCCCCACACCGCGTGCGGCGGCAAGCCCGGCGAACGATCCGAAGATCGCCACGCCAAGGGCGAGAATCAGAAGGGCGCGGCCGACGACGTCCATCGGTGCTGGGCGCTAGCTGGCGGCCGGAGCGGGCGCGGCTGGGCCGTCGACCTGCTCGGCGCCGGCAGGCCGATTCTGATCAAAGGGCTCGCCGTTGAACTTCGACGGGCACTTCGTGACCAGGGAGTTGCCCTGCCCGACGAACTGCGCAGCTTCGCCGCCTGCCCCCTGCTTGACGTCGATGATGACGTCACGCCCTTCGCGGAACGGGTCCGGGACGGTGCCGTTGTAGACCACGTTGATCGGCTCACCGGCGCCGGTACCGGGGTGACCGAGCTTGAAGCGCAGCACGCCCTCCTTGCGAGAGACGCTGCCGGCGATCACGTGACCACCGACGCGGTAGGTCTGCTCGGGATCTGCGGCGGTCGCGATCTGCGACGGGAATCGCTCGGGGCTGGCGACCGAGAACGTGGTGTAGACGAGGGCGCCGGAGAGCGCCACTGCGAGCGTGAGAGCCACGACGAAGCGGACGGTGCGGCGGCGAGAGCGGGAGACCTGCACGCCCGCGAGTATCGCAGAGGTTCCCCGCCGTACGCGACGGTCAACGCGCCTGCACACGCGTTGCACCGGCGAATTCGCCCCTGCTGACGGGCCAAATGTGACGAAGGTCGCAGAGCCGCCTGCCGGGCGCTAAAGTTGCGCACCGTGAATCCAACGAGTCGCCTACGTCAGTTCGGTCTTGTGGCGCTGATGTTCCTCGGGAGCATGGGCATGTGGCTTGGCGCCCCGGTCTTGTGGCTGTGGCTCGCGGGGCGTAACTCCGCCGTGTCGCAGACCGCGATGGGGTCGCTGGTCCTCATCCTGATCGGCATCCCGGTCACGATGGTCGCGATCGGCAAGCTCTTGGCTCGCCTCGACGACCGGTACACGGCGCAGTACGGCCGCGGCGAAGCGATCAACGATCGCGCCCGCTGGCTGCATGGCGTCCGGGGCGACGGCGAGGAACCGTCCATGCTCGACAAGGTCATGGTGATCTCGGTCGGCATCGCCCTCGTGCTCGTGGGCCTGTGGTTCCTGCTGTACTCGGGCGGCTCGGCCGCTCGCAACGTCTAGCCCTCAGCGGTCGACGGGCGCCGTCTTGGCGCCCTGCAGCGACTCCGCTCGCTCAGCGGCGCTGGCGAAGAACGCGTCGACCACGACGGGGTCGAACTGGCTGCCAGCACAGTTCTCGAGCTCCCGCAGCGCCACCGCGGGCGACATCGCCTTACGGAATGGCCGTTCGGAGGTCATCGCGTTGTAGGCATCGCAGACCGCGATGATGCGGGCACCGAGTGGAATCTCCTGTCCTGCGAGCCCATCTGGGTAGCCCTTGCCATCGAAGTGCTCATGGCTCGACCGCACCAGCTCGGCCACGTGTGCGCGCTCACTCGAGGCGTAGACGAGCCGCCCGGACATGATCGTGTGCTTGTGGATGAAGGCCCAGTCGTTCTCGTCGAGCTCACCCTCCTTGGTGAGGATGGAGTCCGGAATGGCCGTCTTGCCGATGTCGTACAGACCGGCCGCGATGCGCACGGCGTCGACCTCTTCCTCGGGAAGCGTGAGGTGCTCGGCGATGAGCGATGCCATCTGCGCAACCCGTCCGAGGGCCTCGCCGTCCTCGGCACGCTGTACGGAATCGTCGGTCAGCGAACGCAGCGTCGACTTCGTGTTCTTGCGGGTGGCCTTGTTGGAGTACATGCGCTCATCCGCAAGGACCAACGCCGCCTCGACGTCCACCGCGTCGCCGGGCACCCAGACGGTGCCGACGGAGGTGCCGATCTCCCAACCTTCGCCCTCGTCGGTGAGAGCGTCGACCGCGGCTTCGATCAGCTCCTCGCTCTTGCGGTCGCCCTTGGCCCCGACTGGAAGCTGGGTGAGCACACAGAATTCGTCGCCTCCAAGGCGGTAGGCCTTGGCACCGGTGGCCTCGGCGGCCTTCGTGAGGTTGCGACCCAGACGATTCAGGAGCTCGTCGCCAGCGGCGTGACCGAAGGTGTCGTTGTAGCTCTTGAAGCCGTCGAGATCAAAGAGCGCAAGCAGGACGCGTTCGTCATCGGTGGCGTTGGGGAGCTGGGCCTCGAGGTCCTCGGCGAGTGCTCGGCGGTTGTGCAAACCGGTCAGCGCGTCGGTCAGCGCCTCGTCTCGGCTCGCCGCCAGCAGGACCTCGTTCTCGGCGAACAGTCGCCGCGACACCCGATGCTCCTGCACCGATCGCGTGTAGAAGAACGCGAACACGCAGAGCAGAAGGATCACCGTCAACACCGTGCCCTGCAGCACTTGGGAGCCAGCGAATTCGGCCTGCGCCCGGTAGGCCTCGGCGGCGCGATCAAGCTGGCGCGTGGCTTCACGCTGCGCGGCGACCTGGCGAGCGCCCGCCTCTTGCCCAGCGCTCGTGAACAGCTGTCCACGTTCGGCCAGCGTGAACAGTTCCCGCGTGCGGGGCTGCGTGGCGCGAATCGCCTCGTCAGCCTTGACCAGCGCCGGTGGCGGCTCCGCGCTGAGGAGGAGTTCCATCTCCTCGGCGATCCTGCCCTCGTTGCGCTTGAGTTCCAGGGCCGCCTCGTCGACGCTCGAAGCACCGGCGAGCGCGCGCGGCGCGGCGCCGAGGCGTTCAAGCGCAACCGTGACGCGGGCGACCTGCGTCTCTGACAACCGGGCGGTGTCGGCCCGCGACTGCAGCGTGGCCAGCAGCCCGATCGACAGCAGCCCCAGCAGCAGGATCACCGCGGGAACGAGGTAGGTGCGGCGGAGGAAAGGCGATGTCATGTGCGTCGTGACTGGTCCAGTGAGTACCAGTTCGGAACAGGATCGGTTCTGGGCACCGCTGCGTGAGCAAAGTTCGGCCGGTCGGACGTTCGTCCGACGACCGGGCGCGCCAAGCGGGTTGGTCAGGGTATGAGCCCGACCGATTCAGGCCGATGAGCGGTCGCGCAGCGGCGCGAGCCGGCGCACACGGGAGCGCTCGGCTGCGCGGCGCGGGTCGGCGCGGTCGAGCTTGGCGATGAGCGCCCTGGATGCCTCGTAGTCGTCGCGACCCGACGGCGTACGCAGCCAGCGCTCCAGCAGGTCGGAGTCGCCGGCTGCCAGGACGGCCGCCCGCAACGCATCGTCGATCCGGTCACGCAGCTCCATCAGCCGCGGCACCTGCGTCTGCGGAACGGCGGGCCCGCCGTACTGCCCGATCGCTGCGCCGATCGCGCCGCCGCGAATCTGTGCCTCGATCACGTTGGCGTCGCACTCCACCGTGTGCAGCAGCCGGTAGGGGCGCTCGCCCATGATCCCGCCCAGCTGCACGCGGAGCCGGTGCATTTCGGTGCGCACCGTACCGGGGCGACCACCCTCGCCATAGACCTCCAGAGCGAGCTGCTCTGCACTCAGTCCTTCGGGGCGCAACACGAGCATCAACAGCAGTTCGGTGTGCCGGCGAGAGAGCTCCAGCTGACGCCCGCCGATCCGCAGCACACCCCGATCGCGCCCGAGCACCTGCAGGTGAGCGGCAGGCCGAGACATGACCGCCCGTGCCTCGCGCTGGATACGGCGCAAGAGCTCGAGCTCGACCGACCGCGCCGCGAACGACACCAGCGCCAGCGTGTGCGGGTGTGCACCGGCGACGCCCCCGGTCACGTCGATCACGCCAAGGAGCTCGCCGCTCAGCGGGTCATGGACCGGCGCCGCCGTGCAGGTGAGCGCATGGGTCGCCGCCGCGAAGTGTTCAGCCGAGAAGATCTGCACGGGGTGACGCTCAGCCAGTGCAGTGCCAACGCCATTGGTGCCGACGTGCTCCTCCAGCCAGCCCGTCCCGACGACGATTCCGGCCTCGCCTGCCTGCGCCATCAGCCCGGGGCGCCCCTCCATCCACAGCAGCGATCCGTCGGCGTCGAAGATCGCAGCCAAGTGGTCGTGGTCCCCAACGTCGGCCAGCAAAGAACGCAACACAGGGACGGCAGCCGCCAGCGGGTGCCGAGCGAACCGGAGCTCGACCGCCTCCTGATCGAGCAGCTGCGGGGCGCGGCCAACGGTCGGGTCGACGCCCGCGGCAGCGGCCCGCTCCCACGAGCGGCGGACGACGGGCCGAAGGATGCGGTCGTCGGGCGTATCGCCAGAGGCCATCCGGTCATGGGCTCGCTGCAACCGCAGCGCATGCGCGCGTCGGTCAGCCGTTGCCTCGATTGCAACCCACTCCCCCATGGCGACAATCTGACGTATCGCGCGTGCCTGGTGCAACGTCGTTGTAACCCCGAAGCGGGGACACTGCAAGCGAAGGTCACACCATCGGCCAGCAACGCAGGTACCTCCGTCGAACCGGAAATCTGCAGCGCCAGCTGACTGCCGAGACCAGCCCACCCAACCCCACCTTCCGACGCTCCCCCAGAAAGTCAGAGCGACTGATCTTTCGCGACCACGGACCGCCCGAAACCACCGACACCGCCCCGCGGGACTTTCTTGCCCTCGTGGCTGAGAGCGTCACGCTCACCATCCAGGCGACCTGCGAACAGCTGGCAAGCGACCTGGCGATGACGTTCTCGAGCCGCCGACGCGCCGATGCGCGCATAGACGGCCTGCAGCGCCTGATCGACGACCGGACCTGCATCCTGGCCGCACATGACGCAGGCAGCGCCGTGCCTCGACCGGTCCTGGAGCGCCACGGCTGGCTCACCGTGAGGGAGGCGCACCTGAACGTGCGCGACGCTCCCGACTGGTGGCGCACCGGCCGTGCCTCAGCGATCGCGGAGGCAGCCGAGCGTGGCGCCGCCTGGCTCACGAGCCAAGGCATTGCCGACGATGGTGCGTGCGCCGACCCCTGAGCTCCTGGGCGGCACGCGTGCACAGCTGGCAACCACCGGCGTGCCGCGCGTTGGCCATGAACGACGAAACCCCCGCCTGAGCAGGGGTTTCGATCAGAGCGGGCGACGGGGCTCGAACCCGCGACCTCAGGCTTGGGAAGCCGGCGCTCTAC
>JAEMRF010000273.1 GCA_016463515.1 Solirubrobacteraceae bacterium | reverse complement strand
AGCTCGATCTGGCGGGCTTGCGCCTCGCGCACGATCCAGCCGGCAAGGTTCTTCTCCTCGGGAAGCGCAACCTTGACGACGTCTCCCCCAGCTTTCGCCACGGCGTCGAGCAATGAGGGCGGTGCCGGTTTGCTCTTTTCTTCGCGCGCAAAGAACGCGATCGTGGTCGTCGCGTCGATCTGCGCCAGGGCGGGGACGAGTCGCGCGGCGACGTCCTTGTCCTTCCACTTCTGCACGTCATCGACGATCACCACGCGGTGCTCGGACCCGAGCGTGAGCGCCGCCAGGGCTGCGGCGGCCGCGTCGGGCGTGGAGCGCTCGCCCTCGAGGAACTCCAGGTCGGCGCCGAGCCGCTGGGCCAGGCCGCGGAGGTTGGCGCGACGTTCGGCGAGCTTGCCGTGATCGTCTCCGTGGAGCAGGTAGGCAGGCTTCAGACTCGCCACAGCACTCCACGGTAGAGCACCGCCAAAGAGGGGTGCGCGCACCCTTGCTGCACGCGCAGGGGCGCGCCAGGGTGCCGTGCATGGTGCTTGCAGCGGATTACCCCTTCCTCGACATCGTCGGGACGATCATCGTCTTCTTCTTCTGGATGATGTGGTTCTGGACCTTGATCATCGTGTTCGGAGATCTCTTCTCTCGCCACGACGTGGGCGGCTGGGGCAAGGCCGGCTGGACCCTCGGCCTGTTCCTGGTGCCGCTGTTCGGCGTGCTGATCTACCTGGTGGTGAACGGCAACTCCATGGCGGTCCGTCGCAACGAAGCCGTTGCCGCGCAGCAGAAGATGATCGACCAGCACATCCGCAAGGTGGCGTCGACCGAAACCGGCTCCGCTGCCGAGATTGCGCACGCGAAGTCGCTGCTGGACTCGGGAGCCATCACGGCCGAAGAATTCGAGCAGCTCAAGCGCAAAGCGCTCGCATAGCCGCGGTCCCACGCCACCCGTTTCCTGGGTTTCGCCGCGGACCAGGACGTTTTGAGCCGTTGCGGAGAACCCCGCGCGGCATTGCGGCTCGAAAACCCTGGACAAGTGGACAGCCACGGATGGCTGCCGCCCCAATCGAGGTGTACCTTCCCCGGGGAATGCAGCCGATAACCGACAGCGTCGCCCATCGGGCAACTCCGCCTGACGCTGCGGCTACCGGCGGCCCACAGGGCATCGACCACGCCGGCTCACTCGCCGAGCTGGCGGCCGAGAACCTGGTCCTTCGGCAGGAGGCTGCAGATGCTCACCGCGAGCTTCTGGAGTCGCGGGCGCGGCTGCTCTCGGTGGCCGCGCAGGAGCGCCGCCAGATCCAGCGCGACCTGCACGACGGCGCTCAGCAGCGCTTGGTGGCACTGCGGATCGAGCTGGGTCTCGCCGCCGAGCTCGTGCGGGACCGGCCCGCCGAATGCGAGGTTCGGCTTCACGACCTGCTCGGGGCCGTCGACGACGCGCTCACCGAACTGCGCGCATTCGTGAACGGCAGTACCCCGCCCCTGCTGTCTGACCACGGCCTCGACGCCGCCCTGCGAGAAGCCGCGGCGCGCTGCGCGATCCCCGCACGCCTGCGCTCCAGCGGCGTCGGACGCCTCCCCGTCGACCTGGAAGTTGCGGTCTACTTCTGCGTGCTCGAAGCGCTTCAGAACGTCGCCAAGCACGCCGTCGGTGCCGGCCAGGTCTGGATCGACCTGCAGCTCGTCGACGACGAGCTGCGCTTCGATGTGCAGGACGACGGGACCGGCGTGCGGCGCGAGGCGGTCACTCCCGGCACGGGGATGGTGAACATGTTCGACCGCATGGCTGCGCTCGACGGGGAGCTCAAGGTCACCTTCGAAGACGGCACGGGCACCAAGGTCTCAGGGCGGGTGCCGACCCGATCCCATGCGCTCCAGCCATCGCTACGCCCGCATGACTGAACCAGCCGCGCTTCGCGTCGTGCTGGCCGACGACAGCTTCTTGGTCCGCGAGGCCCTCCTGCGAGTGCTCGAGGCTGCTGACGGCATCGAAGTCGTCGCGGCGTGCAGTGATCGCGACGCACTGATGGCGGCCGTGGACGAGACCGACCCCGACGTGGTGGTGACCGACATCCGCATGCCGCCGACCCACACCGACGAGGGTCTGCAGGCGGCTGCCGAGTTCCGCACCACGCGGCCTGAGATGGGCGTCGTGATCCTGAGCCAGTACGCCGAGCCTGGCTATGGTCTGGCCGTTCTCGAAGGCGGGTCTGACCGGCGCGCGTACCTCCTCAAGGAGCGGGTCCAGTACCGGGGGCAGCTCGTGTCGGCGATCGAGTCCGTGGCCAGCGGCGGCTCCGTGATGGACGCCAAGATCGTCGAGGCGCTGCTCGCCGCGCGTGCGCGCTCGGAAGCGTCGCTCCTGAACGAGCTCACGGCTCGTGAACGGGAGATTCTCACCTTCATCGCCCGAGGCCACAGCAACCAGGCGATCGCTGATGAGCTCGTGCTCACCAAGCGGGCGGTCGAGAAGCACATCAATGCGATCTTCCTGAAGCTCAACCTGACCGACGCGGCGGATGTCGCCCGGCGGGTGAAGGCCGCGCTCGTGTACCTCGCCGAGCAGCCTGCCGCATAGCGGCGCCGAAGCTGGGCACGATCGACCGAGAGTCGAGGCGCCCGGCCCAGCGAAGTACGCTCCGCCGATGCAGACGATCGCCGAGGGTGTCATTCGAGTGTCGCTCGCGCCCCGCGCGGCCCTGAACGCATATTTGATCGACGAGCGCGTCCTCGTCGACACCGGGATGCCGCACCAGCGCCGCCGGGTATCGCGCGCGCTTCGCGATCTCGACATCGAGCGGATCGTGCTCACCCACGCGCATGTCGACCATGCCGGCACGGTCGCAGCGATCTCCGCGGAAAAGGGGGCTGAGGTGCTCTGCGGTGCCGCGGACCTTGCCGACTTGGCTGCGGGCGTATCGCCGCCGATCAAGCTTGGCCGACCGATGATTCCGGTCCAGCGGGCGCTCGTGCGCTACCGCGGCCTTCGCGCATCGCCGCTGCATGACGGTGACGAGGTCGGCGGTGGTTTTGTGGCCGTCAAGACCCGCGGCCATTCTCCCGGCCACCACTCGCTGTGGCGCGAACACGACGGCGTGCTCATCGCTGGCGACGCGCTCATCGGCGTTTCCAACAGATTGCGCACGGGCGTCTTCCGTCCGCTTGCCGCCTTGCGCCCCGACGACGCCTCCGTCACCCGCTCGATCCAGCGTTTGGCTGAGCTGCGACCGAAGGTGATTGCGTTCGGCCATGGACCGCCGCTGGTGCAGGACGCGGCGCATCAGCTGTCGGCGCTGGCCAAGATGATCGGCTGAGCTGGGCGATCGCACGCTGCAGCGGCGATCGGTCATCCGCTGGGATCGCGCCGCAGAATGCGGCGTGGTGGGATGATTTGCACGTGCGCATCGTGCTGAACTTCATCTGGCTCATTTTCGGCGGCTTTTTCCTGGCCGTCGGCTACGCGGTCGCTGCCGTCATCTGCTTCATCCTGATCATCACGATCCCGTTCGGGATCGCGTCAGGGCGTATGGCGCTGTTCGCACTCTGGCCGTTTGGGCGTCGCATCGAGCGCCGCGCCGACGCCGGCGCCGCCTCAACCGTCGGGAACGTGATCTGGATCGTGCTGTTCGGCTGGTGGCTTGCGCTTGGGCACCTCATCACCGGCATCGCGATGTGCATCACCATCATCGGTATCCCGCTGGGGCTCGCGAACTTCAAGATGATTCCCGTGTCGTTCACGCCGCTGGGGCGGGAGATCGTTCCGATCGACAGCGACGCATTCCAAGTGGGCTAGGCCCGGCGCACAACGCGTCGGTCAGCGAGGGTGCCGGATCACGACTCGCCCGTTTGCGCCGGCGCGAAGGTCGAGCGTGCCGACCTGGTCGGTCCGGAGTGTCGGGGTCCTCGCGTCGCGCAGGGCACCAATGGTCTCGGCCGTCGGGTGACCGTAGGAGTTGCCAGCACCGAGGCTGATCACGGCCAGCTGTGGCCTGACGCGCCGCAGTACCGCCGGGAGGTGCTCGTCGGTGCTGCCGTGATGACTCACGATCAGTACGCCGGTAGGCCTCAGATTCGGAAGGCTGCGTAGCACTCCGCCCTCTGCATCCGCGGGCAGGAGCGCATCAAGTCCACCGATCCGGGCTTCGACCACGGCCGCGCGGTCGTTCGGGTCGCCTGGAGCCCGCGACGCCGGGCCCGTCGGCCAGCGCACGCGCAGCACGACCCGGCCGAACTGCATCCGCTGCCCAGCTCGCACCGGTGCCACTGGGATGTCGCGGCGCCGCGCGGCCCGCATCGCGGCGTCGTGGGTGGGCCCGCCTCCGGGTTCGCCGCCGTCAAGGACGACATCGGTCGGGAACGCCTCGAGCACTGCGGCAGCGCCGCCGTCGTGGTCGGCTGCGGGGTGGCTGAGCACCACCGCCCGCAGTCGGCGCACCCCCGTCTTTCGCAGCAGCCCGACGAGACCAGCGTCGGCCGGCCCGGCGTCGATGAGCACGCCGTCGGTGCCGTCCTGAAGGAGCGA
>JAEMRF010000272.1 GCA_016463515.1 Solirubrobacteraceae bacterium | reverse complement strand
GCCCGCGAGTTCGGCGCCACCGACGTCGTGGCCGAGCGGGGCAAAGCTGCCACCGAGCGCGTCCGCGAGCTCACGGGCGGGCTCGGCGCCCACTCGGTGCTGGAGTGCGTCGGCTACGAGGAGTCGTTCCTCACGGCCACCAAGATCGCGCGATCGGGGGGCGCGATCGGCCGCGTTGGCGTGCCGCAGTCCGCGTCGATCCCGGGCTCGGGCGAGACGTTCCAGCGCAACATCACCGTGAGTGGCGGCATCGCGCCGGTGCGCGCCTACATCGAAGAGCTGCTTCCCGAGATTCTCGACGGCACGCTCGAGCCCGGGCGCGTCTTCGACCAGACCGTCGACATCGACGGCATCCCTGCCGGCTACCGGGCGATGGACGACCGCGAAGCGATCAAGGTGCTCGTGAGGCCGTAACGGGCCACGGCATCGGCTCGCCGGCGAGGCCCGCGAGCAGGTTGCGGGCGGCCCGCTCGGCCATCCGCTCGCGCGCGGCATGCGTGGCCGAGCCGATGTGCGGGAGCACGAGCAGGTTCGGCGCCGTAAGCAGCGGATCCGTTGCAGGAAGCGGCTCGGGGTCGGTCACGTCGAGCCCTGCGGCCGCGAGATGGCCTGAGCGCAGCGCCTCGGCGAGCGCGACCTGATCGACCAGTCCACCGCGCGACGTGTTCACCAGAATCGCTCCGCGCTTGGTCGCCGCGAGAGCCGCCGCATCGATGAGATGGTGCGTCTGGTCGGTCAGCGGTGCGTGCAGCGAGACGACATCGGCGCGGGCCAGTGCTGCGTGCAGGTCGTCGCCACGCCCCACGTAGTCGACCTGCATCCCAAAGGCCGCCGCACGCTCGCCGGTCGCCCGACCGATCCGCCCCGCGCCGACCACGCAAAGGCGCGCGCCGCGGAGCTCGAGGCCTAGGAAGCCGAGCGGCTCCCACGTCGTCCACTCGCCGGTCGTTACATTCGCGGCCGCCTCGGGTAGCCGCCGAGCTGTGGCGAGCAAGAGCGCCATCGCCAAGTCTGCGGTGGCGTCGGTCAGCACATCCGGGGTGTTGCCGACCGGAATGCCCCGGGCGCCAGTGGCCTCCAGGTCGACGTTGTCGGTCCCGACCGCGAATACTGCGATCGCACGCAGCCTCGGCGCCGCATTGAGGAGTGCACCGTCGATGCGCTCGGTCAGCGTGCACAGCAGACCGTCAGCGTCAGCGACGAGCGCCTGCAGCTCCGTCGAGGATGGCGGCTGCGTGGACTCCCGCACGAGCACCTCATGGCCGGCATCGGTCAAGAGATCCAGTGGCCCAGCAGGGAGCTGCCGGGTGACGACCACCTTGGCCATCAGTCGGTCGCTCGCCGCTGGTGCTCGCGGCTGCGCACCACCGGTCGCTCCACCGGCCAAGGCCGGGTCTGCGCAGTAGTGACCTGGAGGTCACGCGGGAGGACTGCCTCGAGTTCGCGGGCGGCGGCGCTCGCGGACGCGCGCCCTTCGCGCGTGTGTGGGAACAGCAGTCCGGCGACCGTGCCGGTGTGGGCGGTGCAGACGCCCAGCGCGCCCAGGCTCGCCGCACGTGGCTCGATCAACGCGCGCACGGGGCTAGGGACGAATGCTTCGTTGAGCTGCCCGGAGCGGGTGGCCTGCGCGGCGAAGGCAGCTGCATCTCGGCGCTCGACGGCGGCGTCGAGCTGTGCCAGGAGCTGGGCGTACTCGTCCGCCCAGGCGTCCTGCCCCGCAAACGATGCCGCGGAGGTCTCGAGGGTCGTGGGCGGGATCACCATCACGATCTCGTACTGCGGCCACCAGTCCCAGCGGCGAACCCGCTCGCCCGTTCGGGGGTTCGACGCGGCGATCCCGTCGAACATGATGCCGTCGGTCGGTTCGATCGACGCAGCCAAGTGCGCGAGTTCCTCCTGTCGCAGGGGCAGCCCCACCGCCGTCGACAAGGCCCGTGCCGCGGCGACGATATCCGCGGTGCTCGAGGCCATGCCTTTGCCTACGTAGAGCGCGGAGTGGTGCTCGACGCGCATCCTGCATGGCCCGAGCTCGACGAGCTCGGCGGTGCGGCGCAGCGCGCGTTCGAGGAACTGCGCTCCTGGCGGAAGGCCTTCGATGGTGAGCGAGGGCGCCGCGGTGACCTCGACCTCGACCGCCACGCCGCGATCGATCGGGCACGTCACCACGAACGGTGTGCCATCTGGCAGCACGCCTTGCGCGATCTCGCCACACGTGCCGTGCGCCACGCTGCGCGCTCGGCGCACCGGTGGGGCAGGGGAGGGCAGAGCGGCCGACATTCGGAGGTGGAGTGTACGGCCGTGCCCGGCTCGTCCAGGGCAGGTGCCCCCGGTGCGTCGGGCATGATGTGGTGGTGAGCGACGAAGCCGAGCAGCCGATCGAAGACGACTCGTGGTCGGCGCTGCGCGACTGGCTGCAGGACACGGGCAATCTCGTCGAGGTCACCGAGACCGATGACGCAGCCGGCTCGGCTGCGCTGGCGTCGCTTGAGGGCGCGGGGGAGGAGACGGCGCTCGGCGCCATCGTCCGTCACGTCGGTGCGATTACCGTCGACGATTGGCTGGTGCTCCTGGGGGCCGGCGCAGAAGGCGTACCGGGGATCCGCGACGTCAACGGGCGAGTCGATGGTGCGCTCGAAGCCATTCCTGGGGCTTTGGTCGTAGCTATCGACCGTTTGGGCGGTGGGTTCGTGCTCAACGGTGGAGGTCTACCTGAGGGTGAGGTCGGCGAGATTTGCTACCTCGCGCCCGACGACCTCGAGTGGATGCCGTGCGGCTTTGGGTACACCGCGCTGCTGGAGTGGGCCTTCGACGGCGACGTTGAAGGCTTCTACGCCGATCTGCGTTGGGCTTCGTGGCGCGAGGAGTCCGCGGTCCTCGGTCCTGGACGCGCGTTCAACGCCTACCCGCCGCCATGGGTCGAGGGTGGGGAGGACCTGTCGGCGGCGAGCCGCACCGCCGTGCCACTCCAAGAGGCGTGGGCCGTCGTGCTCGCCGCCTCGCTGCGGCGAGGCAACTGGGCCCCAGCTGGAGGAGACTGACCCCATGCAGCTCGAGGACTTCATCACATCCACGCCCGATTTCCCGGAGCCTGGGATCCTCTTTCGCGACTTCACGCCGCTGCTCATGAACGGTCCGGCGCTCGGGCGCGCGATCGATGGCATGAGCGAGCTCGTTGCGCCGCTGAACCCCGATTTCGTGCTCGCCCCTGAAGCGCGGGGGTTCGTGTTCGGGCCAGCGATCGCCCGCGCGGTGTCGTCTGGCTTTCTCCCGGCGCGCAAGCCGGGCAAGCTCCCGCCGGAGACGATCTCGCACGCGTATGACCTGGAATACGGTCAGGCCGAGTTGCAGATCACGCCGTTTGAGCAGCTCGCGGGCGCGCGCGTGGTGATCCACGACGACCTGCTGGCCACCGGCGGCACGGTCGACGCCCTTGCGCAGCTGGCGGCACGCGCGGGCGCTGAGGTGGTCGGAGCCGTCTTCCTGATCGAGCTCGAGGCCCTGGGTGGCCGGTCGCGGCTGGCAGAGCACACCCCAGCCGACGCCATTCACGCGCTCATTCGCTACTAGCGAGAGCGAACTCGTGGATCCGCTCCCAGTCTCACCGTCGACCTGAGCATGAGTGCTTGGTGGCGCCGACAGCCATTTGCAGGCAGAACCGGGTTGACCGGACCGCTCGGCCGCTGGGATCCGCGCCACACTACCTTGAGGGCTGTGCAGTCCCCTCTCGTCGGCGCCACGATTCTGCTTCGGCCCTTCACCTTGGCGGACGTCCCGGCGGCGCACGCGGTCTACAGCGATCCGGCGGTCATGCGCTACGTCGGGCACGGACCGGTGCGGGCGATCGGTGGGACCGACTCGATGATCCGCCAGTACATGGCGCACCAGCGCACGCACGGCTTCGGGTTCTGGGCTGTCGTCGACAAGGCGACCGGCGTCGTGATCGGAGATGCAGGTCTGGCGCGCACCGCCGACGGTGAAGTCGAGATGGGCTACACCCTGGCGCAGGCTTGGTGGGGGCGAGGTGTGGCCTCGCAAGCTGCGGGGCTCTGGGTCGGTGCAGCTCGCGATCAGCTGGGCATCGAGCGCCTCCGGGCACTCGTGGAGGAGCCAAACCTGGGTTCCCGCCGCGTGCTGGAGAAGCTGGGGTTCGAGCGGGACGGCGTCACGATCGCCTTCGACCGCGAGCACCTCGTGTACCGCTTGACGCTCTAGAAGCGCGATTTCGCGGGCGCTTCGCCCGTGCATACGCAAGATCTGGTCAAACATGGGACGCCTGACCGCTCCGTTCTTCGGTAGGTTGTGTTCATGTGTGATGCGCCGCACGGTCGTGTGGTGCCTGTCCGTCACGACCGGAGTCTTTCGTTGTCCGCCATCTGTCCCACACCTGGCTCAGCCCTGCGCACCCGCGGGCGTCTCGCCGCCCGCGCCGCGAGCGGCCTCCTTGCCACGGTCGCCGTTACCACCGGGCTCTTCGCGCTCGCGCCCGCCGCAAACGCGGCACCGGCCGGCCCGAACGACGTCCAG
>JAEMRF010000271.1 GCA_016463515.1 Solirubrobacteraceae bacterium | reverse complement strand
GCGGTCAACAGAGGTCGGGCAGCAGATGGAAGATCAATCAGATTGCGGTCCACCGATGCACCGCTGCAGGCCGTCAGCGCACCGATGAGCGGCCGCGAGCGGCTCGCGCCACGGGCTTACCCCTTGAGTGCCCGCCCAGTTTCGGCGAGCGCCGAGGCCACGCGCATGGCCTCGCCAGGGCCAGCCGGCGCCGAGAGGTCGACCCCGGCGAGCTGCGGGATCTCGAGGAGCGCTTCGGCGTGCGCGACGCACACGGCGATGCCTGCGGCGACGGGGTCGGGCGCGGTGAGCGGAGCGGCCAGCTCGCTCGGGAGCGGCCCATGCAGGAAGGCGGTCAGCCGGTCGGCGCCCGCCTGCGAGACCACGAGCGGCACGCACGCGATCAGCCGCAGCCCTGGCGCGAGCTCGCGCACCTGCGCCGCGAACTCAGCGACGGCCTCCACGCTGCGGCAATGGTTGATGAACAGCACGTCTGCGCCAGCCGCGGCCTTGCTGGCGGCCCGGGCGGCGCGCGCCGCGACCGGCGGCGACTCCGGCGACTCCGCCGCCGAGATCACGAGCCCGGTCTGGATCGCCGCGCGCGTGACCAGCTGGGTGGAGTCCAGGTCAAAGACCGCTGGGGCGTCGGCGCGCTGACCCAGCGCTGGGTGGTCGCCGGTCACGCAGTGCACCGCGGGCATGCCGGTGCCGTCGAGCGCGGCCAGCTCGGCTTCAAGCGCCACCCGGCTGCGGTCGCGGCAGTTCATTCCAGGCCACGGCCGCACGCCTTCGCTGGCGACCAGGCCGGCACGCAGCGCGGGCGGAAGCTGCAGCCGTGCCCACGGCGCGTCGCCCAGCAGGACGGCGTCGACCGACCCTGCGACCGTCGCCGCCAGCGCGCGTTCGGCGTCGACCAGAGGCCCCGGCGACGGCAGGTCGGCCACCACGAACCGGCCTTGCGACAGCCGGTCCAGCAGCTCGCCGGCGGCGGCGTTGAGCGACGAGCGAGCTCCGATGGCTCCCCGCGGCGCCACGGGCGCAAGCGGCATGAGCGCGTCGCCACCGTCGGTCACGAAGGAGCATGGACCGCCGACTTCGCAGTCGCCGCCTGGCTGCACGCCGCCGCACGGGCCGTGCGTCATGTGTTTCGGGCACGCAGCGCGGGCGCTACTCATCGCCGTGGCAGGGGTCACGAGGCGGCCAGCTCCTGACGGATCTCTTCCGCGAGCAGCCCCGTGAGGTGCTGGCGCCAGGCCGGATCGCCGTGCACGTCGTCGTAGTAGTCGCCCGGGCCAAGCCGCTCGGCGATCGCCGCCCGCAGCCCCTCGGCCGACACATCCGCCGGCAGACGCAGCTGGACGGGGTGGGGCGTCGACGCGGTCACGGTCACGACGAGCTGCTGCGCCGCGGCATCGATGCGCCCGACGAGCAGCGCGGCAGACCGGCCGTAGGTCGTGAGCGACACCTGCCGCACCGCTGTGCGCGACGCCAGCGCCGCCTCTGGCAGCGTGATCGACCGCAGGATCTCGCCGTCCTCAAGGCACGTCTGCCCAGGGCCGACGACGAGATCCACCGCCGCCAGCTCGCGCTCGCCGCCGCCCGGGGTCCACACCGTGCACGTGCCCTCGAGCGCCGCCACGAACGCGACCATCGGCGCGGCGACCAGCGCCAGGCAGAGGTTGCCGCCGACGGTCGCGGCGTTCCAGATCTTGAACGACCCCCGGAGCGCGTCGCAGCAGAACCGGGCCAGCTCCAGCGCCGGGCGCCCCGTCGGAACGGGAGCCGCCGCGAGCTCGGCGAGCGTGCAGGTCGCGGCGATCTCCAGGCCACCCGGCACGTCGACCAGCGACGGCCACGCCAGCGCGGTGAGGTCGATCAGGCGCCGCGCGCCGACCTGCGGATCGGAGAAGACCCACGTGCCGCCGGCCAGCAGGAGATCGCCAGCGGCAAACGCCGGCAGCTCGGCCCGGTCACGCGGCGCAACCAGTTCTTCGACGGTGCCCAGGTCCATCAGACGGCCTGCTCGGATTTGCGCCTGGCAGCCGCCGCGCGCTGCGCCGCGATGTTGCTCGCCAGGCGCAGGTCGCGGGGGTAGTCGACGTCGATCACCGGCGACTCATCGAGCGAGCGCAGCAGCAGGATGCGCTCGGGTTCCAGCAGCGACGAGATCCCAACGTCGCCGCGTAGCTCGCGGTGCCTCGAGAGTCCACGCCAACCGAGCAAGACCGGGTGACCGGGGCGCCCCTCCCAGACCGGCCGGGCCGCGTCGTGGATGCCTTTGGCCAGCGCCGGCATGCCGTCGGCCAGGACCCGCCGCACCAGCGCCGAGCTGACCAGCGGCTGGTCGGCCAGGAGAATCATGGCGGCGTCGACGGGTCCGGCGCCGACGATGCCGCTGCGCAGCGAGGCGCTCAGGCCGTCGGCCCAGTCCTCGCAGGTGACGGTGCGGTGCCGGCCCTCGGGCACCGCAGCGGCCACCCGCTCGCCCTCCGCGCCGACGACGAGCACGACCGGGTCCAGCACAGCCACGCCCGACGCCGCCGCGACCGCCCGGGCCACGAGCGGGACGCCCTCCACCTCGGCGAGCTGCTTGAGCGAACCAAAACGCGTCGCGGCGCCGGCCGCCAGGATGATCGCGGCGACGCTCATCCGTCAACCTCACGCGCCGCCGCAGGCACCCGGCCGGAGCCGGCGTGGATCGCGCCCGTCGCGTCGACGAGGCGGCCGCCACCGCGGCCATGGCGCACCGCGATCAGCTCCGAGGCGATCGAGAGCGCGACCTCGCGCGGCGACCACCCGCCCAGGTCCAAACCGACCGGCGCCACGAGCCGCTGTAGGTCGGCGTTCGGCACGCCGCGCTCGCGCAGCCGTTCCAGGCGCTCGGCATGGCTGCGCCGCGACCCGAGCGCGCCGACGAACCCGGCGCCGGAGGCGAGCCCGGCCGCGAGCGCTTCGTCGTCCAGCGCCGGATGGTGACTCAGCGCGATCAGGGCGTCGTCCGGGCCCAGCGGCGGCGCGGCCGCAAGCGCCTCCGCGGGCCAGCGGGCCAGCACCTGCTCGGTCGTCCGGTCGGCGAAGACCGACCGCGGATCGATCACCGAGACGTCCCAACCCAGGCCCGTACTCAGGCCGGCGAGCGCGTCGGCGACGAGCCCCGCGCCGACGAGCACCAGCCGCGGCTTGGGCGCCGCGACATGCAACACGAGGCCGAGGTCACAGGCTGCTTCAGATCGCAGCACGGCGCTGCTGCCGGCGAGCACCGCCGCCGCAAACGCCTGCTGCGCGGCCGACGGGCCCCATGCCTCGACGAGCACGTCGATGCCGCCACCACACGGCAATGCGGTGCTCGTGAGCGGGTCGTCGGTCGGCGCGAATCGCAACCGGCGAGCCGCGCCGCCACCGGCCACATCCCGAGCGGCCTCGATGACCTGCTGCTCCACGCACCCGCCGGATACGCCACCCATGCACGCCCCGTCGGCGCGCACGGCCATCACCGTCCCGGTGGGCAGCGGAGCTGAGCCGTGCACCTGCACGACGGTCGCGATGGCCGCGGGCTCGCCAGCAGCGCTCCAGGCGCTCAGGGTCGTGAGGACGTCTGCCAGCATCGCGCGCTTGCCTCAGCTGCCGCGATAGGTCGAGTAGCCGTACGGCGCCAGCAGCAGCGGCACGTGCGAATGGCCGCCGGCGTCGTCGAGATCCACCACGATCGACACCTCTGGATACCAGCCGTCGGCGATCGACGGCGTGGCCCGCAGGTCGAAGGTGAGGCGGTAGGTCCCGGCCGCGAGCCCCGCACCAGGTGGCACGAGCTCTGCAACCCGCCCGTCCTCATCGGTGCGGCCCTCGCCGATCCGGGTCCAGCCGTCGCCATCGCGCATGTCGACCGTGACCGGCACGCGCTCCACCGGACGCCCGCGGGCGGTGTCGAGCACGTGGGTGGAGAGGCTGATGGGTTTCAACGCGGGTCCTCTGCGAGCAGGTCCGAGAGACGGTGGAAGACGATCGACGAGACCTCAGCCAGCGCGACGGCCAGCTCCTGCTCGGGCGTGGAGCCGAGCCGTGCGTCGACGAGCTCAGCGAGGCCCGCGCCGCCGTGGTCGCGCACGCACGCGATGAACGGAAACCCGAAACGGTCCCGGTAGACCGTGAGCGCATCGGCGAGCGACAGCCGAGCCTCGTCGGCCAGGCGATCCAGGCCCGCGCCCGCCTGCTCGCGGGCAGACTCGTCGGTGAGTGCTTGGGCGGCGCGCTCGGCCACCGCCAGATCCGGGTGGGCGCGCAGGACGGCGAGCTGCTGCTCGACCGGCGCCGAGAGCAAGGCGGTGCTGAACGCGCCGTGGAGCTGGGCGAGGTCGGCAAACGGGCCGGCGTCGTAGGCGGCGCCAGCCACCCATGGCGAGTGTTCGACCACGCTCCCGAACCGCGCCACGAACGCAGCGCGGTCCAGACCGGCGGTCACCCCGGTGGCGTGTGGGGCCAAGCAATCGATTGCTGCATGGTCGCAGCAGGCCGGGGCACCGGAGATTGGCCCGTTGTCGGAACTTCGGTCACGCA
>JAEMRF010000270.1 GCA_016463515.1 Solirubrobacteraceae bacterium | reverse complement strand
GCCGTGGCGCGCTACACCGTGCGCTACCGGCCGCCGCGCGAGAACCCCAAGCGAGTGGTGATCGAGCTGACCGTGCAGCGCGTGCTCGGTTCGCGGACGATGACGGAGGGGTAGCGGCCGAGCTGCGGGTCGCCGACGCTGCCGCCTAGCGCCTGCGCTCCGTAAAGTGCCTCGGATCATCCAGGACCTGCCTTACACCGCCCTCATCACGTTGGCGGTTCCGTCGACCACTGCGTTCCCGCTTGCGCCGGGCGCCGGCGAGCCGTTCGTGGAGCCTGTGGACCCCGACGCCGCCGATGGGCTTGACGCCGCCGTTGGCCCGGCTGGCCGCATCGCACTCGTCGCAATCCCCAGCCGCGACGGCCTGAGCACGCTGCTCGTCGTCGAGCACGGCGACTGGTCGGTCGCCTGCCCGCTGACCTCCGGCCAGCTGCACCGTCTCACCAATGCCCTTGCCGGCCGCGGCACGCGCACCGGCATCCGCCCGCTCTCGGTCGACGAGGAGCAGGTCCACCTCACCGGCTCGCCCGAGCGGCTGATCGTGGAAGCCTCGGACCGCGTCGTCACCATTCCCGCGGGCCCCAAGCGGGCACTCTCGAAGGCGCTGCGCGCATTCGAGAAGGAGCCGCCGCTCAGCTAGGCCGCGGCGGTCGTCGACCGCGTCGTCGCATGAGCAGCACCCGCCGCGGATCGCCGCTTCTCGGCTAGCGCCTGCCCGCGCGGGCGGGATGAGGCGGCTCGAACATTCCGCCAACGCAGTGGCGCACGAGCGCGCGGCACGCAACGATCCGTGTCCTTCCAGGGCCGTCCGGTGTTGGAATGCAGCAGTCCGTCCGACTACACCGACGGACGGGATCGGAGTGGGCGAGTTGAGGCAGACGATGCGAGAGGTGCGGTGGCAGGGCACCGCTGCCGTGACGCCGCGGCGTCTCTGGGCGCGAGTTGGGCACCTCTCGTTCTTGCTCCGATGGCCTGTCGTGCTCGCCATCGCACTCGGGCCGCTCGTGATCGGCGGGCCGCTGGGGCTCACGCCCGACCTCCTCGAGTTCAGCCAGCGCGGCCAGACGCTCGCCGAGCTGAACGGCCGGTACGACGGACTGCTCGTGGGCTACCTGCTGGCCATGGCCCTGCTGGTCTGGATCGCGGCAATCCTCGGCATTGCGTGGCGCACCTGGAGCACCCCGCGCCCCCACGGAGTCCGGCCCGACTACCGGCCAGTGGCGGCCGCAGCGGCGCTGTGGATCGTCCTGGCTGCCGGCGCGATGTACCTGCCGGTCGGGCCCAAGTCCGAGCGGACCGTGATTCTCCCGCCGCCCGCAGCTCAGACGAACCCGTCGCAGTCGGCTACAGCGCGGTGACGCGCGCAGCGGCCGACGGCGCTGGGGTCTGCGCCCGCGCCTGACCGACCCACCAGATACGCAAGGCGTCACGGCGGGCGGCCGCTTGCCGACGGCCCGTATCTTCAACGCGCCCACCTGTTGGCGCTACCGTCGAAGTCCGACCCCTCGGAGGATTTTGCATGGCTGACTATGCGGTTGTCGACCCGGCGACCGGAGCAACGATCAAGGAATACCCGACGATCAGCGACGCTGATCTGAAGGACGCGATCGGCCGCGCCGACGCCGCACACGAGCCATGGGGCCGCAGCACGCCCCTGGAGGAGCGGGCTGCGCTGCTGCGCCGCGTGGGTGAGCTGCACGCCGAGCGCCGCGAGGAGCTGGCGGCGATCATCACCCGCGAGATGGGCAAGCCGCTGGAGCAGGCCCTGGGCGAGGTCGACTTCTGCGTCGACATCTACGGCTTCTACGCCGACCGCGCGACCGAGCTGCTGGCCGACGAGCCGATCGAGCTGCTCGCTGGCGACGGCACCGCGATCATCCGCCGCACCTCGGTGGGTGTGCTGCTCGGGATCATGCCGTGGAACTTCCCGTACTACCAGGTGGCCCGCTTCGCCGGTCCGAACCTGATCATCGGCAACACGATCCTGCTCAAGCACGCGCCGCAGTGCCCGGAGTCGGCCGCGGCGATCGAGCAGATCTTCCGCGATGCGGGCGTGCCGGAAGACGCCTACATCAACGTCTACGCCACCAACGACCAGATCGAGTGGGTCATCGCCGACAAGCGCGTGCAGGGCATTTCGGTCACCGGCTCCGAGCGTGCCGGCGCGGCCGTGGCTGAGATCGCAGGCCGCAACCTCAAGAAGGTCGTCCTGGAGCTCGGCGGCTCGGACCCGTTCATCCTGCTGTCGACCGACGACCTGGACTCCGTCGTGCAGCAGGCCGCCGATGCGCGCCTGGATAACGCCGGTCAGTCCTGCAACGCCGCCAAGCGCTTCGTGATCATCGACGAGCTCTACGAGCCGTTCCTGGAGAAGCTCACCGCAGCCATCGAAGCCGTGGAGTACGGCGACCCGACGGCCGACGGCACCGCGATGGGCCCGCTGTCCTCCGAGGCTGCAGCCGATCGCCTGGAGGAGCAGGTCAGCCGCGCCGTCGAGCAAGGGGCAACCCTGGTGACCGGCGGCAAGCGTGAGGGCAACTTCTACAAGACGACCGTCCTGACCGACATCGCTCCCGGCACCGACGCCTACCACGAGGAGTTCTTCGGCCCCGTCGCGTCGGTCTACAAGGTCAGCTCGGAGGAGGAGGCGGTCACCCTCGCCAACGACACGCCGTATGGCCTTGGCTCCTACGTGTTCACGACCGACGCCGAGCAGGCCGAGCGCGTGGCCAACCAGATCCAGGCCGGCATGGTGTTCGTGAACCTCGTGCTCGCCGACGGCGCCGAGCTGCCGTTCGGTGGCGTCAAGCGCTCGGGCTTCGGCCGCGAGCTCGGCCGCTACGGCGCCGACGAGTTCGTGAACAAGAAGCTGATCCGCAAGGGGTAGCGGCGCAGGGCGCGCGAGAGGCTGGGCAAGAGATTGCCCAGCCTCTCGCCGTCTGGATTTAAGGTGGCGCCGCACCCCGCCGAGGACCAGGTATGCGCCGAATCGCCCTTATCGTGGCCCTTTTGGGCCTAGCTTCAGGCCCTTCGCCTGCATTTGCCACGTCGCCGGGTGAGACGTCGTGGCTGACGCGGAACTCGCTCAGTGGCGCGGGCGCCGATGGCAACGTGTCTCGGATCGTGCTCTCCGCAGACGCTTCTCGGGCGGTCTTTTCGACGTCCGCAACGAACCTAGGCGGCGGCGCCGTGGGGACGAACGCGCTGACCAAGATCTACCTCCAGGACCTGGCAGGTGGCTCGATGACGCTGGTCAGCGGCCCCGAAGGCCAGCCGGGCGTGCTGGCTGATGAGAGCGCAGCGTTGCCCACGATCTCAGGCGACGGGCGCTGGATCGCGTTTCAGTCGGCGGCGACCAACCTGATCCCCGGGTATGTCAAAGGCAACGCGGTCTCTGAGACCGACGTGTATCTCTACGAGGTAGCCACCGGGGACCTCACGCTCGTCAGCCATTCGACCTCCGGGGCGCTCACGGGTGGCTCCGGCAACTCCGACTCGCCCTCGTTGTCGCACGACGGCCGCTATCTGGTGTGGTCGTCGACGTCCACGGACTTGGTCGCGGGATTTGCCGATGGCAACGGGCTCTCGGCGTACGACGTGTATGTGTTTGATCGCGTCGCTGGCACGACCCGCCTGGTCACGCGCAGCCCGGCGTCGGCCACCACGTCGCTCAACGGCGGTGCCGGCGACGCCTCGATCTCACCCGACGGGCGCTACGTGGTCGTGGCGACCAACGCGTCGGATGCGGTGTCCTACACCGACAACAACGGCGCGTCCCCCGATCTGTTCCTCACGCCGATCGCCACCGGCGACTACCAGCTGATCAGCCACGTTCCCGGGGCGCCGACGGTCGGCGGCAACGGTCAGTCCGGGACGGTGTTTGGGTCGCGACCTGCTTCGTGGCTGGCTGGCAAGGTCGCCTTTCGGAGCACCGCGACGGATCTCGTGTCCGGCTTTAGCGATCAGAACGCGACCGGTGCCGACACCTACGTGTGGGATCGGGGCTCCGGCACGACCAAGCTCGTGAGCCACGCCAACCTCTCCGCGACCCGGGGTGGGAACGGAACGACCTCGGGCACGGTCGGCGTGTCGGCCGATGGCTCCGTCGTCGTCCACGACAACACCTCCGTCACGCTGACGCCCGGCGCGGTCGGCGGCTTCGGCGCCGTCTACGCGTACGACGTTGCGACCGGCGACAACTCCCTGGCCAGCCATGCGCTTTCGAGCCTCAACCTCGGACCAGACAACGCGTCCAGCTCCGGGGTCGCGTCGGCCGACGGCCGCTTCATTGCGTACCTGTCGCTCGCGTCGAATCTCGTGAGCCCATTCGCCGACAACAACACCACCCCCGCGGCCGACGCGTTCATCGTCGATCGCACCGGCTCGCCGGCTCCCGCGTCCCAAACGCCGCCCGTCGTGACCGGGACCGTCGCCCTCGGGCAGATGCTGGCCTGCGAGCCCGGCAAGTGGAGCGAGTTCCCGGCCCTCACCTTCTCCTGGCATCGCGGCAACACGCAGGTCGCCACGGGGCAAACCTACGT
>JAEMRF010000269.1:2536-4550 GCA_016463515.1 Solirubrobacteraceae bacterium | reverse complement strand
TCGCCGTCGACGGCATCGACCGCGCCATCGTGCACGCCAGCCTC
The DNA here is from genome assembly GCA_016463515.1 of Solirubrobacteraceae bacterium. Classification (GTDB taxonomy): domain Bacteria; phylum Actinomycetota; class Thermoleophilia; order Solirubrobacterales; family Solirubrobacteraceae; genus JAGIBJ01. The sequence goes on along the minus strand of JAEMRF010000269.1, from coordinate 4,506 downwards.
TACCTCTCCCGTGCCCTGGGCACCGAGACGGTCGCCGAGGGCGTCGAGACCGAGGCCCAGCGCGAACAGCTGGTGCGCATGGGATGCCAGAAGCTTCAGGGGTATCTCTTCGCTCGCCCCCAGCCGGCCGACGTCTTCCCGGACTGGCTCACCACACAGCGCGCCCGGGCCGTGGCACGCGGCGTGGTGCCGGTGCAGGTTGCACCCGTCGGTGAGCCTGCCCATGCCGCCGCTGCGACGCTCACGCCCGCGGCTCCGGCGGGCACCCACGGCTTGACGGCCGTGGCCAGCCACTTCGCCGCCTAGATCCGGCAAGAGGCCCCGCGGGCAAACGGTAGGGTTCGGCGCGTGCAACGCCCGACCATCGTCGCCGTGCTCGGCGTCGACGGGTCCGGGAAAACGACTCAGACGCAGCTCCTGGCGGCGAGCCTGCGCCGCGATGGCATCGCTGCGGCGGCCTACAAGAACCCGGGCGGGCGCCCGTGGCTGAACTCCGTGGCGCACCGCTTCGGAAAAGTCGACGGTCCCGACCTGGTCGGCGAGCGTGCCGTGGTCGTCCTGGAGACCGTCATCCGGTGGCTTGCGATCGCGCGCGCCCTGATCTTCGCGGCCGTGACCGGCAAGGTCGCCGTGATGGACCGCTACAGCTTCTGCCAGTACGCCATCATGCGCGCCCGCGGCGACCGCGGCGAACGGGTGGTGCGGCGACTGTTCGGGGTACTCCCAGAGCCCACGGTCGTCTGCCTCTTGAAAGCGCCGCCCGTCGTGGCGCAGCGCCGCGTCGAACTTCGCGGCAAGGACCGGGAAGACGCGGGCTACCTGGCGGCCCTCGAGCAGGCCTACCGCTCGCTGCCGGAGTTCCCTCGATTCGTCGAGGTGGACGCCTCTGGGCAGATCGACGACGTGCACCGCGCGCTGCGCACGGCCGTCGACTCCGCTCTCGCCGGCCGTCAGCACTAGGCGCGTCGAACGGGCGGGGGCGCGGCCGCTGGCTCTCACCTCACGAACGCCGCCCAAGCCACAAAGGCTATGGATATTGCTTTAGCTGCTAGCCTGGCTGCCATGAAACTCGGTCGCTCAAATGGCACGGTGGTGGCATGGTCACCCGAGAACGAGGCGTGGAGCCCCGCGGACGACTCCGCACCCTCCGATGTCGTGGCTCTGCTGCGCGCCGGACTGCCCGAGATCCCGGCCGCTGAGCTCGACGCTGCAGGCGTCATCGAGCCGCCGAGCGGCCTGCCCTTTACGCCGACATCGTTCCGCGGCGTGATGATGGTCGAAGAGCACTTCACGCGCGCCGCGCGGACGATGGTCCGGCGGTTCATGCCCAAGCCGGTCGACCTGTTCATCGGCGCCTACCAGGGCGCCACGCGCCGCACGTTCCCCGCCCTGAAGCCGGCACCTCGGTTCTATGAGGTGCCGTCCTTCTACTTCGGCAGCCACACCACGTTCGTCGCCGACGGGGACACCGTCCGCCGCCCGGCGAGCTCGCGCTTCCTGGACTTTGAACTCGAACTCGGGGCGATCGTGACGCGCCACTGGGACACCGCCACCGACGGCACCCCGACCGCCGCCGACGTGATCGGCGCGTTCACCGTGATCAACGACTTCAGCGCCCGCGACCTGCAGTTCCAGGACGAGCGGCGCAGCCCCTTCAGCGGCGTCGTGAAGGCCAAGTCCTTTGCGACCGGGATGGCGCCGATCGTGGTGACCGCCGACGAGATCCTGCCGCACTGGGATCAGGTCACGGGCCGGGTGCTCGTCAATGGCGAGCTGTGGTGCCAAGGCTCAACGGCGGGCGGGCTGTATTCCCTCGACGAGGTCATCGCCCACATCGCGGCCGACGAACGCTTCGTGCCAGGCGAAGTCATCTCACTCGGCACGCTCGCGGGCTGCTGTGGCCTAGAGCTCGACCGGTTCCTGGAACCCGGCGACACGGTGCACCTCGAGCTCGACGGCATCGGCGGACT
>JAEMRF010000269.1:0-2436 GCA_016463515.1 Solirubrobacteraceae bacterium | reverse complement strand
GTGCCACCCTGCGCCTCCAGCCAGTCTCGATAGGCTGGGTCTGTGACCACGCAGGCGCCACCGAGCTTGGACCCGTCGTCCGGCTCCGAGCCGTTTGACCTGCCCCAAGTCGACGGTCCCCCGCCACCACTCCGGGCCGACGCAGCTCGCAACCGCGAGCGCGTGCTCTGCGCCGCCGCGCGAATGATCGAGGCCGGCGGCATCGAAGCGCTGTCGATGGAGGCGGTGGCCCGCGAGGCCGGCGTCGGCAAGGGCACCGTCTTCCGCCGATTCGGCGACCGCAGCTCCCTCCTGCACGCGCTCGTCGACGAGGAGGAGCGCCGTCTGCAGGAGGCCGTCATCCACGGGCCTGCGCCGCTAGGACCAGGAGCGCCGCCGCTCGATCGCCTGGTGGCGTTCGGCCATGCGCGCCTGGACCACCTCGCCCGCCACAGCGAGATTCTCGCGGCGGCCGAAGGGCGCTCGGTGAGCCCGACAGCTGAACCGCATCCCGTGACCGTCGCCGTGCGGTTCCACATCGCGCATCTTCTGCGCGCCAGCGGACAGCCCGCCGAGCTGGCCTCGGTACTCGCCGCCGGCCTCGTGGCGTTCCTCTCGGGCACGCAGGTGCACCTGCTCACCACGGGCGAGGGCCACGCGCCGCAGACGCTCCACGCCGCCTGGGCCACCCTGGCAGCTGGCGCTGTGGGCGCAGCCGGCAGCGCGCCGCAGTCCTAGTCGCCGGTATTCTGGCGCCCGTGCTGCCCGCTTCTCGCCCGTCCCTTGCGCCGCGCGCCCGTCGGGCGGCCGTGCTGCTGCTTGCGGCCGCCGCGACCGGTGGTCTCGCCGCCTGCTCGACCGACAACAACGCGCAGACCGACGACCTGCCCGGCGCCCGCGGCGAAGTTCAAGACGCGATCAAGCGGCTCGCCGACCTCGCTGACCGCGACGACGGCACCGCCATCTGCCGCGAACTGCTGTCGCCCACGCTCCGCACCGCCCTGGGCGACGCCCAGTGCGCGAAGAACGTCGAGACGGCGATCAAGGCCTCGGATTACACCAGCCTCAACGTCGACTCGGTCACCGTCGACGCAGCCGAAACGACGGCGGTGGCGCAGATCAAGCCGGTGGAAGACGCTGACGCGCGCCGCTCGGTCACGCTCACGCGAAAGACCAAGAGCGACCCGTGGACGATCCTGGCGCTGGACCCGACAGGCAAGACCAAGCTGCCTGCGGGCAGCACGCCAGCAGGCACGACGCCTGCCGAAACGACGCCTGCGGCGTCGACGCCCAAGAGCTGAGCGGTGGCGCGCTGAGCGCGCCACCACCGCCCGGGGCGCGGAGTTACCGCGAGAGCTTGAAGTAGAACTTCGTGACGGCCTTGAGGGCCGACGAGCCTGCGCCGTAGGGGAACATCTGCGGCATCTTCTTCAGCGGCGTGCGGCTGATGAACAGGCCCTGCAGCTTCGTGTACTTCAGGATGCCGATCTCGCCGTGGCGACCGTCGCCGGCGCCGGAGGACTTCCAGCCGCCGAGCGTGAGTTCCAGCTCGGCCCAGAACACGAGCGAGTCGTTGATCGAGACCGTGCCGGCGTGGATGCGGCGGGCCACTGCCTCAGCGCGGCGCACATCCTTGGAGTAGACGGCGGCCGCCAGGCCGTACTGGTTGTCGTTGGCCAGACGGATCGCCTCTTCGGTGCCGTCGACGCGCATGATCTGCATCGTCGGGCCGAAGGTCTCCTCGTCGACGATGTCCATGCCGTGCGTGACCTCGGTGATCACGGTCGGCTCGAAGTACACGGCGCCGTCGGCCTTGACGACCTTCTTGCCGCCGCGCACGACCTTCGCGCCCTGGGCCACGGCCTGGTCGACCTGGGCCTGGATGCTGTCGGCTTCGCTGGAGACGGTCATGGCGCCGACCTCGACCGTGCCGACGCCGCCGGCGGGATCGCCGTAGGAGATCTTGTCGAAGCCCGTGAGCACGCGCTCGACGAACTCGTCGTAGACCGTGGTGTCGACGTAGATCCGCTCGATCGACATGCACGTCTGGCCGCCGTTGACGAACGAGTAGTAGAGCGCGTGGTCGGCGGCCTTCTGCACGTCGGCGTCAGACAGCACGATGAGCGGGTCCTTGCCACCCATCTCCAGCGAGTAGGGGATCAAGCGCGCCGCAGCCTGCTTGGCAATGCCGCGGCCGACAGCCTCGGAGCCGGTGAACATGATCATGTCGACATGCTCGACGAGCTCGCCGCCCATCGAACCGGGGCCGATGGCGACCTGCAGCACGTCGTCCGGGAAGCCGACCTCGCGCATGCCGCGCAGCACGAGGAGCGCGGTCAGCGGGGTCTTGCTGGCGGGCTTGAGCACCACGGCGTTGCCAGCGAGCATCGCCGGAATCACGTCGCCGATGGAGTTGACGAACGGGTAGTTCCACGGGCCGATCACGCCGACCACGCC
>JAEMRF010000268.1 GCA_016463515.1 Solirubrobacteraceae bacterium | reverse complement strand
GCCGGATTGAGCTTGGATGCCACCGACGCATAGACCACGCCGGTCTTCACGCACGGCGCCACGCAGGGGTCGTCGTTGCTGAAGACCATCGCCGGATCGTTGGGATCGGCCGCGAGCACCGGCTCGGTCGTGCCGTCACCGCCGGAAAGGCCAAAGCCGATCGCGCCGGCGACCAGCGCCGTAGCGAGGAGTCCCATGGCGGTGACGACCCGGTTCACCGGGCCGCGCCGCCGGATGGCAGCCCGGAGCCGTGGCGCTGGAAGTGCAGCAGCGCCTCGTTCTCTTCAGCGGTGCGCCGTTCGGTGCCTTCGAACTCTCGGAACATGGCCTTGATCTTGCGCAGGTTCTCGACAGGCCGTGACGCCAAGCTCGTGGCGATCTCCACGGCGCGGTCATGGGCCTGGGCGGCCGGGACCACCTCAAACGCCAGGTTGTAGCGCAGCGCAAGCTCCGCGGTGACGACCGGACTCTCGAGCACGAGATGGCGCGCGACCGCCAGGCCCACGAGCGGTGCAAGGCGCGCCGGCCCCACGGGAACGCCGAGCAGGCCGCCGACCCAGCGCAGCTTGAGGTTGTCTCCCGCCACGCGCAGATCGCAGGCCGCCGCCAGCTCAGCGCCCGCTCCCACGGTGTTGCCGACCATCGCGCAGACGGTCACAGCCGAGCATCGCTCAAGTGCCGCGTAGAGCTCGGCGAACTCGCTCATGCGCGCATAGCCGCCCTCGGCGTCGAGGACCTCGTTCACGTCGGCCCCGGCGCACAGGGCGGTGGGATCGGTCGAGGAGAACACGACCGCCGCGAGCTGGTCGTCGGACTCCAGTTCAGCGAGGGCGTCGATGAGCATTCGCAGCGACGCACGATCGAGCGCGCCGCGCACGTGCGGGCGGTTGATTTGGAGCGTCGCAACGCCCGCAGAAGGTCGATCCAGCACCACAGGTTCCACAGTCGGTAGCATCGCATCCTGAGATGCGCCGAATCACCACTGCCTTCACGACGCTCTGGATCGTCTTCTTCGCCGGGACCAGCTCCGCGCTGGCTCAGGAGAGCGGCGCGGGCCAGCTGCACGCCACCGAAAAGCTCATCACCCAGTTTGGGCTCGGGCTGATCATCGCGTTCCCAATCTTCGTCTGGGCGATGTCGCGCCTGCAGGCCGGCCTTGAGAAGCGCAAGGATCGCAAGAAGGCGGCCTACCGCAAGTCCAAGGGGTCAGCCGCTTGGAAGGGTGGCTGGTAGCCACCAGCCCCCACACAAAGAGTTTTCGCGAAGGCCCGGGCAACCGGGCCTTCGTCGTTGTTGGGGCTTCGCCGCCGTTGCGGGCGCAAGCGTCGCTTACGCCCGCAGCTGTTGCTGGGCGGAACGACGCTGCGCCCACAATGGGGCGTCTACCTAGGCCGGTCGGTGCCTTTGCCGAGCGTGGCCGTCGGTGCTCCGTTGACCTGCATCGACACCGTGGGTTTGGCTTCCACCACGTGGGTCGCTTCGTCCGCTCGCTGCGGAGCACCGAGCGGGTGGCCGCAGCGCCAGCAGTAGGCAGCGCCGCGAGCGTGCGGCGAGCCGCAGTAGCGGCAGCTGCCACCAACGCCATCGGCGTTGGCCAGCAGCCGCTCGATCTCGCTGAGCTGACTCTCGAGCTCCTGCAGCTCAGCAGCCTTGCGAGCCAGCACGTCGACGCGGAAATGGTCGCGGACGGCCATCTCGTAGGTGAGGCCACCGAGGTCCCAGGTGCGCTCGGCTACGAGTTCGGCCAGGCGCAACCGCTCCTCGCGCAAACGCCGCACCTCGGCGCTCTGCGGCACGGGCTCGATCGTCGTGTCGGGCGCGCGGCGCCCCTTGAGGAAGGGGAGGTTCATTCGAAGCTCTCGAAATCGGACCCGCCGCCGGCAGGCTTGTTGTCTTTCGGCGGAGGCGTTCCGCCGGTACCGATCTGCTTGGGCAGCTTCTTCGACTGCTCTTGGTACTCCTCGGGCGACAGCGACTCGAGCCTCTTGATCTCTTCGCGGTCGTCGGAGACGGGCTCTACTGCTTCGTCGGTCTCCTCAGCTGCAGCATCCTCCTCTGCGGCTGCCTCGTCCTCCGCGGCCGCCTCGTCGGTAGCTGCTGAGGCCTGGGCGTCGGTCGGTGTGGTGGCGGCAACGGGGACCGTGAGCGGAGCAGCCGTTGCAGCTGGCGCTTCCTGACCACGGCCGATCCAGACGCCAAGGCCAAGCGCAAGCAGCAAGCACGCGAACATGGCGATGAAGGGCGTGTAGCCGCCTGCGGCCTGCCCGGGAGCCAGGTTGCCACCCTCTGCGGGTGGGAGCACTCCGGGTGGTCCACCGGCGGCGACGATCGGCGCCGCTTCGCTGGCGAGCACGTCGCGAAAGGCAATCCGCGCGTCGCGGCGGCGCGTGCCGCAAGACAAGCAGAACAGTTGGTCGGGAGCCAGCGGGGCTGCGCAGCCTGAGCAGCGCGACGACAGGTCCGGGACGACGCCCTGCGTGGGGCGCTGTGTCGGGAGCGTGCTCATGTCAAGCGTCTCCGAGGGTTGAGGGAGGAACGAACACGCGGATGTCTGCCCCGCGCGGATCGCCGTTGAAGTAGATCGCGAACTTCTCTGGCTTCTTGGCGCTGGCTGCCTGAAGGCGCTCCACGACGGACCGACCGGCCGCCACGATGCGATCACCCTTGAGGGCAACGGCGAACACCGTGATTCGCTGCTGCTCGACCTCGGACCGGTTCGTGATCTTGCCGCGGCCCGTAGGGATCCCGCCGTCATCACCAAGGGTGACTTCAGATGCGTCGATCCTGGGGATGTCCTTCGGGGGAGCAACCTTCGAGGTTCCGATGCGCACGCGTTCGCGAGCGGGCTTGTCGGCCGGCAGCTGGTTATGGACCCACCAACTCTCGCCGGGAGGCGCGAGGGGCAGCATGTTGAGCGCTGGCTCGAGCCCATCGATGCGATTGGTGTAGAGCGAGGTCTTGTCGGCGGTGTAGAGATCGAGCCCGATCGGAACCGAGGCTTGCGCAGATCCGCTGCTGTTGACCACGCGCACGACGACGGCGCCGACCCCTTCACCTTCGATCCAGGTGACGTCCTTGGCCGTGACGTCGGGATTGGTCTTGCCGACGTTGAACCGCTTCGCTTCGGCCGCGGTCTCGGAGTTCTCCGCCATCTTGGCGCTGCGCTCCTGGGTCGTCGTGCAGCCAGGGAGCGCAAGCAGCGCAAGCGCCGCGACCATCGCAGGCCACCGACCCAGCGGGCCCGAGATCACCCGAACGCTCCGCTGACGTACTCGCGGGTCCGCTCGGCCTGCGGCTCGGTGAAGAGCTGCTCGGCGGGCGCGTACTCGACGAGGTCGCCGAGATACATGAACGCGACGTGATCGCCGACGCGACGTGCCTGCTGCAGGTTGTGCGTCACGATCACGACGGCAAGGCTCTTGCGGAGGTCCCGGATGAGCTCCTCGATCACCATCGTCGACTTGGGGTCCAGCGCCGAACACGGCTCGTCCATCAGCATGACCTCAGGCTCGACCGCCAGCGCGCGCGCAATGCAGAGGCGCTGCTGTTGACCGCCGGAGAGCCGCAAGGCCGGGCGGTCGAGATCGTGGGCGACCTCGTCCCACAGGCCTGCGCGCTTGAGGGCGCTTTCGACACGAGGAGCGAGTGCTGCGCGCCCTGGCGCCCGCTTGGACTGCTCCCTGATGGCGTAGGCCACGTTGTCGAAGATCGACATGGGGAACGGGTTGGGCTGCTGGAAGACCATCGAGACCCTGCGGCGCAGATCGGTCACGGGCAATCCACGGACGTCGGCGCCGTCGAGCGCGATCAGTCCGGTGTAGCTGGCGCCTGGCGTGAGCTCGGTGAGGCGGTTGAGCGTGCGCAGCAGGGTCGACTTGCCGCAACCAGACGGACCGATCAGCGCTAGCACTTCCTGATCGCGAATCGGCAGCGTGACGCCCTTGACCGCGGGGGAGCCAGCGTAGGAGACCGTCAAGTTGTCGATGGTCATCCGGTCGCGGGTGGCACCTCGCTCCAGGGCACCATCGATCGGCGTGTGGTGGACGGGCTCTGCACTCGGAGCCACCACGGTCGGCGTCCGGTCCAGCGTGATGCGCCGCACCGGCGGGGGAAAGTTCGCAGGCAGATCCGTAGCGGGGTCGGCCGGCGGTGTGGAGGTCGGTTGCATCGGGTTGGTCGTCACTTTGCGGGCCCGTCGGCCGAGCGCCGAAGAACGGCGCTGACCGCGAAGTTGAGGAGGATCACGATCAGGAGGAGCACGAAGCCGGCCGCGTAGGCCTTGTCGGCCGCGTTGCCCTCGCCTGCGGGGGAGTTGTTGTAGACGTAGCTGGTGAGGGTGGAGCCGGTCCCCCGAAGCACGTCAAGCCCCGGAAGCCCGGTCTCGATCGGCTGCGTGCGGAGGGTCGCCCCCAGCAGGATCACCACGATGGCGGTGTCGCCTGCGATGCGCCCCATACCCAGCGCCATGCCGGTGCCGATGTTGCTCCGCACCGACGGGAGCAGCACGCTGCGGATGGTCGAGGCCTTGGTCTTGCCCAGCGCGTAGGCCGCCTCGCGCAT
>JAEMRF010000267.1 GCA_016463515.1 Solirubrobacteraceae bacterium | reverse complement strand
CCGTGGCGCCAGCCGTCCCGGTGGACGCTGCTGCCGCGTTGTCGATCGGTCCGCGCGTGAAGGCGCTACGCGAGTCGATGGGGCTCTCGCTTCGGGACCTCGCGCAGCGTTCGGGCGTCTCGGCGCCGATGCTCTCGCAGGTCGAGCGCTCCGATACCTCGCCCACGCTCCAGGTCGCGACCAAGATCGCCGCCGGCCTGGATCTGCGACTGAGTCAGCTGCTGCGCCTGGACGAGGGCGGGGCGGTCACGGTGGTCCGTGAGGCTGAGCGCCGCACGGGCGGTGGCTCGGGCGGTCACGCGTTCGAGATCCTCACGCCGGCGCTCCCTGGTCAGCGTCTGGAGCTGTCGCGTCACGAGCTCGCTCCCGGCTCCACGACCGGCGGGCAAGGCGACCCGCCGATCCACGAGCCCGGCAGCCGCGAGATCGCACTCGTGGACCGTGGCCGCGTCGTGCTCGAGATCGACGGCGAGCGCCACGCGCTGGAGCCCGGCGACACCGTCACCTTCGACGCCGACCTTCCGCACCGCTTCACCAACCCGGGCGATGAGCCCGCCATCCTGCTTGCCGTGGTGAGCGCCGGCCTTCGGCGCTCCTGAGGCAGATCCACCACTTCGACCTTCCAATCGCCGCCCCGGCCTGCCAGGGGACGGCGCCTTCACCCAAGACACCTGAGACGAATGACTCCTAGCACCCTGTTCGAGAAGATCTGGACGGCCCACGAGGTCGCCGATCAGGTTCTCTACATCGATCTGCATCTGGTCCACGAGGTCACGAGCCCGCAGGCCTTCGAAGGCCTGCGCACCGCCGGCCGCAAGGTCCGCCGCACCGACCGCACCTTCGCCACCGCCGACCACAACGTCCCGACCGACGGCACGAGCGTCGCCGGGCGCATCCGCGACGTGCTCTCGCGCAAGCAGGTGCAGGCGCTGGAAGACAACTGCAAGGAGTTCGGCGTGCCGTGCCACTCGATCGGCTCCAGCCTGCAGGGCATCGTGCACGTGATCGGGCCGGAGCTCGGGATCACCCAGCCGGGCATGACGATCGTCTGCGGTGACTCCCACACCGCCACGCACGGCGCCTTCGGTGCGCTGGCGTTCGGCATCGGCACCTCTGAAGTCGAGCACGTCATGGCGACGCAGACGCTGGTCCAGAAGCTCCCCAAGACCATGCGGATCAACTACGTCGGCGAGATGGGTCCGGGCGTCACCGCCAAGGACCTGATCCTCGCGACGATCGGCCAGATCGGCGTGTCCGGCGGCACCGGCTACGTCATCGAGTTCGCTGGCCCGGTCATCGAGTCGCTCTCGATGGAGGGCCGCATGACGATCTGCAACATGACCATCGAGGGTGGCGGCCGCGCGGGCATGATCGCCCCGGACGAAACCACCTTCGAGTACCTCAAGAACCGTCCCGGCTCGCCGCAGGGTGCCGCGTGGGACAAGGCCGTCGAGGAATGGAAGCTCCTGAAGACCGACGAGGGTGCCACGTTCGACACCGAAGTCACGGTCGACGTGAGCGCCATCTCGCCGATGATCACCTGGGGCACCACCCCCGGGCAGGTCGTTGGCGTCTCGGCGACCGTCCCGGAGCCCCAGACCGATCAGGACCGCCGCGCCCTGCAGTACATGGCTCTGGAGCCGGGCACGCCGATGGAGGAGATCAAGCTCGATCGCGTGTTCATCGGCTCCTGCACCAACTCGCGTATCGGCGATCTGCGCGTGGCTGCCGAGACGATCAAGGGCAAGAAGGTCGCCGACGGCGTCATCGCCATGGTCGTGCCGGGCAGCGCTCAGGTGAAGGAAGCCGCCGAAGATGAGGGTCTGGACAAGATCTTCAAGGAGGCAGGCTTTGACTGGCGCGGTGCTGGCTGCTCGATGTGCCTGGGCATGAACCCGGACGTCGCCGCTCCGGGCGAGCGCGTGGCCTCCACCTCGAACCGCAACTTCGAGGGCCGCCAGGGCAAGGGCGCCCGCTCGCACCTCATGAGCCCCCAGATGGCAGCTGCGGCCGCCATCGAGGGCCACTTCGTCGACATCCGTACCTGGAACTAGGGGAGCACCGTCATGGATCCGTTCAAGACCGTCACCGGTGGTGTCTCCGTGCTCATGCGCGACGACATCGACACCGACCAGATCATCCCCGCGCGCTACATGAAGAAGATCGAGCGCTCCGGCTTTGGCGAGCACCTCTTCGCCGACATCAAGGAGACGCCCGGCTTCAACGTGCCGAAGAACCCGATCCTCGTGAGCGGCGTGAACTTCGGCTGCGGTTCCAGCCGCGAGCACGCCCCGTGGGCCCTTGAGGACTTCGGCTTCCGCGTGATCATCGCCAAGTCCTTCGCCGACATCTTCCGCGGCAACTCGCCGAAGATCGGCCTGCTGCCGGTGGTCCTCTCACCCGAAGACGTCGACTTCGTGGCTGCACAGTCCGAGGCCGAGGTGGACCTGGAGACCCAGGAGGTCCGTGCCGGCGGCAAGACCTTCTCCTTCGAGTTCGACCCCGAGATCAAGCATCGCCTCCTCAACGGGCTCGACGACATCGCGCTGACCCTCCTCCAGGAGGACGCGATCACCAAGTACGAGAAGGAGCGCGAGCGCTCCGGCCCCAACACCATGCAGTTCCTCTAACGAAAGTCAGACCATGAACACCACCACTGGGGCCCACGATCAAGCGAAGGGCCCCAGTGGTGGCCCGCCGCAGGCGTCCCTCTCACAACCTGACGCGGCCCGGTCAGCGACCTCCACCGCCCCCACCGCCTGGTTTGATCGGTGGGCGACGCAATACGACTCCGAGCGGCGCCTGCTGATCTCGCCGTTCGACGCGTTCTACGACGCAGCCGCCGAAGCGGCGGCGATCCTGCCGGACGGGACTCGCCGCACGGCCGGCGCGGACGGTGGCCCGATCCGGGTGCTCGACCTGGGTGCCGGGACGGGCCTGCTGACGGCCGTCCTCGCGACTGCGCTTCCGGGCGCCGAGCTGACGCTCGTGGATGAGGCACCCGGCATGCTCGAGCAAGCCAAGGACCGCCTCGCCGACATCGCAGGCCAGCTCACGCTGATCGAGGGCGATCTCCTCGGCGACCTGCCGGAGGGCCCGTTCGACGTGATCGCCTCCGGACTGGCGATCCATCACCTGGATCCGCCCGATCAGGCCCGGGTCTACCTTGCGGCCCGCGAGCGACTGGCGCCTGGCGGCGTGTTCGTCAATGCCGAGCAGCTCAAGGCGCCAGCCCAGTGGCTCGAGGACCACTACCTGGAGCGCGAACTCGTGCACGCCCGCGCAGGCGGCTTCACGCCAGAGGCCGAGCAGCAGGCCTGGATCCGATGGTCGATCGATCAGCACGTCACGCTGGAGGACCAGCTCGCGTGGCTGCATGCTGCCGGCTACGACGCGATCGAGTGCGTGTTCAAGTCCTGGCGGTTCGCGGTCGTCGCCGGATGGCGTTCTCCGTAACAGCGTGATAGGCCACACAGAGCGTAAACCGCTATTGACGCGCCATCAACAAGGACCGATCGGGGTTCCATCTGTGAGCATCGTCCCGTAAGGTCGGTGACAGCAGGCACACAGTCCGAGTGTCCCGCCGGAACCGGAACCTCCCAATTGGGTTCCCCGGCACGTGAGCCGGCCGCACGTTTGTCCCACGTGCGTCCGGTCCACGCGAATCTGGTCCCGACAGCGCGCTCTCTCAGGCGCAGCGAACCATGTCCCTAAGGGTTGCGCCCCACTCGCTCCGGCGAGTGGGGCGGAGCCCTCATTCTCGTTCTGCGATGCCCTGCTCAGCGCCTGCGGAGGCAGCCCGCGCTCGCCCCCGCCGCTCCAATAGCCTGCGGACCCTATGACGACGATCGCTGTCCTGCCTGGCGACGGAATCGGGCCCGAGATCGCGGCTCCGGCCGTGCAGATCCTCACCGAGCTCCTAGGCGCATCCGAAGTCGTGTTCGAGGAGTACGTCTTCGGCGGCGCGAGCATCGACGCCCACGGCACGGCCCTCACCGACGAGACCCTCGAGGGCTGCCGCAAGAGCGACGCCGTGCTCCTGGCGGCCGTCGGCGGCCCCAAATGGGACACGACCGACCCCAACGCCCCTCGCCCCGAGCAGGGGCTGCTCGGTCTGCGCAAGGAGCTCGGCCTCTTCGCCAACCTGCGCCCGGTGCGCCCGCTGCCGGCGCTCTACAGCGCGTCCGCGCTCAAGGAAGAGGTCATCGAGGGCACCAACCTCGTCGTGGTGCGTGAGCTCACCGGCGGCATCTACTTCGGCGAGAAGACCCGCACCGCCACCAGCGCCAGCGACCTGTGCTCCTACACGACCGCCGAGGTCGAGCGCATCGCTCGGGTGGCCTTCGAACTCGCGGGCCGGCGCTCCGGCAAGCTGGCCTCCGTCGACAAGGCCAACGTCCTTGAGACCTCCCGCCAGTGGCGCCAGGTCGTCCACGAGGTCGCCGTCGACTACCCCGGCGTCGAACTGGAAGACGTCCTCGTCGACAACTGCGCCATGCAGCTCATCTCGCGCCCGTCGAGCTTCGACGTGATCGTGACCGAGAACCTCTTCGGCGACATCCTCTC
>JAEMRF010000266.1:1190-4569 GCA_016463515.1 Solirubrobacteraceae bacterium | reverse complement strand
CGCTCGACGAGCCGCTGGCGGCCATCGATCCGGGCTCGGCGCAGCGCATTCACCACGTGCTCGAGGAGGAGACCGACGGCGGCCGCACGCTATTGGTCGCCACGCATGACCTGAGCGAGCTGCACCGGTGGGACCGCGTGCTGGTGCTCGGCGGCGGCCGCCAGCTGGCCTTCGACGATCCCTCTGCGCTCGATGCCGAGCTCCTTGAAGCCACGTACGGGCAGGGTCACGGGCATGGCCCTTGCGACCACGGCGCACCAGGCGACGACGCCGCCCGGTGACCCTGCCTCTTGACCCCACGCTCCGCACGGCTTGGCTGGAGCTCATTGCGATCGCGGTGCTCGTGGCACCGGTAGGCGTGTGGGCGCTGCACCGCCGGGCGCTCTTTGCCGCCGAAGTCCTCCCCCACGCCATGCTGCCGGCGGCCGGCGCGGCTGCCTTGCTCGGCCTGGGCATCACCTTCGGCGGGCTGGTCGGCGCGCTGGTGGGCGCCGCCGCGATCGCGCTGCTCGGTCGCGCCGGCAGCGCCGATGATCGCGACCTCGACAGCGCTGCCACCACGGTCCTCGGTGCCGCAACGGGGCTCGGCGCGATCCTCACGATTCAGGCGTCGGGCACGCGCGGGCTGGAGCGGCTGTTGTTCGGTGACCCGCTCGCGGCGACCACCGGATCGCTCCTCTGGACGCTCGCTGGTGCGGCCGCGATCGGCGTGTTGGCGATCGTCGGACACCGGGCGCTGCTGGCGTCGACCCTCGGCGCCGACGCCGCCCGCGCAGCGGGCGTGTCGACCGCGCGCGTGGAGCTCCTGGCGACCATCGGCCTCGCCGTCGCTGTCGCATTGGCGGCAGGGTCGGTCGGAGCCGTCCTCACCTTCGCGCTGGTGGTCGGGCCGGCGGCCGCAGCGACGCGTGGCGGGCACCGCGTGGGTACCCAGATTCTCGCCACGGCCGCGATCGGCCTGATCGTCGTGACGGTCGGCTTGACGGTGTCGGCCAACGTCGACGTCCCCGCGGGCGCTGCGGTGGCGCTCGCCGCAGGACTACCCGGTCTGGCCGCCCTGGCGATCAGGCACTAGCCGCCCTGTGTGGCTCGCGAGCCGGTCGAAATCGCGCCCGCAAAACACCCTTGGTTTCGACCAGCACCAACCGCTGACCCGAGCCGGTCGAAACCCCGGCCACAGAACGACCCGCATTTCGACCAGCCCCCAGCGGCGAAGCCAAGCGGGTGTGACCTAGGCCGGAGCTGGCGGCCGGTTGCGCGAGAACGCGTAGAGCGCGGCGCCGGCAGCGATCACGAGCACGGCCGTGATCTGGGCGACGGTCAGGAAGCCTTCGACGCTCGGGTTGCGCCGCCAGAACTCGACGACGAGCCGCTCCAGGCCACTTCCCACGAGGTAGATGGCCACCAGGTATTGCGGCCGCAGGCGGTCGCGAAGCTGCCAGAGCGCCAGGGCGAGCAGGCCGATCCACAGGGTCTCGTAGATCGGGGTTGGGTGGACGATCTCGTCGGTTGGCACGACGCCGTTGGGGAAGGCCATCCCCCAGGCCACGTCGGTCGGGATGCCGTAGTCGCCGTCGCCGGAGATCTGGCATCCGATTCGGCCGAGGGCGTAGCCGAGCGCCAAGGCGGGGACCGCCGCGCCCGCGAGCGTCCAGAGGTCGGCATCGCGCCACCGGGCCCAGGCCCACACGGCGAGGGTGCCGCCGATCGCGCCGCCGTACCAGGTGAGGCCTGAGCCTCCGATGAGGTGGCCGAGCGGGTCGCTGAAGATCAGGCCGGGGTCGCCGAGCGCCCACCACAGTCGGGCGCCGACGATGCCGCCGACCAGTCCAGCGCCGGTCGCTTCATAGGCGAGTTCGGGGTCCCAGCCCAGTTCTCCGAAGCGCCGGTAGACCAGCGCGCCGGCTGCGAGGAACGCCAGCGCCACGAACAGCCCGAAGGTCTGGATCGTGAGCGGCCCGAGTTCGAGGGAGGAGACCACGGCGGCAGCGTACCGAGGTGCCCATCGGCTCGGCGCCGGGGCGACCTGTGGCCTAGAGGTAGCCCATCGGGTCTTGCGGGTTGCCGTTGACGCGGACCTCGAAGTGCAGGTGCGGGCCGGTCGAGTTGCCGGTGTTCCCGCAGAGGCCGATGACTTGGCCCTTGGTGACCGTCTGGCCGACCTTCACGGCGATCGACGATTGGTGGGCGTAGCACGAAGACAGTGAGCTCGAGTGCTGGATGCAGGTGTAGTTGCCGTAGCCACTCACGCCACCGGCGATGGCGACGCGGCCTCCGTCGACGGCGCGGATCGGCGTGCCGATCGGTGCGGCGATGTCGATGCCGGCGTGCAGGCGACCCCAGCGTTGCCCGAAGGGCGAGGTGAAGGTGCCGTTCATCGGGTAGATGAAGCTGCCGGTGCCCTTCTTGATCGCGCCGGCGGGAAGTGCCCCGTTGAGCGCGCCACTGATGCGGGCCTGTTGGGCCTGCATGGCGGCGAGATCCTCTTCGAGGTCCTTGCGCTGCACCTTGACTTGGGAGAGCAGGGCGCGCTTGCCGTTCCGGGCCTCTCGGACGGTGGCTTCGGTGGCTGCGACGTTGCTGCGTACGCGAGCGACCTCGTTGCGGCGCGCGGCCACTTCGGCGGTCACCTTTTGCTGGCGGCGCTCAAGGCTGTCGAGGCGCTTTTCGGTGCGGGTGGCGTCGGTCTTGGCGGTCGCGACGATCTTGATGACCTGCTGGTCCTTTTGGGCCAGGCGACCAAGGAACTCGCCGCGCTCGAGCAGCTGCTGGAAGCCGTCGGCTTCGACGATCACGGAGGCCAGGTCGGTGCGGCCTTCCTTGTATTGCTCGACCAGGCGGTCTTCGAGGGTGGCCTCGACCTCGCGGAAGCGCTTCTGCAAGCGGATCAGGCGGGCGCGTTCGGCACGCAGTTCGGCCTGGGTGGCGCCGAGCACCTCGCGCTTTTCGCTCAGGTCTTCTTCGAGGGTGCTCTGGCGCGCGGAGAGTGCGCCGACGCGTTTCTCGAGGGTCGCGACGCGCGAGGAGTACTTGGCGATGTCCTGCGTGAGGACTTTCTCTTTGCCCTTGCGGTACTGGACCTTGGCCTGCGTCTTGTCGATCTTCTTTTCAAGTTCGGCAGCCGTCGGCGCGCCCGTGCTGAGCAGCGGGAGCGTGGCCCAGATCACCAGGCAGGAGCCGGCGACGCCGGCAGTGAGAGTCAGTCGACGCATCGGGGGAGAGTTTGGCAGGAGCAGGGGTTCTACGCGCAGGATGCCCTGCGGCGCGTCCCAGGATTCGACAGTTCAGCGCCGCAACCTGCCCAGAACGAGCGAGACCGGCGCAAGGCCGGTCTCCTAACCCAGTACTGAGGTAGATATCGCGCCGCAGATCGTGTTCG
>JAEMRF010000266.1:0-1090 GCA_016463515.1 Solirubrobacteraceae bacterium | reverse complement strand
CCTTTGGTGCTGCGGAGCACCGGGCGCCAGCGGGGACCCTTGTTGCCGCTCGGGTCGCCGGAGGCGGAGGTGTCGAGGCGGAGGCCGGCGATCACGACAAAGGCGTGGCCGGGGTTGGTGTAGACGGTGATCCATTCGCCTTCACCGGCTTCGCCCCATGACATGAAGGAGGAGGAGTCAAGCGGGGACTTGAGGGCCTTGGCGCCCTTGAGCGCGAAGCTGACGGTGCCGGAGCAGTCGTAGCCGGTGTCGTTGAAGCGGGCGTGGCCACCGCCGTAGCGGTAGGGCTTGCCGATGAGCTTGTTGGCTGCCCAAACGGCCTGCTGAACTTCGAGCGGTGCGTCGGCGGGAGCCAGGGCTGTGCCGTCCTTCTGCAGCTTGGCGACGGCCCCAGGGGTCGTCGGCTTGGTGATCGCCGTCGGCGCAACGGGGGCGTCAAGGGTGACACCACCCGATCGGGCGGCAGATGCGGACGTGGCGCCGGCGAGCCCGAGGGCGACGACGAGCGTGGCGGTACGCAGAAGTTTGGCGGCAGAGTGATGCATGCGGGGCGCCTCCGGAGTTAGCTGACGGCCTCGCGCAGTGCGCGTCCCCGTGCTTCCAGCAGTGGGGATTAGGCCCGGTGGGGGTGTGGTTCCCCCGGTTGACCCCGTGCAGGGGTCAATTCGGCGTGACGGGCAAGGTAGCACAAGGGTTGGGCGGAATCCTGCGATTCCGGGCCCAGCACACGTGCGCTGAGGGGCGCTCGTATGCCACGTGCAAGGTTGTGCCCGCTGGTTCTTCCAGTCATCGGCAGGGATTCCTGATGCCTGAGCCGAGTGTGCGCGGCTTCACACGGGGATCCATCGATATCGTGGCCTGCAATGCCTCGCGCCTTCCCGGTCCTGCTGCTCGCCGGTGCCCTGCTGCCCGCCCTCACGTTGGGTGCGTGCGGCGGCGATGATCCCGCGCCGACCAGCTCTTCCCCGTCTCCGACCACGCCGACTACGGACGGCTCCACGACGTCGACGGACACGTCGTTGCCGGTCCCGCGGATGGTGACCAAGAACACCACGCGACTTGACGCCGTCGACCCAGCCTCAGTCGCTGC
>JAEMRF010000265.1 GCA_016463515.1 Solirubrobacteraceae bacterium | reverse complement strand
GTACCGATCGCCAGCGCAGTCATCGGCCATAGCCGCGGCGGGCCACCGCTCGGGATACGGGTGCGGGTCACGACGGCGTCCGGGACGACCGAGGTGATCGCTGCCGAGAAGCAGTCGGGGGTCCAGTCGTCGGTCACCAGCAGACCAAGCTCGCCCGGCGACGACGCCAGCGCGCTGGCGTAGGTGTCGAGCAGGTGGGCGCGGGCGCCGGGGCCGGCGGGCATCCAGCAGACCACGCGCACGCGACGGCGGTGCTCGGGCGCCGGCGGGTAGATGTTGCGAAGCCCGCCGGGCGCAGCAAAGAGCTGCCGCGGCAGACGCCTGCGCCGGTAGAGCGCCGCGGCGATCCGGCCGGCCTCACTCGACTTGAGGCGGCGCCGCCACAGCGGCGTGGCGACCTCAGGGTTGAAGCGCTCCTCGTCGGTCGGCGCCGCGCGCTCGGTCACGAGGGCGCCTGCGGACCCGGCCCGTCCGGCGCGGCGCTGGTGGCTTCGGTGGCATCGACGCCGCCGGCGCCGGGCGCGTCAGACGATTCTGCCCCACCACCGCGGCCAGCCCCAAGCAGCACCTGCACCGCGCGGGGCGCCAGCAGGAGCATCCCAGCGCCGTAGAGCACTCCGCCGAGGCCGAGCGAGACCACCGCGGCCAGCAGCTCCTCGGCCCCCACAAGCGACGACACCGCTGCACCGGCACCGAAGGCGACCGCGGCGAGGCCGGCCGCCCGCAGCGTGTCGAGCGCAAGCTCGCGCAGCACGGCGGCGGTCGTGTTGCCAGCGCCGACGACCACGAGCACCACGCCAAACACGAACGGTGCCACGAACATTCCGACGATCGCGCCTTCCACGCCAGCGATCGCCGCGCCGGCCACCGAGGCAGCCGCGTGGAGCGCCAGGGCAAACGGTGCCAGCACGTTCACGAGCCGAGCCTTGCTCAGCGCAAAGAGCGCGGGGATCGCGAAGTTGAGCACCAGGGCTGCAGCGAGCCAGGGACCCAGGAGCAGGATGTAGCGGGCGAGATCCTCCGCCTGCCCTTCGCCGAGTGCCGTTGGCAGGAGGGCGTCGACCACGGGGGTCGCGGCGACCACACCCGCAGCCAGAATCGGTGCGCTCACGAGCGCGGCGTAGCGGTAGCCGTGCGGCACCGTGTCGGCCACGACGGTCTTCCACTGGTCCTGGGCGCCGCGGACCATGTCTGGGGCGCGGCTGATGCCGACCGCCGTGCTGGTGCCCGCCACGAGGTAGGAGGCCAGCAGATAGGCGTACGAGAGGACGGTCGTGGCGCCGGCGCCGCCTTCTCGCCCAACCACCGCGAGGGTGACGAGGAAGAACGCGTTGATCACGAAATAGACGACCGACCGACCAAGCAGGTCGCCGGCCGTCTGGAAGCACTCCACCACGAGCCGTTGCTTGCGCTCGACCCCGGCAAGGCCGAGCCCGCCGGTGCCGCTGGCGACCTCTTCGCGGCGCACCCGAAGCAAGGCGACCATCGCCCACGTGGACGTGACGACCGCCATCGCGAGCATCGACCAGGCCAGCGACAGCTCGCCCTGGGTCCGCACGAACAGGAAGACGACCAGGCCGGCCAGCGCGCCGAACGCGTAGGCCGCGGCGACGGGCTCAAACCGGTCGCGCATGCCCAGCAGCGTGGCCGCGCCGGCGGCAAAGAGCTGGAGGACGATCGCCACGCCGAGCACGCGCAGCGCGCTCACCGCCAGATCGTGCGCGCTGCCCGTCGCGCTGGGCGCCAGCAGATCCGCAAGTGGCCCGGCCAACGGGCCGCAGGCCACGATGATCGGAAGGGCGATGACCGCAAGCCCACCGAAGAACCGCAGCATGCCGATCGCTTTGTCGCCCACCAGCAGCGGGACCGAGCTCACGCGCGTGGCCTGCGTAAAGACGCCGACGACTTGGTAGACGGCAAAGGCTGCAAAGAAGGCGTCGGTGCGGGCCGTCGCGCCGTACTCACCGAGGTAGAGGACCGCCTGGATCGCCGACGCACCCGCCATCGCGAGCGTGGAGATCGCCATGAGCGCGCCAGCGCGCGCGGCGCGCGTGGGCGCCTGCGGAACCGCTTCCGGCGGCGCGGTACTGCTCACGCGGGTGCGCCGCCCGTGGTGGCCGGGACCGGCACGGGGCTCGGTGCACCCAGGCGCCCGGCCACGTCGACGGCGACCTCTTCGGCGAGCTGCACGACGGACTCGCCATTGAGCAGGCGCGGGTAGATCTGCGCGGCCGACGCCAGCGCCAGGCCCTTGATCGGCGCGCCGGCGGCGCCCTTGGGCCAACGCGGAGCCTCACGCGGGTGCACGCCCTTGGCGTGGAACGGCTCGACGGTCGGCGCGCGCTGCACGGTCCAGTCGATGACGTTCTCGGGCGTGAGCGCCGGTGAGAGTTTGGCGACCATCTCGGTGAAACGGTCGTAGACCTCTTGGTCGGTCAGGCCGAACGTCTCGCTGCTGGCGTCGCAGTACCGCGGCACATAGACGAGGCGGTTGCCGCCGGTGTGGTCGGTGCCGACCACGTGGCTGGTCTCCACGATCGTGGTGATCGGGGTCGGGTCGCAGATGTTGACCGAGTAGTGCTCGGTCAGCGACTCCTTCACGAGCAGAATCAGGCAGACGACGCCGAGATAGCGCTGGGGGTAGGCGTCGAGCAGCGGCTGCAGCTCAGGCGGCAGCAGGAACTTCAGTGCCGGCGGCTGGAGGGTCGGGATCACGAGGTCGTAGCGGCGCTCGCCATCCTCGGTGGTGATGCCGCGGACCTCGCCGTCCTCCATCAGCAGCCCAGTTACGGGCACGCCGGTGCTGACCTTGGCGCCAGCGGCCTGCGCGGCCTCGGCGGCAGCCTCGATCAGGCGCTGGTGCCCGCCGCGCAGGGCGCCGAACTCCTCCGCCCCGCCCTTGCCGGAGCGGGCCGACTTCATGCGGCGCGTGCGCGACCACAAGTATGTCGCCGGCAGGTCGCCGTAGTTGCCATCAAAGCGGGAGGCCAGCAGCGGCTTCCAGATCCGGTCGGTGACCTTCTTGCCCGAGAGCTTCTGCAGCCAGTCGATGAGCGGTGTGTCTTCCAGGTCGTCGTACTTGGAGCGCAGCTGGCAGGCCACGACGAACTGCGCCAGGCGCACGCGGTTCAGGAACGACAGCGGCGGGAACTTCAGGAAGTCGCCGATGCCGTTGAAGGGGTACATCTTGCCGTCGATGAAGAAGCCCACGCCCACGGGCGCGTTGCTCATCTCGCCTGCCAGGCCGAGTTCGTCGACCAGCGCGTGCATGCGCTCATCAGACGGCACGATCACGTGGTAGAAGCGGTCGATGTCGTAGCCACCGAGCTGCGTGCGATCGGCCAGGCCACCGAGCGACGGGGCGCGCTCGATGAGTTCGACGTCGAGGCCGGCCTGCGCCAGCCGCAGGGCCAGGGTGGTGCCGAGGATGCCGCCGCCGACGATCCCAACCGTGGGCATCAGGCGGCGTTGACGCCGGACGGCGCCTTCGAGGCGGACGGCGCGCTGTCGTCTTCCAGCGCCACAGCGCTCATCGCGGTCTCAGGCGCGTGCGGGCTCGGAATGGTCGAGTCGACCGGCGCCGGTGCATCCGGTGAGTGGAAGCCGCCATCGAAGGTGAGCGGCGAGATCGGAGGCGGCTGGATGCGGCCGACGAGGTGCGCGGCCATCAGGCGACCGTAGGCGCGGACGGTCGGCCCGAGCTGCATCTTGCTCACGCCGCCACGCTTGGTCCAGTCGTTGACCGTCGGCACCTCGGCGATCGACGCGCCAGCGTTGTGCAGCTTGAGCAGCAGCTCCACGTTGGCCGCAAAGCCCGGCTCGCGCACGAGCAGGTAGCCGTAGGTGGCCACGGCGCGGCGCAGCGTGCCGGCGCGGTACACGCGGTAGAGCGACGAGAGCGTGTGGATCTCGCGCAGGCCGCCGGCCACGCGGAAGGCGCCGGAGACGGACTTGCTGGCCCACAGGCGCCACCCGTCGACGCCGATGATCTTGCCGCCCGGCGCATAGACCGACGCCAGGACGATGTCGAAGCCCTGGTCGAAGAGCTCCATCATCCGCGAGAGGTCGTCGAGGTCGCTGGTGCAGTCGGCCTCGAGGGTGACGATCGCGTCGTCGTCCTCGGACTCCTCGAGCGCGGCGCGCAGGCCGGAGTTGATCGCCGTGCCGAGGCCCAGGTTGCGCGGGTGGCGCACCACGCGCAGGTTCATGTCGCCACGGTGGCGCTCGATCTCGGCGATCGTGTCGTCGCTGGAGCCGTCCTCCACGAGGATCACGCGGGCGCCGAGCTCCTTCACGCGCGGCGCGAGGTCGGCAAACAGGTTTGCGATGTTCGCCTCCTCGTTGAAGGCGGGGACGACGAAACGGATCATGAGGTTGGAATGGGTTCCGGGGTGTCGAGGCTCGGCCGCATCGGGCGGCGCTGGGCAGCGCTCTCACGGAGCGCCAGGGCGTTGGCAAGAGCGCGGGCGCCGGCGATCGCCGGCACGGGTGCAGGGCCTTCTTCGAGGATCGCGTCGCGGAAGGCTTCGAGCTCGGCGCGCAGCGGCTCCTCCTTCTTGATCGCAAAGCGGA
>JAEMRF010000264.1 GCA_016463515.1 Solirubrobacteraceae bacterium | reverse complement strand
TCGTAGTCGGGTGCCAGGGCGTGGCAGGCGGCGATCGCGGCCTGGACGACGTACGAATCGGGGTGCGTAGGGGTGCGCGCAAGCCCCGCCCCGAGCAGCTCGACGCCGCGGGCGATCTTGGCGGCGTCCCACCGCGAGCGGTCTTGGTCCCGCAGCAGGGCGAGGTCGCCGTCGGGCCCGGCGCGGGTGGGGCGCCGGGAATCTTGGAGCAGCATCAGGCTCAGCACACCCAGCAGCGCGGGTTCCTCTGGAAGCAGGCCGCACACCAGCTCGCCGAGCCGAATGGCCTCGTCGATCAGGTCGGTCCGCAAGACCGCATCACCGCTGGTCGACAGGTACCCCTCGTTGAACAGCAGATACACCGCGGAGGCCACCGCCGCGGTGCGCGCCGGGATCTCGTCGCGCGGCGGCAGCACGAACGGGATCGCGGCTTGGGCAATCTTGGTCTTCGCCCGCAGCAGCCGCTGGGCCATCGTCGCCTCTGGCACGAGGTACGCACGGGCGATCTCCGCGGTGGTGAGGCCCCCGAGTAGTCGCAACGCAAGCGCGGTCTGGGCCTCCTGCGACAGCGCGGGATGGCAGCACAGGAAGACGAGCCGCAGCACGTCGTCGTCGATCGACGCTTCACTCACGGGTGGATCTCCGAACGGCATCGGGAGCGCTTCGGCGTCGGTCCAGGTGAGACCGTCGCGGACGGCCTGGCGCTCCAGCTCGGGCCGCCGGCGTTCTCGCCGGAGCCGGTCGATCGCGCGCCGCTTGGCGGCGGTGATCAGCCACGCCCGAGGCTCGCGGGGGACGCCGTCGACCGGCCAGCGGTCCAGCGCCGCCACGATGGCGTCCTGAAGAGCATCCTCGGCGCGGGTCACGTCGCCGAGCATGCGCACCAGCGTCGCCAACATGCGCGCCCAGTCCTGCTCGACCACGCGGGCAAGGCGATCGGCGGCCGACGCGTCGCCGGCCGCCGTGGCACCCGAATGGCTCACATCGCGATGGTGGGCCGGACCTCAACCGCGCCGTTCCACGCTGCGGGGATCTGGGCGGCGAGCGCAATGGCCTCGTCGAGGTCGGCGCACTCCAAGAGGAAGAAGCCGGTGAGCGCCTCTTTGGTCTCGGTGTACGGGCCGTCCGTCGTGACGACCGCGCTGCCGGGGCCGTCGGCCACGCGCACGGTCGTCGCGGTGCTGGTCGGGTAGAGGGCGGCACCGCCGCGCATCACGGCTGCGGCGGTCTGGCCGAACGCGCCGTAGCCGCGCATCTCTTCGGCCTGCTCAGGGGCCGTCCAGTCGACGTCGGGGGTGTAGGTGAGTGCTGCGTAGATCGGCATCGGTGCTCCTGAGTTTTGCGGCGCCAGCCGCCGCATTCAATGGGAGGACGAACGAGCCGTGCTGAGACGACACCGCCCAGCCGAGTTGGCGCGTCGGCAGTCGCCTGAGCCGGCTGACCTGCCGAATCCGGTCCGCCCCTCTACCCTGAGGTACCTGTTGTCCGCTCAGGCATCCACCGAACTCCAGATGCTCGAAGGCGAGGCCGCACGCCGGCGCACGTTCGCGATCATCAGCCACCCGGACGCCGGCAAGACGACCCTCACCGAGAAGCTGCTGCTCTACGGCGGCCAGCTGCGCGAGGCCGGGCAGGTCCAGGCGCGCGGCGGGCGCCGCAATGCCGTCTCTGACTGGACCGAGCTGGAGCAGACCCGCGGCATTTCGGTGACGTCGACGTCGATGCGCTTCGAGCACGCCGGAACGATGCTCAACCTGCTCGATACCCCGGGCCACCGCGACTTCAGCGAAGACACCCTCCGCGTCCTGGCGGCCGCTGACTCGGCCGTGATCCTGCTCGACGCCGCGCGCGGCGTGCAGGAGCAAACGCGCATGCTCTTTGAGGTAGCTCGTGCCCGAGGCCTGCCGCTGATCACGTTCATCAACAAGTTCGACCGCCCGGGCATGGAACCGCTCGAGATGCTCGATCACATCGAGACCGAGCTCAACCTGCGGCCCGCGCCGCTCACCTGGCCGGTCGGCTCCGGTGGCGAGTTTCGTGGCCTGATCGACCGGCGCACCGATCGCGCCATCGCCCTGGATCGCACGCCGCGTGGCGCGCAGGCCGCTCACGCGGAGACGGCCTCAGCCCAGACCATGGCCGACGATCCCCACTGGGCCGCCGCACTCGAGGAGTCCGAACTGGTCTCGGGCGCGGGCGAGGCGTTCGACGAGGCAGCGTTCCTCTCAGGGACCTGCACGCCGGTCCTGTTCGGCTCGGCCATGTGGAACTTCGGGATCTCTGAGCTCCTCGACGTGATCGTCACGCACGCTCCGCCACCGCAGCCGCGGTTCCAGGTCGACGGCCAGGCTCGCGAGGTCGGCGCGCCGTTCTCCGCGCAGGTGTTCAAGGTGCAGGCCAACACCGATCCACGCCACCGCGACCGCCTGGCGTTCCTGCGCGTGTGCTCCGGGCGCTTTGAACGCGGCATGCGAGTCACGAACGTGCGCACCGGCCGGCCGATCACGCTCGCCCACGTGCACGAGGTCTTCGGGCGTGACCGCGGCGAGCTGCTCGAGGCATGGCCCGGCGACGTGATGGGCGTCTCCGGCGTGCGCGAGCTGCGCGTCGGCGACACCGTTGCGGTCGCAGCCGACACGTCTCCGTTCCGCGCGATCGCCACGCTCGTGCCCGAGCACCTCGTCACGGCGCACGCCGTCGACAGTTCCAAGCGCAAGCAGTTCCGCCGCGGCCTGGAACAGCTCGATGAGGAGGGCGTCGTGCACCTGTTGTCGCGCCTGTCGGTGGACGACCGCGTCCCGACCCTCGGCGCCGTCGGGCAACTCCAGCTCGAGGTCTGCCTGCACCGTATGCGCACCGAGTTTGGCTGCGAGATCCGCCTCGACCCGACCCCGTGGACGGTCACTCGCCGTGTGGACGCCAGCGAGGTCGACAAGGTCCTGAATTTCGACCGCGCCGAAGCCTTCCGCCGCGGCGACGGAGCGACGATCGCAGCGTTCGCCGATGCCTACCGGCTGCGCCGGTTCATCCAGCTGCACCCAGAGGTCGAGCTCACGCGCCTACTTGGCGACGTGCCAGCAACCGTGCTGCAGTAGCCGTTCGCCGCGCCGCAGCGGCCGCAGATACCTGTCCGCTGGACTCATGCGCGGGGCGTTCGCCGTCCGATGGATGGAGGATGACGGGACTCACACTCCTTGACGACCCGAGGCCGGGTGGGGCGGAGATCTCTGCGGAGATGGACGAGGCCATGCTCGCGCTCCGCAGCGGCGCATGGCTGACCGTGGCTGGCGTGGTGATGCTGATCGGCTCCACCGTGCTCAACCAGCTCGGGACCGCATCCGAGCGGCTCGAGATGCCGGCTGCGGGTTGGATTTTGCTCTTTGGCGTGCTCGCCGTGCAGGTCACGGCCGTCGCAACAGCCGAGCTTGGGGGCGAGTGGATCCGGCGCACGTTCTCGCCGGGAGCCATCTACCGCTACCTCTGGAGCACGTCGGTCTTCGAGGGCCTTGCTCTGGCCGCTGGCATCCTGCTCGTGCCGGCCGGGGTCGTGCCGATCTCGCTGATGATGCTGATGATGGTGGTCTACGCGGGCTACTTCTATCGGCGCTGGGAAGCCATCTCGTTCATCGTTGTCGCCGCGGCCGCCAACGCAGCCGCCGTGATCATCGCAACGCCACCGGAGGTCCCCGTCTCGCAGTTCAGCGCCGCCTCGATCATGCCGTTTGCTGGGGTGACGCTCATGGCCGGAGCGTTCGTCGCCGTGGTGCGGCGCGGGCGAGATCGCGTGGAGCGCCGCGCCCGGGTCGTGGCGACCGTCGGCCTCGCGCGCGCTCTGGATCTGCGCGACGCCTCTACCGCCGACCACTCCGAAACCGTGTCGGCACACGCCGTGGGCATGGCGCGCGTCCTTGGCCTCTCGCCCCGCCAGATCGAACGGATTGCGCTCGCGGGCCTGCTGCACGACGTCGGCAAGATCGGCATTCCCGACGCAGTCCTGCTCAAGCCCGGAAAACTCACCGACGCAGAGTGGATCATGATGCGCCGCCACCCTGAGGTCGGAGCGCAGATGCTCGATTCGGCCACCCTCAGCGACGTGCGCCGCTGGGTCCTGGCCCACCATGAACGCCCAGATGGCACGGGCTATCCGTTCGGACTCAGCGGCGAGGACATCCCTCTCGAGGCGCGCATTCTCGCCGTGGCCGACGCCTTCGAGGCGATGACGGCCAACCGCCCATACCGGGCCGGCATGCCGCGAGCCGACGCCGTTGCAGAGCTGCACCGGTGCTCAGGCACCCAGTTCGATCCGGCGGTGGTCGCCGCGCTGGAGGCGACCCTGGCGGGAAGCGCGCGCAGCCCCGTGGCCGTCGCTGCCGCCTGACGCCCGCATCGCGCTGAAGCGGCGACCTCAGCCGTCGATACGATCCTGGCCATGTCCTCGTCGTCGCCTGCGGCCGTGAAGAGCGCTCCCGGCCCGGTTACCGTGGCCGCCGTCATGAGCGAGCTGCGCGAGCTTGCCGACCCCAAGATCCTGGCCGTCAACCAGAACCACGGCGACGACCATGCCGTGAACCTCACCAA
>JAEMRF010000263.1 GCA_016463515.1 Solirubrobacteraceae bacterium | reverse complement strand
GTCAGCTCCTTGGTGCGCCGCGTGAAGTACCCCAGGTCGAAGACGGCCTCGGTCACGTAGGTCGCGCTGCAGGCCGTCAGCACGCGTCGCACGCCCTTCTGGTTGACGTCCAGCGTGCGCAGCGTCGCCCGGGCTTGGCGTGCGGCGCTGACTTCCACGATGGCGGTCGCCACGGCCGCGAGCACGACCGGCACAGCCAGCAGCGCGCCAACCGTCGTTGGCCACCCGAGCCCCAACACCCAGTCGACGAGGAAGAGAACGAACGCGATCGGGCCCGTGACGATGGAGACGATCGTCAGGGCGGCGCTGAGCCGAAACCACGACCAGCCACGGGCGTGCTGCGCCGCATGCGCGGCCTCGTGGGCAGCGATGGCCGACGCGCTCACCGACGCCCGATCCAGCCGGTCATCCACGAGCTGCACCGCCCGGTCGGCCTGCCGGTAGCTGTCGACGTCACCGCCGACGACCCGCACCCCGGTCGCACCAAGGGCCTGCAGGACGCGCTCGGCGACCTCACGGCCCGTCGGGTGGGAGGCCACGATCTCCGGCCGGTCGAAGCGACGGATCGTCCAGTAGGCGACGCCGTCGATCACGATCGACAGCGCCACGACGGTCAGGCTGATGATCAGCGCAAGCGTCATCAGAGGCGCGGATCGACCGGTTCGCTCTCCAGCGCGAGCACCGAGAACACGGCCTCGTGGACGCGGTACAACGGCTCGTTACGCACGAAGCGTTCCAGTGCCTCGATGCCGAGGCTGAACTCGCGCAGCGCGAGTCCGCGCTTGCGACCCAGGCTGCGCTTTCGCAGCCGACTCAGCTGCGACGGGTCCAAGTACTCCGGGCCGTAGATGATGCGCAGGTACTCGGGCCCCCGGCACTTGATTCCGGGTTGCAGCAGCCCCTTCTTCTCATGGGTCGCCACGAACGACGCTGGCTTCACGACCATGCCCTCACCGCCGGCTTCGGTCATCGATTCCCACCACGCCGTTGCTTCCTTGACCGCTGCCGCGTCGGCAAGGTCCACGAAGCGTCGCCCGGTCGCTTGGAACCACTCGGGGTCGGCGTCGACGAGCCGGTCGATCAATCCAAGGTGCCACGCATGCGGACGATCCGAGAAGACGCCGGTTTCGGCAGCGAGCACGTGGAACGGCGCGAGCCGGAGGTCGTCGATGCCGTCGACGGGCCAGACGTAGCGGCGATAGGCGGCTGAGTATCGCTGCAGGTCGGCAGCGCGTCGCTCCGTGGCGCCCGACAGTTCGCCCAAGTCCAGGCCGCGGGCCGCGCCCTGCGCAAGCACCGACGAGGCTGCCGCGAGCCCCGCCCGCCCGGCAGCACCGACCGCCGCGTACTGCGACCGCACGAGCTCGCCAGCCTTTGCCGACCAGGGCAGCAGCTCGCAGTCGAGCACCAGCCAACCGGTCTCGAGTTCCTCCCACAGTCCAGCGAGCCCGATGGCGCCGCGAACGCGCGAGAGCACCGACTCGGTCATGGCCGGATCATCGAAGAACGGGCGGCCCGTTCGCGTGTAGATCGCGCCGGTCTCGCCGTGGTGCACGCCAAATCGTTCGCTGGCGACGGTGTCGTCGCGGCAGACGACGACAACCGCGCGAGAGCCCATGTGCTTTTCCTCGCAGACGACGGCGTCGACGCCGACACCGCGGAAGTCAGCAAACGCCTCGTCGGGGTGCTCGAGCAGGTCCGGTCGCTGTGATGTGGCCGTGGGCGCCATGGTCGGGGGCAGGTACACCAGCCAGCGCGGGTCCATCGCAAAGCGGCTCATCACCTCGATGGCGGCGGCCGCATTCTCTTCGCGGATCGTGACGGTGGGGATCAGGCCCGTGGTCACGATCCTCTTGCCGGCGACGTCCTGGAGATCCAAGAGGAACGCTGGGCGTTCTTCGTCGAGTGACGCCTCCGCTTCAGACAGCAGGAACGGACGGGCCGGCTCGACGTAGGTGGCACGCGCGGGTACCGAGACCACCTCGCGCTCGGGCCAGCGCAGCGCCGAGAGGCTGCCCCCGAACACGCAGCCGGTGTCGATATTGAGGGTGTTGTTCACCCAGGTCGGTGCGTGGACCGGCGTATGGCCGTAGACGACAGCCGCTGCGCCGCGGTAGTCATTGGCCCAGGGCAGCCGGATGGGCAGGCCTTCGTCGTCGGTCTCGCCGGTCGTAGCGCCGTAGAGCGCGAAGTCGCGCACTCGGCCGGATGACCGGCCCTGATACTCCTCGAGCAGGCCAGCATGGGCGACCACGAGCCGGCCTTCGTCGAGAACGACATGGCTCACGAGCCCCTTCAGGAAGTCCTGTGCGTCGCGCCGGAACTCGTGCGTTTCGCGCTCGAGTTGGTCGATGCTCTCCTGGAGCCCGTGCGCGATCCGGACCTTGCGACCGCCGAGCCAGCGAGCCAGCTTGTCGTCGTGGTTGCCGGGAACTGCGATAGCTGTGCCCGCGGCGACCATGGCCATCACCAGCTTGAGAACCGCCGGTGTCGCAGGCCCGCGGTCCACGAAGTCACCCACGAAGACGGCTCGACGGCCCGCCGGCGGCGTCACCGTGATCCCGTCGTCTGCGACCGCGTAGCCAAGGCGCGCGAGAAGGTCGACCAGCTCGGCGTGGCAGCCGTGAATGTCGCCGATGATGTCGAATGGACCTGCTTCCGATCGCCGGTCGGTCCAGAGCGGCCGGCGCTCGACCTGCGCCGCCTCGACTTCCTGGACCGAGCTGAGCGTGAAGACGCGTTTGAAGCCTTCGCGCTGGAGTCCGCCAAGGGACTTGCGAAGTTGCGACGCCTGATTGCGAACGACGTGCGGGCCAAAGTCTCGGTCGGGGCGTGCTCGGTTGCGCTCGTGGCACACCGACTCGGGGACGTCGAGGACGATCGCGACCGGCATGAGGTCGTGATTGCGCGCGAGCTGGATGAGGCCCTTCCGGGCTTCCTTCTGCACGTTGGTGGCGTCGATCACCGTGAACCTGGGTTGCGCGAGGCGCCGCTCGGCGATGAACTTGAGCACCGCAAACGCGTCGTTCGTTGCCGACTGGTCGTTCTCGTCGTCGGCGACGAGTCCTCGACAGGCGTCAGAGGAGATCACCTCGGTCGGCAGGAAGTGCTTGCGCGCAAATGAGCTCTTGCCGGAGCCAGAAGCGCCGATGAGCAGGACCAGGCTCGGATCAGGAAGGTCGATCTTCACTTTGAGAACACCGCCATCTGGGTGGGCGAGCCGACCTCCGCGTCAACCGGACCGATCGAGTCGTAGCGCACGGCGTACCCGTGGCGGCCGGCCACGCCGTTGCCCCACGCCTGGAACTGCTCCCGGGTCCACTCAAAGCGGTGGTCGCGATGGCGGAACTGCCCGGCGGGCAGGGTCTCCCATCGCACGTTGTACTCGGCGTTCGGCGTGGTCACGATCACGGTCGCCGGTTTGGCCTGCCCGAACACGTTCTCCTCGGCGGCGGCCAATCGCGGCTCGTCAAGGTGCTCGATGACCTCTTGGAGGATCGCCACGTCGTAGCCAACGAGGCGCCGGTCCCGGTAGGTGAGCGCGCTCTGAAGCAGCGCAATCCGGTCGCGCTCGGCGTCCGTCATCGCGTCGAGTTTGAGTCGACGGGCGGCCTTTTCCAGCGCGTCGACCGACACGTCGACACCGGTGAGCTGTTCGTAGCGCCCACGCACCAGCCGCTGTAGGAGCGCTCCTGGTCCACAACCAAGATCAAGGATTCGGCGCGCGCCAGTAGCCCTGACGGTCGCTTCGACGGCGTCGAGGCGGTGGTCTCGCAGGCGCACCGTCTCCTCGAGGTTGGCTTCGGAGACTTGCGCGTCGTCGGCTGCGGCGTCCTCCTCGGCGGCTGGGTCGAACGCAACGAGCTGCTCGTTGGCCGGCGCGGTCAGCGACCGTTGGTGTTTGAGGTACCGCCGCACGATCAGTTCGCGCTCAGGGTGCTGGGGCAGCCAGCCTTCGCCTCGGCGCATGAGTTTGTCGATCTCAGAGTCGTCCACCCAGTAGTGCTTGTCGTCGTCGAGCACCGGCAGCAGGACGTAGAGGTGGCTGAGCAGATCAGCCAGCCGAACCGTTCCCCGAAGCGACAGTCCGACGTAGCGGCTGTTACCCCACGCTGGCTGCGTCGGATCCAGCGGAATGGGAGAGGTGGTGACCTCATAGCCCAGTGGCTCGAACAGCTGCCGAACAAGCAGCGCTCCGCCGCGTGCCGGCACAACTGGCAGCGCAGCTTCCAGCTCGATGGCAGATGCCGCCAGCTCAGGGCGTGGCTTGCACGTCCCCGCCATGGCGCTCTTGAACACCGAGACAAGCGCGACCGAGAGAAATGACGACGCGACATACGGGCGGTCATTGACGTATTGCGCTAGCGCAAAGCCGCTTCCACCCCTGCCTTTTCGCACGAGTCCAACAGGGTCAACCTCGAGGACGAGCGCCGCGGTGCAGCGGGTGTCGGTGGCCTCGGGGTAGAAGACGTGAGCTGCCCCGAATGGCAAGGAGAAACGCTGTACGCGGTCCGGATGCTTGTGCAACAGGTAGCCGAGGTCGGCTGCGTCTGCGCCCGTTTGGGTGATGGTGAGCAGCAAGTCGCC
>JAEMRF010000262.1 GCA_016463515.1 Solirubrobacteraceae bacterium | reverse complement strand
CCCCGACCGAAGTCAACCTCCGGTTCGAGGACTTCGGCCCGACCTCCATCAGACTCCGATGGGGCGCGTCGACCGACAACGTCGGCGTCACGGAATACATCGTGCGGTACGGCGACGGCAAGGAAGTTCGCGTGCCGGCCACCAGCGCCGCGGAGCTCAGCACCCTCATCGAGGGCCTCACCCCGGATTCGGACTACCTGTTCGAGATCACGGCTCGCGACGCTGCCGGAGCCGAGTCCGAGCCGCTCACCTTGCTCCTGGTCACCTTCCCGGCACCACCGGTGTTGCCCGGCAAGGTGTCCGGTCTGACAGGTACGCCTGGCGAAACCTCTATCGAGCTGCGCTGGAGCGCGCCGCCTGAGCCCGATGGCACCGTCGCCAGCTACAACGTCTATCGCGGCTCGACCAGGGTGGCAACGGTCACAGGCACCTCCGCGACGGTCTCTGGGCTCACAGCCGACACGGCATACACGTTCTCGGTCGAGGCGATCGGCCGGTCCGGCCTCGCTGGGCCGCGCAGCGAGGCGCTGACCTTCAAGACGCTCCCGCCTCGCGTCTCCCCGCCACGTGTGACCTTCAGCCTGAAGGGTTCGACGAGCATCAAGACCCTGACCAAGGGCAATCTGCCGCTGGCCGGCTCGCTCGACAACGTGAACCTGTTGCTGGCGACGGGCCAGCTCTCGGGTGACCTGACGCTCGCTGACACGCAGGGTCGATTGACGGCGCTTGGCTTCCTGCCGGTCACAGCGAAGATCGGCTTCGTGCCTTCGGGCAAGACGACGGGCACCATCAACGATGGCGTGCTCAGCACGAAGTCCTTCATCCGGATCAAGGTCAAGGAGGTCAAGCTCTTCGGCGCGATTCCGCTGGCCGGTGGCAACAACTGCCAGACCAAGTCGCTCTCGGAGATCAACCTGCAGTCCACGCAGCCGGAGTTCAACCCCTATCAGGGCGGTGGTCCGATCGCTGGCACTTACCGCATCAGCGACCTCAACGGCTGCGGCGTGCTCAACGGCCTCGTCTCGCCGCTGACCGCGGGCGGCGGCAACACGATCAATCTCAACCTCACGCCCAAGCCCGCGGCCTAAGCGCCAACCATCGTCGCGTGCTGGGCCTGGTCCGGCCGCGGCATGCGTTCGTCCCACCTTCGTCCTTCAAACCGGAGCCTTCCCGTGTCCCTTTCCTCATCCGCCCGCCGGGCGTTGCTCGCGAGCGCTACTGCCGTGGCGGCGTTCGGGTTGGCGTCGAGCGCCCAGGCGGCCTCGACGACGCTGACCTACCAGTGCAAATACCCCATCTTGGGCACCGAACCGCTATCGGTCGCGTTCAACCTCGACCTCCCCGACTCGTGGCAGCCAGGCCTGCCCACGCCGCCGTTTGCCATCAGTGCGGTTGCGAGCGCGGGCGGCGACACGACGAGTGGACTGCAGCTCATCGAAGGCCTCGCGTCGCTTGAAGGCGTTGCCCTTGCAAGCACGAGCGTGGAGCTGCCCGAAGGCGGAAGCCTCAAGGTGAAGGTGCCGATGAAGGTTGAGAAGCTCTCGCTTCAAGTCCCCTTCCCGGATCCGCTGGTGCTGTCTGCGGCAGGAGAGAGCCCGTCACTGACATTCGAGGAGTTCGGGCGGGCCCGCTTCTTGCTTGATCAGCTCCAGTTCAACCTGACGGCCCGCGACGCAGCTGGTGATCCGATCATCCTGCCGCCGCCCACGCGCGTGATCGGTGGGCAGCCGCTGCCACCGGAAGTGACGTACGCCGACGCGGACCCCGAGACGTTTGACGTGTTCTGCAAGCTCGATGCCGGGCAGGCCCCGCCACTTGAGAGCCCAGTGCTCGCAACGCTCGACATCCTGTCTTGCTCGTGTGGCGATCAGCCACCTTCGACCCCGGGCCTCATCGCGCTCCGACCGGGCGACGTGGCGCAGACCAGCGTCAACCTCCGCTGGCAGCCGTCGACTGATGACCGCGGCATCGCCCGGTACGAGATTCGCTGGGACGGTGGACAGCGCACCGTCGATGCACCTGGCACCGCAGCGCTGATCGACGGCCTCGCACCGGATACCGATTACCGGTTTGAGATTCGGGCCATCGACACCGCCGGGCAGAGCTCTCCGCCGCTCCAAGTCAGCGCAACCACCGACCGCATCAATTCCCCCCTGCCGGTGAAGTACTCCTACGGGCTCGCTGGGTCGGCGTCGCTGAAGACGCTCACGAAGGGCAATCTGCCGCTGAAGGGCAGCATCGACGCTGAGCTCACGCTTGCGACGGGTGCGTTCTCTGCGGACTTGGCGCTCGCAGATACGCAGGGTCGGTTGACGGCGCTGGGGTTCTTGCCGGTGACGGCGAAGATTGGGTTCGTGCCGTCGGGCAAGACGACCGGGACCTTGCTTGATGGCGTGCTGTCGTCGAATTCGAAGGTGCGGATCAAGGTCAAAGAGGTCAAGCTCTTTGGGGCGATTCCGCTGGCTGGTGGCAACACCTGCCAGACCAAGTCGCTGTCTGACATCGCGCTGACGTCCACCGACGAGTTCAAGCCGCTGCAGGGCGGCACCCTCGCGGGCACGTTCGCGATCAGCGACCTCAACGGCTGCGGCGCTCTGAACGGCCTCGTGTCGCCGCTGACGGCTGGTGGCGGCAACACGATCACCCTCAAGCTCACGCCCAAGCCCACGGCGTAGCGAGCGCCGCTGCGGCAAGCGCCGCCGCGCGATCTGGTTCAGCGAATCGTGATCGGTGCGGCGGCGCGCAGCCCGCAGGCGAGGGCGTCCTCGGAACCGCACGGCACCCCTGGCAGCCAGTCCACGAAGAGCAGGCGGTCGCCGTCGTAGGCCGCGCCATGCAGGATGGTGGTGCGGCCGATCGAGCGGCGGAGACTCAGCTTCGTGGTGAGGGCGCCGGCGTCGGACCACCGTGCAACGAAGCTCGGGGTTTCCACAATGCCCTCCACGTAGGCTCGCACGCCGCCGTCATCCAGCGCTGGGGCAAGCACGTGCCGTGTGCCCAGACCGGCAAACGACGTGCCGAGCGTCGTTACGCGGCGCCACTCGCCGCTGGCGCTGCGCAGCCACAGACTCGAGCTGTGTGCGGGCGTTTTGGAGCGGTACTCGATGACGGCGGCAATCCGGCCGTCTGCGCTGGCATCGAGGCCGGCAATGCGTATGGTGCCGGGCTTTGGCACGCCGTGAGACGGAAGCCAGCCGTCGCCGGTGCGGCCCAGTCTGGGAAGCGTGACCGCTCGCGCGCTGCCACCCTCGGATGCATACAGGTGCGTCCCTGCGCTCCCGCTTCTCCGCGTAAACACGAGTCGATCGCCGGCCAGGTCGCCGCTCATCGCCCCGGTCGTGGCTGGGAGCGCGCGCGAGGTGCCATCGACCAGGTCGACGGCGCGCAGTGGGCACCGCGGCGCCTGCCCCATCATGAGGACCTCCTCGGTGCCGGCGCAGGGCGACACGACCACGACCGGCCGTCCAGCAGCATCGCGCCCCGCTGAGGGCACGCCGAACTCACGCGTGCCCGAGAGCAAGACCCGCGGCCGAGACGGGTCGGCGACGTCGACGAGTTCGGTGCGGCCCATGTGCTGGCGCACGTAGACGACGTGCCCGTCAACGGCCGCGATCGGGGAGGGCTCGATCAGCGCTGCCAGATCGCTGGTGGCGGGATCGCTTGGGCGACGGCTCTGCGTCGCCAGTGCGGGGAGCGCGGGAAGGGGAGGCGTCAGTGCGACCTGTGCCGCGGGCTGCGTGGCGGCGGCGGATGGCGTGGGCTCGCCGCCAGGGAGCGGAGCAGCGGCAGGAGCTGAGGCCGTCGCATGCTCGCTGGCCGGTAGCGGCGCACCGCCTGGCGAGGCGGCAGCGGTCGTGATCGGTGCCGCCAGAACGAGCCCGGCCGTGAACGTGCCGGTGCAGCGCAACGCAGCGCTGCGGAGCAACGTCACACCTCCCACCGACATAGCGTCAAGCTACGGGGCGCATCGGACGGATCGCTACGCAGGTGTGCAGGCAGAACGCCCAAACTGCGGGGTCTTCCGTACGATCGGTGGGTGCTTTCGGACCACGCCCGCATCAACGTCGTCGGTGGCGACGGCGGCCACGGGTCGGTCAGCTTCCGCCGCGAGGCCCACGTACCCCGAGGCGGCCCGGATGGCGGCGACGGCGCGCACGGTGGCTCGGTCTGGCTGGTCTGCTCCGACGGCCTCCGCGACCTGCGCAGCTTTGCCCGCAAGATCCACTTCCGCGCTACCAAGGGCAACCACGGTGAGGGCAGCGGCCGCGATGGTCGCCGCGGCGCAAACCTCGAAATCAACGTGCCTCCAGGCACCCAGGTCACCCTCGAGAGCGGGGTCGTTCACGACCTGGTGCGGCCTGGGCAGCGGCTGCTCGTGGCCAAGGGCGGCAGTGGTGGCCGCGGCAACAAGCACTTCACCACCTCGACCCGTCAGGCACCGCGATTCGCGGAGCGCGGACTCCCGGGTGCCGAGCAGTGGCTCGACCTTCAGCTCAAGCTCCTCGCCGACGTCGGCTTCGTCGGGGTGCCCAACGCCGGCAAGTCGTCGCTGCTGGCCGCCATGACGCGCGCCACGCCCAAGGTCGCGGCGT
>JAEMRF010000261.1 GCA_016463515.1 Solirubrobacteraceae bacterium | reverse complement strand
GTTGCCGAGGCCGACGAGCAGCCAGTCGGCCGGCGGCGTACCGCCGAGCCGCATGACGATCGACGAGTCCTAGGACTCGTCGGAGCTTTCGCCCTCGCCTTCGCCTTCGCCCTCTTCGGCGTTGGCGGCGCGGGCACCGCGCGAGGCGATGATGGTGACGACGGCGATCTCGTCGGCGTGCTCGGAGATCACGGTCACGCCTTCGGGCGGCGAGATGCGGTTGAGCAGGAAGGTGTCGCCGAGGCCCATCCAGGAGACGTCGATCTCGAGGACGTCCGGGATGGCGGTCGGCAGCGCGGAGATGGTGACCTCGCGGAGCTGGTGGTCCAGCACGCCGCGGTCGATCACGCCCTGCGACTGCTCAACGCCGACGAGCTCGATCGGGACGATGGCCTCGATCGGCTTGGTCAGGTCGACGCGAAGGAAGTCCACGTGGGTGACCTCGCCGCGGACGGGGTGGCGGTCGGTCTGCTTGATGAGGACCGGAACCTGCTCCCCTTCGAGCTCGACGTTGAAGAGCGCCGCGGAGTCGATCAGCACGAGGCGCAGATCGGCCGGAAGGACGGCCACGGGCTTCGGTTCCTGGTCGAGGCCGTAGAGCACCCCCGGGATCGTGCCCGTGCGACGAAGGCGGCGAGTATCGCGCGAGTTGCCGACCTCGCGGGGCTTGAGGGCGAGGGTGAGGGTGTCGTTGGCCATAGCGGCGGTAGATGGTAGCGATTTTGCGTCCACGACTGCCCCCTCCCCCTTCGGGCACGTCGCTATAGGCTGCAAGGCGTGTTTCTCGTGCGCGCCCCCATCTCCATCGGACTCGGTCTGCTCGCCCGCAAAGGCGCAGAGCGGATGAACGCCGCAGCACTCGGACACGTCGACGGCGTACCCGGCCAAGAGCGGCCGGAAGCAAAGGACCTCTCGGTCAAGCTGCGCTACGTGCTCCTGGCCGCCGCCATCGAGGCGATCGTGTTCGCAGTGACGAAGACGCTTGCCGAGCGCGGCACCGAGAAGGCCGCGCTCGCGCTCACCGGCAAGAGCACCTACAAGGCCGACTAGCTCCGCAACGAAGCCTCGAGTCCATGACACCCGCCGGAGCCACCGAACGCGTCCAAGCGCAGCTCGCGCTCGCCGACGACGAACTCTGCGACGTGCTTGGACTTACACCCGTGCAGCTGCTCTCGGGCGAAGGCGATCTGCTGCCACAGACCGCCGTGCTCGATGAGCTGCTGCGCGCCGCCGGCGAGCAGGTCAGCGCCGAGGGCATCCAGCGCTGGCTCCGCGCCTCGGGGCCTGCCGGCACGCCGCTCGAGCATCTCCTGGCACACGACTACGGCGCGTTTGAGACCGCCCTGGACACCCTCCTGAGCCGCGGGTTCGTGGTGCGCAAAAAGGGCGCCTGAGGACCGCGGCGCCGCGTCCTGGGTTACCGGCGCGCGAGGCCCGCGAGCACGAGCTCGCCGAGGCGCTGCCCACCGCCGGGCATGATCTTCTCGGCCTCGCGGGCCGCGCGGAACAGGAACCGCAGGTCGTTGCCGGAGGCGTCGTCGCGCAGCGCACCAGCCTGCTGAGCGCTGTCGATGAGGTGTTGCAGCGCTTCGCGGGCACTGGCGCGCGCGCCTTCACAGTCAGGGCGCCCCTGACCGAACTCCCACGCCATCTTGGTGACGCGATCGTTGACGCACTCGTCGACCGTCGCCACGATCACGCCGCTCAGCGCACGCATCGGGTCGTCGGTTCCTGCGGCGGCTCGGTAGCGCTCCTCGAGCGCGCCGAGCCGTTCGACGACGAGCGCGGCGACGACGTCGTCCTTCTTGCCGATCTGACGGTAGAGGCTGCCGACGCCAACACCAACGGCCTTCGCGAGCTCCGGCATCGGGAACTCGACGCCTTCGCGAGCAAACAGCTCGCCTGCGACGGCGAGCACCCGCGCGCGCTTCTGCTCGCCCGTGAGGGCAATCCAGGCCGTTGCCGTCGGGGGAGATGAGGCAGACGGAATGGACATTCCGCTTAGCTTACGCTGCTCAGAAGAGAACGCAACGTGGCCCGGAGGCCGGGCGCCAGGAGGTGGTGTGACAAGCCCCGGGAACCCATGCTCGACCTAGAACAGTTGGTTCTCGCCACCGAACGCTTCACTGACGGAGTCGTCCGTGAAGATCCGCCGGATCGAGTCGGTGAGGAGGTCCGCACACGAGATGACGCGCACGTTGCTCGGGGCGCCGGGCCGCAGCGGAATAGTGT
Source organism: Solirubrobacteraceae bacterium (assembly GCA_016463515.1). Classification (GTDB taxonomy): domain Bacteria; phylum Actinomycetota; class Thermoleophilia; order Solirubrobacterales; family Solirubrobacteraceae; genus JAGIBJ01. Next base: position 2,360 of record JAEMRF010000261.1, on the reverse strand, counting down.
CGGTGACGACGATCTCTTCGAACGGCGAGTTTGCGAGGTTTTCGTAGGCCTGGCCGGAGAACACGGGGTGCGTGGCAGCGGCGTAGACCTTCTTGGCGCCGGCATCCATCACCGCACGACCGGCAGCCGCGAGCGTTCCGGCGGTGTCGATCATGTCGTCGACGATGACGCAGGTCTTGTCTTTGACGTCGCCGATGACGTAGCCGATCTCGGCGACCTGCTGTGCCGGGCGGTCCTTGTCGAGGATGGCCAGCCCCGCTCCCATCTTCGAGGCGAACTTCTTGTTCAGCTTGGCGCGGCCGGTGTCCGGGGAGACGACCACGACGTCGTCGAGGTGCAGATCGTTGAAGTACTGGCTGAGCATGAACAGCGCGGTCATGTGATCGACCGGGCGCTGGAAGAAGCCCTGGATCTGACCGGCGTGCAGGTCCATCGTGACCACGCGGTCGGCCCCGGCACTCTCGAGCATCCGAGCCACCATGCGCGAGGAGATCGGTTCGCGTGGCGCGCTCTTCTTGTCTTGCCGGGAGTAGCCGTAGAAGGGCGTCACAGCGATGACGCGGTGCGCGGAAGCGCCGACCGCAGCATCGATCATCAGCATGAGCTCCATCAGCGCGTCGTTCGGCGTGAGGCCCGTCGCCGGGTTTCCGCAGATCGACTGCACGAGGAACACGTCGGCGCCGCGGATCGACTCCTCGTAGCGGCAGTAGACCTCACCGCTGGTGAAGGTCTTCAGCGTGACCGGGCCGAGCCCGACGCCAAGGTCCTCTGCGATGCGCAGCGCGAGTTCGGGGTTCGCCCGCCCGCCAAACAGCATCAGCGCTTTGTCGTAGCCGATCGGGAGCCGCGTGGCAGGGCGCGGCTCAGTCCCAGGGAGGAGCGTCACGGGGCGATTGTAGAGCGCTGGCGACGTCGCTCGCGGCCAGCCACCTGCCTTGCCTGCAATCTGGGCGAAAGGCGCGCCCTTCGGCGCATGCTGGCGTCAGCTCTCGCGGTCGGCGTAACCGGCGACATTGTGCTGGCGGGCCCGCGCCACGGCAAGCGCCCCTGCGGGCACGTCTTTGGTCACGACTGACCCCGCGGCGGTCCACGCGCCGTCGCCGACGGTGACCGGCGCGATGAAGCTCGTGTCGACGCCACCCCTGACGCCAGCACCGATGGTCGTCCGATGCTTGTTTCGGCCGTCGTAGTTGGCGGTGATGGTTCCGGCGCCGAGGTTGCTGCCCGGGCCCACGTCGGCATCGCCGATGTAGGAGAGGTGCGGCACCTTGGTGCCTTCGCCGATCACGGAGTTCTTGATCTCCACGAACGTGCCGGCCTTGGCACCGGCCTCCAGGCGCGCGCCCGGCCGCAGATAGGCGTACGGACCGACGCTGACCCCCTCGCCCACGCTGGCGCCGTCGAGGGTGCTGGCGCGCACGGTGGCCCCGTCGGCAATGTCGCTTCCTACGGCAACGGTTCCCTGTCCGATGCGGCAGTCTCGCCCGACGGCGGTACCGGCCAGGAGCTGCACGCCCGGCTCGATGATGGTGTCCTCTCCGATGGTCACGTCGGCGTCGACGATCGCACTGGCGGCGTGCACGAACGTCACTCCGGCGAGGGCGTGCTCGCGATTGATCCGCTCGCGCGCCAGCAGCGTGACCTGCGCCAACTGCCAGCGGTCGTTGACGCCCAGGATCACCGCAGGATCGGCCGCCGTCACGGCGCCGACGGCTCCGCCCGCGTCCCGGAGCACGGCAAGCGCGTCCGGCAGGTAGCGCTCACCCTGGGCGTTGTCGGTCCCGATGGCCGCCAGCGCGCCTGGCAGCTGGGCACCATCGAAGGCGTACACCCCAGCGTTGACCTCGCGGATCGACATCTCGGCCTCGGTCGCGTCACCGGCCGTCTTGGTCTCCACGATCTTGAGCAGATCGCCAGCCTCGTCGCGCACGAGTCGCCCGTAGCCCGACGGATCGTCGAGCATGGCGCCCAGGACGGTGGCTGCGGCTCCGCGGCCGGTATGACGGTCGACGAGCTCTCGGATGGCGTCGCTGTCGACGAGCGGCGCGTCGCCTGGGAGCACGACGACCACGTCATGCCCTTCGAACTCCGCTTGTGCGGCGACGACGGCCCCAGCGGTGCCGTCGGCCTGCGTTTGGATGGCGGAGACCACCTGCGACCCGGCCTCGGCCACCAGCCCATCGAGCGGACGATCCGGACCTTGCACCACGATCACGCGGGAGGCGCCTGCGGCGAGGGCCGCCGCAATGGGCCACGCCACCAGTGGCCGGCCAGCGATCTCGTGCAGCACCTTGGGCGTGCGCGAGCGCATGCGGGTTCCACGGCCGGCGGCAAGGACGACTACGGCAAATGACACCCGA
>JAEMRF010000260.1 GCA_016463515.1 Solirubrobacteraceae bacterium | reverse complement strand
AAGGACACGACGTGACCTACGTGACGCTCCTGCAGTGGGACGAGGGCGATGAACCTGACCTTCCGGGCGTCACGGTCGTCGCTCTCGGCAAGCGTCGCCGGCCGCTCTATGACGCCGATGGCAAGCGCCGCCTCGGTCCACCGCTCTTCTTCGGAGCCGCGGTCTTCGGCCATTTGCTGCGCCGCGGACGCCGCTACGACGTCGTCCACACGGCCTCGTTCCCCTTCTTCTCCATGCTCGCGCTGGCGCTTGCGTGGCCGGTTGGCCGCTACCGGATCCTCTGTGACTGGCACGAGGTCTGGAGTGCCGCCTACTGGCGCGAATACCTCGGTCCGATTGGCGGGCGCATCGGGTGGACCGTGCAATACCTCTGCGCCCGCGTGCCGCAACGCTCGTTCGCGTTCAGCCGTTTGCACGGCGATCGGCTGCGGGCGCTGGTCCCGGGGCGTGAGGTCGTCCACCTCACCGGCGAATACTCCGGCGATCTCACGCCACCACAGCCGACCCCAGCTCCGGCCACGCCGCACGTGGTCTACGCCGGCCGCTACATCCCCGAGAAGCGCGTCCTGGATCTCGTTCCGGCGCTGGCCTGGGCGCGGGAGCGCCTACCCGAGCTCCGGGCCACCCTGCTGGGCGACGGTCCTGACCGCGACGCGGTCATCGCCGCCGTGGAGGCCGCGGGCCTGAGCGACGTGGTCGACGTGCCGGGGTTCGTCTCGGCCGAGGAGGTCGACCGCGTCTTCTCTGCGGCGACGTGCGTGGTGCAGCCCTCGTGCCGAGAGGGCTACGGGATGGTCGTGGTGGAGTCCGCCGCGCGCGGCGTGCCGGTGGTCGTGGCCCGCGCCGACGACAACGCTGCCACCGAGCTCGTCGATGAAGGCGTCAATGGCTTCATCGCCGCCGACGTGACTGCGGCGGTGCTCGGGCAGGCGCTGGTAGACGCCTGCAACGGCGGCGACGAGCTGCGCGCCTCGACCTGCGACTGGTTCGCCAGCAACGCCGAGCGGCTGTCGCTCGGGCGCTCGCTCGATCTCCTGGGCGACGTGTACGGCCGGGTCGCTCCCGCGTAGGCCACTGACCGATGGGCCCGTAGCGGCGGCGTTAGCCGCGGCTGGGCCGCAGCCGGGCGATGAGTCCCGTGGCCTCGGGCGGCAGTGCACGCGTCACGATCAGACCGGCCGCGTACGCCGCAATCGCAATCGCGATCTGGAGCAGGTTCGGCACTGGAACCAGTGCTCCGAGTGCGATCGCGGCGGCGGCGACCGCGAGGCACTTGGCGGTGGCGGCCATGCTGGGCGTGACCGACCGGCCCATGGAGCGCCAGATCAGCACCTGCCCGGCAAGGAGCACGAGAATGCCGGCGAGATTGCCCGCGGCCAGCCCGACCTCGTCGAAGAGGTCGACGGCGAGAATCGTCGCTCCGATGGTGACCGCAAAGGCCAGGCCGTTGGCAGCCCCGAGCTTGCGGTGCTGGGAGACGGCCAACAGTGCCATACCGCCCGCGGCGGCCATGAAGGTCAGCGGCGCGACCGGGGCGTACACCCGCAGGACGTCGACGGCGCCCTCGTAGGTCTCGTCGGCCAGCAGCGCGACGATCGTCGGCGCCGCGACGAACGCCCCGACTGCGATGAGCCCGCCTGCTGCGGCGACCAGCCCGACGAGCTTCTCCACCGCGGTTGCGAGTCGCTCGTCGTCGGCGCCGGCGGCTGTCAGCGCGGGAATGGCTCCGCTGACCAGAACCGGCGCGGCAGCGAGCCCAGCGACCATGATCCGCCACGCGAGTCCGGCGACGCCCTGGGTGTCGAGGTCGGCCACGGCGCCCAGGGCGACCTGCGCGCCGTTGCAGAGCAGGGTGCCGATGCTCACCGCGATGGCGAAACTCGCGCCTTCGAGCACCAGCGGCGCGATGCGGCGCGGATGCATCACCGGGCGCAGCGGCATGCGCCCTCTGGCCTTGCGCAGCGCCAGCAGCGCGAGCGGGAACGCCACGACGAGCTGTGCCGCGAGGATGACCGCCACTCCGGCATCGGCGACGACCGCGCCGAGCACGAACAAGCTCGAGATCCCTGGATAGAGCAGTTCGTAGAGGGCGACCCGTTCCAGCTCCAGGTCGGCGTAGGACGGGATCAGATACGTGGTGAGCGCGACGGCCGACACGAGCCCGGCGCCCACGAGTGCGGTGCCAATGACGAGCTCCTCGCGCCAGCCGGCCAGCAGCGCCACCAGCACCATGAGCGTGGCGCAGATTCCCGAGAGGCCGTACCGCAGGCCGATGATCGAGGCGACACGGTCGCGCGGGTCGCCCTCTGAGAGTTCGCGGGCCGCCAGGTTGCTGGTGCCCGAGTCGCAGACGACCAGCAGGATCGCGCCCAGGGCCATGATCCGCGTGTACTCGCCAAAGCCAGCGGTGCCGAGGTTGACGGTCAGGAAGGCAGCGGTGAGCGCGGCCAGGCCGTTGGTGAGCACGTAGGCCGCGCCGCGGGCTCCGCCGCCGCGCAGAAGGCGCGTCGCGACGTTCTGATCGTCGCCTACGGGGCCGCCCGCCGTGGCTGGGGTAGGGCTGACGCCGGTCACTGGGCCCGCCGGAGCTGGATCGAGCGGACCGGGCCGATCGTGCGATCCACCGCGCCACTGGGAACCGGCAGGCGTGCCCCGAGCGAGCGCGCCATGCGCCAGCCCTTGAGGCGTCCGCGCAGGGCATGCAGGGTGCGGTGCTGCAAGAGATCCACGGCGACGACGAGCAGCTCGGTGATCGCCGCCTGAAGCAGCGCCGCGGTGCCGACGTCGTACCGGCCGAGCATGAAACCGCGGGAGGTCCCGCTGAGCTCCCGCTGGAAGTCGCTGACCTTGCTCATCGACGCCCCACCCAGGTGCACGCCCCGGGCGCGGGGTGCAAGGACGCAGGTCCAGCCGGCGCCGGCGATGCGAAGCCCGAGGTCGACATCCTCGCCGTAGGCAAAGAGGTGCGGGTCAAACCCGCCTGCGGCTTCATAGGCGCTGCGGCGGTAGGCGACGGCCGCACCACTAGGGACCGACGGCTGCTGCGGTGAGGTGAGGGCTGCTGCGGCTGGCTCGTGGCGCAGGTGGTTCATCCCACAGAGCATGCGGTCGAGCACCACGCCCGCCGAGTCGATGGTCTCGGGGCCGTCGCTCGGCATCAGCGTGAGGCCGGCGACCTGACCCACCTGCGGGTCGGCGAGCGGTGCCACGATCTGCTCGAGAAAGTCCGGCTCCACGAACAGGTCGCTGTTGACCAGCACGACTGCTTCGGCGTTGCCAGCCTGCGCGGCCAGGTTGTTGGCACGTCCAAAGCCGATGTTCTCGTCGCTCGCGATCACCGTCACTTCAGGCCAGCGCGACCGGATCTCCTCGGTGGTGCCGTCGCCCGAGGCGTTGTCGACCACGATCACGCGGTGCGGCACGGTCTGCTGCTGCAGGTGCTCCAGGCATTGCGCCGTGATCGCCCGCGACTTCCACGACACGACGAGCACGTCGATGCCGTCGACCGCAGGCGCGCCCGAGGCGCTCACCGAGCGCCCGCCGCACGGGTGCGGGGGCGTGTGGGCCTCCGTGAGGCCGGCGTGGTCGACCGTCGCGCCATCCCTACGGCACGGTACCGGCGACGGCCCGGCGGGTGGGCCGCGGCCGGTGGCCCGCCAGTAGAGTCCCGCCGCATGCCAGCAGTCCTGTTGCTTCCCGGTGGCGCGCGATGAGCGCCCAGCGGCTCCCGCTCCTCATGCGCGTTCGCATCGCGGTGATGACCGTCGTCGTGCGCGTGCTCAAAGCGCTCGGACTGCGTGAGCGTGTCGTCAATGGGCGCATCATGCGGGCCCGCAAGGCCCGCGCCACGGTCGGCCCCGAGCACCCGTTGGCGGCGCCCGCGCTGCACGGGATGGATCGCAAACTCAACGCCATTCTCGATCAGGACGGCGGCTTCTTCGTGGAAGCCGGCGGCAACGACGGCTACACGCAGTCCAACACCTATTGGCTGCAGCGCTACCGCGGGTGGACCGGTCTGCTGGTGGAGCCGATGCAGGAGCTCTACGAACTCTGTCGCCAGGAGCGCTCCGGCGCGACGGTCGTGCGCGCTGCCCTGGTGCCGTTCGACCACGACGGCGACACCGTGCGGATGCGCTTTGCCGACCTGATGTCGACGGTTGCCGGGCCGCACGAGAACGAGTTCCACACGGAGCTCGGTCGCGCCGTGCCGTGGCGCGACGCCTACGACGCTGACGTGCCCGCCCGCACCCTCTCCTCGATCCTCGACGAGATCCAGGCGCCTGAGATCGATCTGCTGTCGCTCGACGTCGAAGGCTTTGAGCCTGGCGTCCTGGCCGGCCTGGACTTCGAACGCCATGCCCCGAGGTGGATCGCGATCGAGGTCCATGACGACGCTGGCACGAAGGAACCGATCGAGGCGCTCTTCGGCGACCGCTACGTAATGCACGAGCGGATCTCGCCGACCGACCTGCTCTACCGCAGGGTCGACGTCACGGCCTGACGCCGCGCTGGGCGCGTTCGGCCCCGAGCGCGTCTAACCCAGCAGGGCGTCGTAGTGCGCCTTGAGGCGCGCGGCAGCGGCACTCGTGGAATACCGCTCGATGCGCTCGGCGCTGGGCACCCGCCGCG
>JAEMRF010000259.1 GCA_016463515.1 Solirubrobacteraceae bacterium | reverse complement strand
GTGAACCACAGCAGCGCCAGCGCGTCACCCCATGACGGCGGCTTCGGGGGACGAGCCAACCGGTGCATTGACGCGCATGGAATGTGCCGGACGAGCTGGCGCGCCGCCTGTGGGCGCGAAACAGCGGCTCGCGTCCATCGGGAACACGTCCGGCGGGTAGTCGCCCCATCGCTGGCGGTGCGGACTACCGAGGGTGAACGGCCCGCAGCGCGCCAGACTTGGCTGAGCCGGATGGCGCGAATCCTCGCGCCGCCAACGCCTGCTTGCCAGGCATGAAGGACACCATGACCGTCCTAACGATCGTGTTCACCCTCGCTGCGGTGTGCGTCGTGGCGCTGCTCTCCAGCGTGCGCATCCTCAAGCAATATGAGCGCGGGGTGCTCTTTCGCCTCGGGCGCGTGAAGGATGACGCGCGCTCCCCCGGCCTGAACTTCATCATTCCGCTCGTCGATCGACTCCAGCGCGTGTCGCTGCGGATCGTCACGATGCCCATCCAGTCGCAGGGCATCATCACCAAGGACAACGTGAGCGTCGACGTGTCGGCCGTGGCCTACTACCGCGTCGATGACGCCATTCGCTCCGTCGTGGCCATCGAGAACGTCGCGACGGCGATCAACCAGATCGCGCAGACCACGCTGCGGTCGGTCGTCGGCCGCCACAGCCTCGACGAGACCCTCTCGGCCACCGACAGCATCAATCAGAACATCCGCGAGATCCTCGACGTGCAGACCGAGGAATGGGGCGTCAAGGTCACGGTGGTCGAACTCAAGGACATCCAGCTCCCGGTCAGCATGCAGCGGGCGATGGCGCGCGAGGCCGAGGCTGAGCGCGAAAAGCGGGCGAAGATCATTGCCGCCCAAGGCGAGGCGCTGGCGGCCGACGAACTCGGGCGCGCCTCCGACGTGATGATGGCCCACCCGCTCGCGCTGCAGCTCCGCAACCTGCAGACGATGGTCGAGATCGGCGTCGACAAGAACTCCACCATCATCTTCCCCTCGCCGCTCATGAGCACCATTGGCGAGCTCGGGACGTTCCTGCGGCAGGAGACCGACGCGGCCGCCAAGGGCGGCGTTGCTCCGCAGCCGCCCCTGGTGCCGGTCGCGGTTGCAGCGACGAGCAACGGGGACCGCCCGATCGTCGCCTGATTTCCTCGCGCGCAGGTCGTCTACGCCCCTGCGGCCGACTACCTGCGCGCGGTTACGGTCGTACGGTGAAAACGGGCGGCACGGTGGCGAACGTGGCGGTGGTGCCCGGCGCGGTGCGACCTCGGCGACGCGGGCGGACGGTGATCGTGCACGGCGTAGAAGCGCGCCTTGGCCGCCTCGACGAGGGCAAGGTAGATCACCGTCATTGCGACGAGCATCGCGAAGAAGCTCAATGGCAGAGCGGTGAATCCCAGGAGCTCTGCCAGCGGGGTCAACGGCAGGACGGCGCCGATCAGCGCGCAGGTGAGCGGCAACACGATCATCGTGCGGCTCGGGCGGCTCGACGTAAACGGCACGCGTCGCGTGCGGATGACGAACACCACCAGCGTCTGGGTCGCGAGTGACTCGACGAACCAACCGGTCCGGAACTCGGTCTGCCCTGCGCTCAGGACCTCGAGCATCACGAAGAACAGCACGAAGTCAAAGACGGAGCTCAGCGGCCCGAAGGTCGCCATGAAGCGTTTGACGAACGTCAGATCCCAAGCGGACGGGCGCGCCAACACCTCGTCGTCGACGTTGTCGGTGGGAATGGCCAGCTGACCGACGTCGTAGAGCAGGTTGTTGAGCAGGATCTGCGACGGCAGCATCGGCAAGAACGTCAGCAGCAGCGAGGCGCCTGCGGCGCTGAACATGTTTCCGAAGTTCGAGGACGTCGCCATCAGGACGTACTTCATGGTGTTGGCGAAGATCCGCCGGCCCTCCATCACCCCGTCGGCGATCACGCCGAGGTCCTTGTCGAGCAAGACGATGTCGGCGGCGTCCTTGGCGACGTCGGCCGCAGACTCGACGGAGATCCCCACATCCGCGGCGTGGAGTGCCACCGCGTCGTTGACGCCATCACCGAGAAACGCGACGTCGGTGTGCAGGGTTCTCGCACACCGCACGATCCGAGCCTTCTGGTCGGGGGTGACCCGCGCGAACACGGTGGTGGTGGGAAGCGCAGCGGCCAGCGCGGCGTCGTCCAATGCGGCAAGTTCCGAGCCCAGAACCACCCGGTCTACCGGCATCCCGAGGTCGCGGCAGACCTTCGCCGCCACGGCCCCGTTGTCGCCGGTGATGACCTTGACCTGGATCCCGAGGCCGTTGAGGGTGCGGATCGACGAGCCGGCATCGGCCTTGGGGCGATCGGCGAAGGTCAGAAACCCCCGAAAGTGCAGGTCACGCTCGTCGGTCGCGGCAGGCGTCGTAAGGCCCGGTGCCGGGCGCGTGGCGATGGCGACGACGCGGGCGCCTTTGGCGAACAGGTCTGCGAGGACCGTCTGGGACTGCTCTGGCACGTCGATGCACCGGGCAAGCAGCGCCTCGGGTGCACCCTTGGTGATCAGCAGCGGTGCGTCGCCAGACTGGGTGACTACGACGCTCACGAGCTGTCGGTCGTGGTCGAACGGAAGGAGGCCGAGTTGCCGATCCTGCGTGCCTTCGTCCTGCGTCGCCCAGAGCGCCGAGCTTTCCGGCGCCGCCCACAAGGCGCGATCCAAGGCGTTGCCGCCCCGGGCTTCAGGCGTGGCTTCGTTGCACAGCAGCCCCAAGAGCAGCACGCGCGAATCGCTCTGGCCGGCGCTGTCGACCGCGGCATCGAAGGTCACGGCACCTTCGGTGAGCGTGCCGGTCTTGTCGCAGAACAGCAGGTCGATGTTGCCGAGATCCTCGATCGTGACGAGTCGCTTGACGAGGACGCGCTTCTTCGCCAAGCCGCGCGACCCCGTCGACAGACTGAGCGAGACGATCGCGGGCAGCAGTTGCGGCGTGATCCCGATGGCAATCGCCAGGCTGAACAGCACCGCGTCGATCAACGGACGCTGAAGCGCGAGGTTGACCAGCAGAATGCCGACGGTCAGTCCTGCAGCGACCTTCACGAGCATTTTGGAGAACTCGCGGAGCCCTGCCTGGAAGGCGGTCTCGGTCTGTCGTTCGCCGAGCCCTACGGAAATCGCCCCGAAGGCCGTGGCGGGGCCGGTCGCGACGACGACGCCACGCCCCGAGCCCTGGTGCACGATGGTGCCCATGAAGGCACACGACGGCAGATCGACGGCGGAGTCGCTCCGGGGAACCGGGTCGCTCGTTTTGCCCGACGAGGCGGACTCGCCCGTCAGGACGGCCTCGTCGCAGCGCAGCGCCGCCGTCGCAAGGAGCCGGACGTCTGCAGGGACGACCCCTCCGACGCTCAGCTCCACCACGTCGCCGCGCACCAGTTCGGTCACGTCGACATCGACCGGCTCGCCGTCTCGCCACACCACCGTCGAGTAGTGAATGTCGCCGTGGAGCGCGGCGAGCGCTCGCGCCGAGCGAAACTCGTTCACGAAGCCTAGGCCGACGCTCAGCGCCACGATGGCCGCGATGATGCACGCGCCGGCGGGGTCGCCCGTCGCGCCGGAGATCGCCGCAGCCCCCAGCAGCAGCCACAGCAGGGGGTTGCGGAGCTGAACGACCAACACGTCCATGGCCGTGATCGTGCGGTGCGCAATGAGGTTCGGACCACCCTGCGTGAGGCGTGCGCTGGCCTCGGCGGTCGTCAGGCCAGTCGCGGTGGTGCCGAGCGACTCCAGCACCGCGTCGATGGGCTGCTCGGCGCTGGCGACGAGGGTGGTGCTCTGTGGTGGCGCAGGAGGAGCAGGACGCATCCGATCGGCCGCAACCGCGCCGATCAGCCGCCGGGGCGAATTGGCGTGGCCGGGGTGTCATCCCACACCGACTTGGCCCCGGCGTCGCCGGCGCGAACGATCCAGACGCCCGAGGTCACGGAACCGACCAACACCAAGGCGGTGAGCGCAGCCGTGACCTGTGACTGACCGCTGAAGGCGCGCGGCGCTTCCCCGGGGAAGGCTCCGATGCGATCCAGGGTGGTCGGCGCCCTGGGTGTTGAGGCGTCGTCGGTCGCGCTGCCGCGGTACCGCACCAGGAGCATGGTGGCGATCAGCAGGAGCCCATAGGCAATCAGGATCGTTCCCATCTGGTCGCCCAGTTCGGTGTGGGTCTCGAGCAAGGCGCTCTCCTCGACCCGCGCCTCGAGCTGCTCGCCGCTGCTCGGCGTGACGATGCCGAGGATCACGCTGAACACACCCACAGCCAACAGCGGGAAACTCAGCCAACGACGGAACGCCGGGACCAGCACGTAGGCCAGGCCGCCGATGGCACCGGCTGTGGCCACGACGACCGTGAAGTGCACGAGCAACGCGTGCGTCGGCAACCCGTTGACGTTGTTCAGGATGTTCGCTGCTGGAGCGAAAGACGCGGTCATGAGGTGTCCCCTGCCGTGGCGCCGCGGCATGCGGCACAGCTGGCTCGCCCAACCGTAGGCGCCTCTGCTGCGCTCACAGCCAGGGGTTTCCCGCACTCTGACTGCCGGAGTCATGCAGGTTTGTCCGGATGGCGCTTGCGCCTCGCGCGAGCGTCGCGCAAGATGCCTCACGTGGCGCGGCCGACTCGGCCC
>JAEMRF010000033.1:16227-18354 GCA_016463515.1 Solirubrobacteraceae bacterium | reverse complement strand
GGCGGCGAGGCTGGCGACAGCCAGCTTCCGCGCCTCATGGGACTTGAGGGACACTCGGGACTCCTAGTGTGGGACCCGGCGGCGCAATGGACAACGCCCTGCCGGAGATGGTGACCGCCGCCGGAGCGGCGACGCCACACAGATTGCACGGTCTGTGATCCTTGGCACGCAGAGTGGCGCGTTGTCCCCCGCGTTACCAAGAAGAAGCCCAATAGGCACCGGGACTTATTGAGTGGCGACTCACTACACGGTGCAAGACGCCCAGATGGCACGACTGCACGTCCGGCGCGGCCTTCGGGTCCCGTCATCGGTCGATACGCGAGGGATTTCTCGCACCGCGACTTCGGGAAAACCCCGATGGGCAGGGGCCGAGTCGAGCGTACGGTCCAGACATGAGCACCGCTACCGCGTCCCACCACTCCCTCCCGAGCCGGAAGGCCGCGGGCGCCGCGACCAAGGCTGCGCCGACCGCGGTCGCCCAGGTTCGCACCCAGGCTGAATCCGATGCCCGCGACACGCGCCTGCTGCTCGCGATCTCCGGTGCCGCGACGCTGATCATCCTCGTGTTCTTCCTCGGGATGATGTTGTGGCTCTCGAGCTTCGGCGCCGCGAGCTAGACCACAGCGCCAGACGGCGCCTACCGTCTCGGCGAAGTTCAGCCCTTGGACTGTGCGCGCTGCCGCTCGCGGTGGCGCCGCTGCCGATTGCGATCCCCGCAGCGGGCGTCCTCGCACCAGAGGCGCCGGCCAGGACGCGACACGTCGACGAACGGCACGCCGCAGTCTTCCGCGGCGCACGTGCGCAGGCGCGCGCGCAGGAACGGATCTCGAAGGACTTCGATCGCATCGCGAGCGATGGTGGAAAGCGCTTGCGAGACGGTCGGCTCGACCCACGTCGGGCCAGTGAGCTGCGGCACGAGCGGCGGATGCGCTGCGATGGCGTTGATCACCGCTTGGTCGTGCTCAAAGGGCTCGGTGTCGGTCAGCACGGCCTGTACCGCATGCCAGATCGCCCAGCGCAAGCGGCGTGCATCGCCGTACTCGGCGTCGGTTGCGCCAGCCGCGACCGCCAGCTGTGACCATGCGAGCCACACGCTGAGTTCGTCGGGGCTCGGGATGCGCTCAAACGGCGCAAACTCCTCGCCCTCTCCGCCCGTCAGGGCGAGGTCAAGACTGAGGCGACCCGTGTGGCGAAAATCCCGGTCGGCCCCGAGCCCGTCAAGGGTCGCGACGTCGCCGTTGGTCGAAGCAAACTGCGTGGTCATGGCTTGATGGCATGGTAGCGACGCCCTCGCTTGCGATCTGACGGTTCGCCTGCAGGCGGCAGGCCATGGCCCCGAGCTCAGACGCGGCGCTCAAGAGCCTCGGCGAGCCGAAGCATGCCGCGCTCGCTGGCCGCGGCGGCACCGCTTGCCCAATCGGTCTCGTGGTCGGCCGGCCGGTCCACGGCGACCGGCTGCAGCTGTGCAACCTTCAGGTAGACCCGCAGATCCTCAGCTGACCCGGCAATGCTTTCGGCGCGTTTCTGGCTCAGCGGGCTGAACGGCCGGTCAGCACCAGATGCGATGGCTTCGGCTTTCGCGATGACCCGTTCCAGCGTGCCGTACTCGGCCAGCAGCGCGGCCGCGGTCTTTGCTCCGATCCCGGCAGCACCCGGAATGCCGTCGGAAGTGTCGCCGCGCAACGCGATGAGTTCGGGCACCTGACTCGGCGCGCAGCCGACCCAGTCCGCCACGCCCGCCGGATCGACGGTCGCCACGCCCTTGGCAGCGCCCTGCGGGAAGCGCACGTGCACGTTGGCGGTGACGCACTGGAAGATGTCGCGGTCACCGGTCACCAGTCGCGCGGGGCTACGCGCCGCATGCTCGAGTTTGGCGTAGGCGCCGAGGAGGTCGTCGGCTTCCAGCGTGGAGTGTTGGGCCACACGCCAGCCGAGCAGGGCACAGACCTCGGCTGCCTGCTCGAACTGCGGGCGCAGGTCGTCGGGCATCGGGTCGCGGTGGGCGTGGTAGGCCGGCAGGAGCTCCACCCGGTAGCTGGCCTCCTCGGCACCGAAGCAGATCACGACGCCTCGGGGTCCAGCGATGCCGGCTGCGGCGTCGACGCAGGCGTCGATCTCGGTCATCAC
>JAEMRF010000033.1:0-16127 GCA_016463515.1 Solirubrobacteraceae bacterium | reverse complement strand
GGGGTCCAGCGATGCCGGCTGCGGCGTCGACGCAGGCGTCGATCTCGGTCATCACAAAGCGGATGAACCCGAGGACCGCGCCGACCGGCTGCCCATCAGCACCCAGGATGTCGGAGGGCATCGCAAAGTACGAGCGGTACAGGATCGAGGGAGCGTCGACGACGAGCAGGGGACCGGTCACGGACGCAAGCCTACGGCCGCTACCGTCGTCCTGCGCTCATCGACACGGCCTCTGGGCGGACAACTGGGCCAGCGACCCCGCCCGACCTGCGACGATCCCCTGGCCCTCCGCGTCCGTAAGAAGTTTCGTGCCAATCCCCCGCTCCCGCATTTCCCGCACCGCCAAATTCGGCGGCATGGTCGCGGGACAGTCCGCGAAGTGGGCTGGCACCCGCGTGGCCAACCAGTTCCGCGACGATGAGGCTGCCAGCGCAAAGTCGCAGGCGCGAGCACTCTCCGCGGCCGAGCAGATCGTCGAGCAACTCGGCCAGATGAAGGGCGCGGCGATGAAGATCGGCCAGGTGCTCTCCACCGTCGACTTCGACCTCGTGCCGGAGGAGGCGCGGCCGGAGTTCAAGGAGAAGCTCTCGGCTCTTCGCGACCAGTCCGCGCGCGTGCCGTTCAAGGACCTGCGCCGCATGATGGAGGAGGACTTCGATGGTCCTCTGAGCGACTACTTCGAGCACATCGACCCTGAGGCCATCGCCGCAGCCTCGATCGGCCAAGTCCACAAAGCCGTCACCACCGACGGCACCACGGTGGCGGTCAAGATCCAGTACCCAGGCATCGCGGAGGCGGTCTCCACCGACCTGCGCAACGCCCAGCTGCTGACCCCGCTGATCCGTTCGATGGCACCCGGCCTTGACGTGAAGGCGCTGATGGCCGAGATGACCGAGCGCATCGAGGAGGAGGTCGACTACGAGATGGAGGCGCAGAACCACCGCCTCATCGAACGCGCCATGCGCGGGCACCCGCTCGTGCGCATCCCCGCGGTCGACACGCGCCGCTCGACGCGCCGCGTGCTGACGACCGAGTTCGTCGAAGCCCGGACGTTCGACGACGTCAAGCGCACCGGCGACCTGGAAGAGCGCAGCCGCTTCGGCGAGCTGATCTTCCGCTTCTTCTACGGCGTGCTCATGAACGAGCACGTCGCCCTCGGCGACCCGCACCCGGGCAACCTGCTCTACGACGACCAGGATCGCCTCGTCGCGCTCGACTTCGGATTGCTGCGGCACATGTCGCCCGAATATCTCGAGGGCGAGCGCGGCCTCGGGCTCGCGATCAAGGCCGGCGACGCCGATGCGGTGCATGCGTCGATGTCGACCCTCGGCTACCTCCCCAAGCCCGACGAGTTCGATCCCGTGATGCTGCTCGCCCAGATGCGAGCAGCCACCGACTGGTACATGGAGCACCACGGCGACCGCACGATCGATGCCGAGCTCGTGCGCAAGACGCTCGAACAGTCCGGATCGCCGCGGTCGGAGTTCTTCTCCATGATGCGCCGGCAGACCGTGCCACCTGAGGCCTTGCTGCTTCGGCGCATGGAGGGACTGATCTTCTCGGTCCTCGGTGAGCTGGGTGCTCGCGCCGATTGGGGCCGCATGGCCGCCGAGTACCTCCAGCATGGGTCGCCGAGTTCGCCGCTCGGGGAGATCGATCACGCCCACTGGGCCGCCCGCCCAGCCAAGCGTCGCTGAGACTGCACTGACCACCGAACCAGTGCAACGGCGCGCATGCGCGTCGCCCGACCCTGACCAGTCCTGGGTACTCGCAAGTTCCTAGATTGAACATCACTGCTTCGACGTCACTCCGGACCGAGGAGCAGGCCAAAGCGGCGTCGAAGCCGGCCCTAGGGACGGTCGGCGCGACACGTTTCGCGGGCCACCTGCCGTGCGGGACACACGGCAGCGCCCCGCCGTCCTGAGCGCCGGCCAGCTCCCCAAACCCGGTCGGCGCCGGGACGCGTCAGCGGCGACCTAGCGGTCGCCGCTCGTCGTTTCTCGGGACTATTCAGCCAACACGATCGGCCCAGGCGTGCCGAGGGCAACGACCCGGTGACGCACGCCGATCGGCACCAGCGACGTCCACCGGCCGGTCTGGTCGGCGCGCACACGAATCGTGGTGCGCCACCGGCCATCGCTCTTGATCTGCAGCCGCACCACGCGCCCGCCTCCGTCCGGCCACACGCGCCCTCGCGCCGTCCCGTATCCAGGGGGCTGAGCGATCACCTGGGCGAGGACGCCCTGACCGATACTCGGCAGCAGGGCGCCTGCCGCAGTAGTCCGCGACGCGACGACGCCGCCTTCGGGCGGCGAGGCAGGCGCGTCGGCTCCTGCCGACGGCGGGGCTGGGAGGGGCTTGGTGCTCGCGTTGGAGAACACGAACTGCACCCACGTGTCGTTCAGTCCGAGGCGCGCGCGGAGCTGAGGACCGGTGACGGTGGTGCGTCCCTTGGTGCCGACGACGTTGGCGCGCACGACCCGCGGCGAGACGCCTCGCTTGACGACGTCGATCGACTGCAGGGTGCCCTTGACCCACCCGCCGAGCTTTCGCTGGAGCGAGGCCCGGGTGTATTTGATCTGCCAGCGATGCCGAGGAGAAGCCTTGTCCCACGGGTCATCCACGCTCTTGAGATAGGGCTGTGGGGTCGCGCCCAGGAAGGAGTGTTCGACGTTCTCGGTGCGGCCGCCACTGGTCGAGAAGAAGTAGGCGTTGATGGGCTTGCCCTGGTAGGTGACGTATTGCCCGGCGGTCGCGGCGACCGCCGCGTTGGTCGTCGGCGTCTCGCCGGACACCCCGCGATAGACCTGGCTACGCGTGTCCGGATAGAGGTCGAAGTCGCCGGTCCTCGAGGACGTGATCCCGTAGGTCCGCGCAGCTATGGACTGTGCCTGGAGCGCTGCGGCTGGCCACGAAGCGGGACTCTCTCCCGCCACGACGCCACGGACGTAGTCGTCGACGGTGAGCTGGTTGATGACCTGCCCGGATCGCAGCTCGATGGCGCCGCGGTAGCGCCCGCTGCTGACGCCGTTGATCGCCGACCCCGCAACCAAGATCGAACTTCCAGCTGGTGCGGCGACCCGCATGGCCCCCGTGACCGACGCGATCTTCTTCCCGCGCGAACTCGTGAGCACCGTCGAGCTGCCGGAGGTCTTCATGACGTAGGTCGCACTGGTCGAGAGGCTGCGAGACGACCCCACCAAGGTGGCAGCACCCGAAAAGCGCACCGAGCTCGAGTTGCGCAGCAGCACGCGCACGGTGCGCGAGGTGTCTCCCTTGGAGACGACCGTGCCACGGTAGTAGTGGGTCAGGATTTGATTGGCGGTACGCCCTGCCTTCGCCTGCCCGTAGGCGCCGTACTGGCTCATCCCGATGCCGTGCCCGAAGCCGGCACCCTTGGCCACCACCGTGACCGCCGCCGACGCGGGGGCGACCGGAACCAGCGCCGCGCCCGCGGCGAACGAGACCACGGCGGCGATGCGCGCGTTGAGGCTGGAACGGGAAGGCACGAGAAAGGTTCTAGTGGGGGCACACGCCGCGTGGGCCACGCGGCAGGGTCTGCGTGAGAAACCCCTGCTGGAGAGATCGGTTGCGGTGGGGCGCGCTGGAGCCCCAGATTGGGCGCAAGCACGCCACGTCGAGGCTTCGCGGCGCGTTGTGGGGAGCCCTGCACGCGCAGCGCTGTGCACGAAACCCTGCCGGATCCGTGGCGGCGGCGCGCCACCGAGCCTCAACTCAGTTCCCGATGGGGATAGCGTGAGCCCCATGACGACCAGCGCCAGCAGCCTCACCGCCCACGAGCGCGAGGTGCTCGCGGGGGTTCCGACCGACCTTCTCATCAACGGCCAGTGGCGACCTGCGACCGGTAACGGCACGGTCGGGGTCGAGGATCCCGCCACCGGCCTCGAGCTCGCCCGCGTCGCAGACGCCACCCCGCAGGACGCCATGGCGGCGCTCGACGCAGCCCACGCAGGTCAGGCGGCCATGGCGGAGCTCTCGCCCCGGCAGCGCAGCACGATCCTGCAGCGCGCCGCTGACCTGATCACCGAACACACCGAGGAGCTGGCACTGCTCATGACCTTGGAGCTCGGCAAGCCGCTCGCTGAATCGCGAGGCGAAGTGGCCTACGGCGCGAGCTTTTTCTGGTGGTTCTCGGGCGAGGCCGTGCGCTTCAAGGGCGAGTTCAAGCAGAGCGCCGACGGCGCCGGCCGCACCCTGGTCTCGCGCCAGCCGGTTGGCCCCTCGCTGTTCATCACCCCGTGGAACTTTCCGCTGGCGATGGGCGCCCGCAAACTCGCTCCCGCGATCGCCGCCGGCTGCACGAGCATCGTCAAGCCCGCCAAACTCACGCCGCTCACCATGCTCAAGCTCGGCCAGCTGCTGCAGGAGGCCGGCCTCCCGGACGGCGCCCTGAACATCATCACGGCGGCCTCAGCAGGCAGCACCACCGGACCCCTGATCGAAGACCGCCGCCTGAAGAAGCTCAGCTTCACCGGGTCCACCGAAGTCGGGCAGAAGCTCGTTGAGGCCGCCGCACCCAACTTGCTGCGGGTCTCGATGGAACTCGGCGGAAACGCGCCCTTGATCGTGTTTGACGATGCCGACCTCGACGTCGCGGTCGAAGGCGCCTACCAAGCCAAGATGCGCAACGGTGGCGAAGCCTGCACGTCGGCCAACCGCATCCTCGTGCAGTCCGGCATCGCCGACGCCTTCATCGAGCGCTTCACGGCCAAGATGGCGGCCGTCAAGGTCGGCCGCGGCACCGAGGAAGGGGTCGGGCTCGGCTCGATGGTCGACCAGGACCAGGTCGACAAGATCGCGGAGCTCGTCGACGACGCAACGGCCAAGGGCGCCAAGGTCGCCTGCGGCGGCACGCGCGTGGGCACCACCGGCCACTTCTACGCCGCCACCGTCCTGACCGACGTTCCGGATGACGCCCGCCTGCTCCAGGAGGAGATCTTTGGACCGGTCGCACCGATCCGGGTGTTCGAGGAGGAATCCGCCGCCGTCGACGAGGCCAACGCGACGGAGTACGGACTCATCGCCTACGTGTTCACCCAGGACCTCGCTCGTGGGCACCGGGTCGCAGCGGCGCTGGAGAGCGGCATGGTCGGACTGAACCGCGGCGTGATCTCGTCCGCGGACGCGCCGTTTGGCGGCGTCAAGCACTCCGGGTACGGCCGCGAGGGCGGCGCTGAGGGCATCGAGGAGTACCTCGAGACCAAGTACCTCTCAATGCCGGCCTAGGCGCGAGAGCGCGAAGGCGCGAAGCTCAGCGCGGCTTGCCGCGCCCCGAGCGAATCCAGGGCATCGCTTCGCCTTACCGCGCGACGCGCTGATCCACGACGCGAAACCGTGGCGGGGTCGCGGTGAGCCACGGGTACCCGCCGGGCTCGTGGGGCACGACCCACGCCTCGCCGCCGAGGACCGGGGCTGCCGAAGGTCGGCGCGCCGGGCGCAGGTGGACGGGGGTGGCGGTGAGCGTCATGGCCTCTGGATCTTCGCGCTCGGTCCGGCGACTCCTCCTCATGCGGCCCGTATCGGGCTGGCGCGGGACGCCTCCAAGAAGTGAGTCAGCCTCAAAAATCTACGTTGACCGCCGTCACACAGCGGTGCTTTACTTCAGCCCCCGCCACGTCCGGCCCTTTTCCGGAGTAGCGACTCTGTCCCCATACCCAAGGACCTGTCCCGTGTTCCTGAAGTCCCTGCGAGCCAGCGCGCTCGCCGTCACCGCGCTGGGCGCAGGCGCCCTCGTCATGGCGCCATCAGCGAGCGCCGTCTCCGGCCCCTCGCAGAAGAGCTTTATCGGCGCCTTCACCTACTCGCTGGCCAACGGCGCGCAGGACGCCCCGGGGGCCAACAACTGGGCCTGCAAGCCCAAGGCCGGCCAGCTGCCAGTCGTCATGGTGCATGGCACCTGGGAGAACGCCTACTCCAACTGGGCCTACATGGCGCCTGCCCTCAAATCTGTGGGCTCATGCGTGTTCGCGCTCAACTACGGCGGCACCACCGGCCTGAACGGCACCGCAGCCGTCAAGCAGTCCGCTGGCGAGCTCAACACGTTCATCGACCAGGTCCTGGCCGCCACCGGTTCGCCTGAAGTCGACATCGTCGGCCACTCGCAGGGCGGCATGATGCCCCGCGCCTACATCAAGTACTTCAACGGCGCTTCGAAGGTCCGCAACCTCGTGAGCCTCGGCGCAACGCACCGCGGCACCACGCTGCTTGGCATCGGCACCCTCGGCCGCGAGCTGCAGGTCCTCGGCGCTGTCGGTGTCGTCGCCGGCCAGGCTGCAGCCGACCAGGTGGAGGGCTCCGCCTTCATGAAGGAGCTCAACGCCACCGGCATGACGGTCTCCGGCGTTCGGTACACGGCGATCGCCAGCAAGTACGACGAGGTCACCACGCCGTACCAGAACGGCTACATCAGCGACAACCGCGCACGGGCCGAGGTCTACAACATCCAGCTCCAGGGCAACTGCGCCACCAACTTCGCTGAGCACCTGTCGATGAGCTACAGCGCACGTGCCTTCTGGTACGTGCGCCAGGCACTGAACCTGCCCCGCCCGAGCAAGCCGACCTGCGACGTGCAGCTGCCGGTCTTCTAGGCGGATCCGGAGCTTGGCGCCGCACTCCGGCGACGCGCCAAGCCCACTCCAAGGGCAAGCCCAGCGCTCGCCGAATGGACACCCGAGAGGCGGCCGAACGGCCGCCTCTCGGCGTTGGGGCGGGTAATCGAGCTTCCGGGCGAGAACTGAACGGCGTTCGGAAATCGTGATTGGAGCGCTGTCACACAGTCGCTACGTTGGCGTGACCGGCGGCACACTCCCATTGGCCCCGGGTTCTGTCTCACCACCCCTTCGAGGTTCCCTCTCCATGTCCGCTCTGTCCTTGCGATCACGCGTCCTCGCGTTCGCCGCAGCTGGCGCCGCTGCCCTGGCTGCCACCCCAGCCGCCGAGGCCGCCACTGGCCCCTACCAAGCGTCGTTCCTCGGTGCCTTCACCACCCAGCTCGTCAGCGACAAGAACATCGACCCCCAGGGCGCCAACGACTGGAGCTGCAACGTTCCCGGTCGACTGCCGATCGTGCTCGTCCACGGCACCTGGGAGAGCAAGTACTCCAACTTCGCCTACCTCTCACCGAAGCTGAAGGGCAGCGGCGCCTGCATCTTCACCTTCAACTACGGCGCCAGCAACCCGCTCCTCCCGCTCTTCGGCACCGAGGACATCAAGGACTCCGGCCGTGAGCTCGGCATCTTCGTCGACCAGGTTCTGGCCGCTACCGGCTCCACGAAGGTCGACATCGTCGGCCACTCGCAGGGCGGCATGATGCCGCGCGCCTACATCAAGTACTGGGGCGGCGCGAGCAAGGTCCGGAACATGGTCAGCCTCGCTGGCACGCAGAACGGCACCACGCTGCTCGGCATCGGCACGCTCGGCCGCCAGCTCGGCGTCCTCGCCGGCGTCGGCCTCGTGCTCGGCCAGGCTGCTGCCGATCAGGTCGAGGGCTCGGCGTTCATCACCGCGCTCAACGCAGGTGGCCAGACGGTCGCCGGTATCCGCTACACGAACATCGTGACGAGCTACGACGAGGTCACCACCCCGTACCGCAACGGCTACATCACGAACAACCCCGCCGGTGCGTACGTCGCGAACATCAACCTGCAGAACGGTTGCTTCACGAACTTCGCCGACCACCTCTCGATGACCTACAGCGCTCGCACGCTCTGGTACGTCAAGAACGCACTCGGGCTTCCGAACCCGAGCCGCGCCACCTGCGACGTGCAGCTGCCGGTCTTCTAGACCCGTACGCCACGTGACGCCCGGTGAATTCGCCGGAGCATCACGGCACGACGTTCCAGCGGGGGCGGCCTTTCTCCGGGGCCGCCCCCGCGTCGTTCTCGGGCTCCGCTACTGGTCGAGCTGGTCGATGGTGCACTCCGCAGGCGGCTTGTCGTCGCGCCACCGCAGCAGCTTGGCGCCATGGCGGATCCGTCCGGCGCTGACCTGATCGAAGCTCACCTCGATCACGAGCTCGGGGCGCAAGGCCACCCACGCAAGTTCCTCGTCGGGCCGCCAACGGCTGGGGTCCGCGCTTCCGGACTGCCCGGTCTCGTAGGGGCGAAGCGTCTCGACGAGTTCGCGCTTCTCCTTGGCCTTGAGCCCGCTGGTGTGACCGACCACGCGCAGCTCGCCGTCCTCGCCGTAGAGCCCGAGCATGAGCGACCCGACGGTGCCCGCTTCCTTCCCGGTGCGGTACCCAGCGAGTACTGCATCGATCGTGCGCTGACGCTTGATCTTGACCATCGCCTTGCGCTCACCCGGCAGGTACGGCGAGTCAAGGAGCTTGGCCACCACCCCTTCGCCGCGGCCCGTGAGCCATTGCTCAGCTGCCTGCGGCGCGCGCACCGCCGGCGTGAGCGAGCACGAAGTGCCGGCCGCCCAAGACCCGGTGACCGGACCGTCCTCACTCCTCGTGACCGACCCTGCGGCGACGCCGAACAGCGCTTCCAGCGCAGCGCGGCGATCGACGAACGGCTGCTGCATCAGGTCGTCGTCGTCGAGCGCGAGCAGGTCGAAGGCGACGTACCGCGCCGGCGTCTCGATCGAGAGTCGCTCGATCCGAGATGCCGCCGGGTGGATGCGCTGACTCAGCGCATCGAAGTTCTCGGACTCGGCGGCGCCTGAATCCGCATCGATGATCAGCTCGCCATCGAGCACGTATCGGCCAGCCGGAAACGTGACCTCGGGGAAGTAGCGCTGCAGCGGCTTGCCGCCACGCGAGAGCAGGTAGACGTCATCGCCGTCGACGAAGGCAATGGCGCGGAAGCCGTCGAGCTTGGGTTCAAAGCTCCAGCCGCCGTCGGTCGGAAGGGCAGCGCGTCCGCGGGCGAGCTGCGGCTGCAGCGGCGGCTGGATCGGGAGCGTCATGGGTGCAGCGCTGGGGTCCGGGACGACATGCACGTGAGCGTACCCAGACCGAAATCGGCATTCATACGCCCATCCTGCGGAATCGACCGTACCCGCACTTCCCACCGTCTGTGTTTTCCGTCACAATGCTGGAGTCCCAACGTCCCCTTAGGAGTTCGGTTGCGTTCGTCCCGCCCCCGACTACTCTCGGCCCTGCTCGTCTGCGGGGCTGCGCTCGTGCTCATGCCCTCGTCTGCGGCTGCCAAGCAGACCATGCCCGTCGTGGATAGCGCCTGGGCCGCATTGTGGGCTGCCGTGCTCCAGCCGGCAGCCTCGCCGAACGGCGCCAACGACTGGAACTGCAAACCGACGAAAGAGCGCCCGCGGCCCGTGATCCTGCTGCACGGCACCTACGCGAACATGTCGGCGAACTTCTCGAACTTCGCGTTGCCGCTCAAGCGTCAGGGGTACTGCGTCTTTGCGCGCAACTACGGGTCCTACCCTTATGGCCTCGGTGTCTTCCCAGCGATCAAGGGGCTTGCGTCGATCAGGTCGTCGTCGCGCGAACTGCGCGACTACGTGAACCGCGTGCTGCGCGAGACCGGCGCCAAACAGGTCGACCTCGTCGGGTACTCCCAGGGCGGGCTCGTGGCCCGCGCCTATCTGAAGTGGGACGGCGGCACGAATCCCGCAGATCCGTCGCAGAACAAGGTCAACCAGCTGATCGGGCTCGCCTCGGCGAACCAGGGCGGCACGGCCTGGGGCCTCACCGACTGGGTGCGGTGGTTTCAGAAGTGGAAGCAGGTCCGCGACATCTGGGGCCCGTCGTCGGTTGACCTCACCGAGGGCTCACCGTTCCTGCGCGACGTCAACGCCGGCTCGCAGACCGAGCCGGGCGTGAAGTACACGATGATCGCCGCCGGCCTGGACCAGATCAGCGTCCCCTACTCCAAGTCCTTCCTGACGCCCGGCCCAGACGCAAGCGTGAAGAACATCCTGGTCCAAGATGGCTGCCCCAGGGACCTCTCGGACCACTTCACCCTGCCGTTCTCCAAGCGGACGCACGGCCTGGTGCTGAAGGCTCTGGACCCGTCGTACCCAGACGCAAAGATCCCCTGCAACTTGCATCTGCCGCTCTGATCTGAGGCAGCCCGCAGCAAGTACGCTGGCGCGATGCCAGACCGTCGCCGTGCCATCGTGATCGGAGTAGAAGGCGGGATCGGGACGGCCATCGCACGCCAGCTCGCTGGCGACGGCCACGACCTAGGACTGACCTGGTTCCGCGACGAAGGCGAGGCAAGGGAGGCAGCGCGTGCCGCCTACGCCCTTGGCGCCGGGACGCACCTCGCGCCGCTGGATCTCGCTGAGGCCGACGAGGTCGCCGGGGTGATCGAGGAGCTGGCCGAACGGCTCGGCGGACTGGACGTGCTCGTCGTGAGCGCCGCCGCCGACGACGAACGCCGTGGAGCCGACACCAGCATCGCCGTGCTCCAGCACGTGATCGACGTCAACCTCGTCGGCACGACGGCCGCGCTGCTGGCTGGCGCACGCCTGCTGCGCGCCCAGCGTGACGGTGGCGAGACGTTCGGTCGCCTCATCGCGATCACCTCGGTCCACGAGCATCTCGCGCTGCCTGGAGCCGTCGCCTATACCGCCGCGAAGCACGGACTCGGCGGCGCCGTCAAGACGCTGGCGCTTGAGTTGGCCCCGCTCGGAATCACCGTGAACAGCGTCTCGCCAGGAGCCATCGCAACACGCATGACCGGCCGGGAGGGCGTAGACCCGCACACCATGACCAACCGCGCCATCGCCATGCTCCGGATGGGTGCTCCAGACGAGGTCGCGGCCGTCGTCGGGTTCTTGGCTTCGCCGGCAGCCTCCTACGTCACCGGCTCCTCGTACGGTGTGGATGGGGGCCTTCCGCTGGTCCGGCCGACGTCCAAACGGTCCGTCATCGACAAGGCTTCAGACCGCCTTCGCAGCGCTCGCAAGCCCGACGCGTGAACCGAACTGACGGAAGTGGCCAGCTCCGCCCATGTGCTGGCAGCAACCCAGGGACGGCACTATTCTCTGCGGCCATGGTTGGCTCGCAGGTAGTGCATGAGACGCTCGACGGCGAGACGGTCGTGATCAACCTCGCCACCGGGACCTACTTCAGCCTGGAAGGCACGGCAGCTCAGCTCTGGGAGGCGATCGTCGCCGACGAGCCCAGGCACGCCACGGCCGTCCGACTCGCGGGCCAGCACCACGCCGACGTGGACGCTGTCCTGGCGACCATCGATGCGTTCCACGCCGTTCTTGCTGAGGCGCAGCTGATCACGGCCAGTTCTGAGCGGGCGCCCGACACGACGGGCAACCTCGGCACCCTGGCCCTGCCCAAGCTCCAGGCTTACACCGACCTCAGCGAGCACCTGCTGCTGGACCCGATCCACGATGTCGAGCGTGGCGAGGGTTGGCCAGCGGTTCCCTCCACTTGATGCAGGTGCCGCCTCTGGCTCCAGCGGCGCATGCCTTTCGTGAGGATCTCATCGAGCGTGCAGTGGAGGCAGCTGCCAACGCTGCTGAGCGCCACCTCCTGACGCTCGCGGGGACGTCGCTCACGCTCGACTTCGGCACGACCGAACTGGCTCAGGCGCTCCTGCCGGCGCTGTCGCACCACGTCGTCGCTGGCTCACCCCTTCAAGATCTGAAGCCCGCCCTCCAGCCCGCGGGCGTGCGGTTGATCGTCTGGAGCGACCCGCTGCCGCCATTTCCCTGGGGCGGCCAACACCTTGGGCGCGGGGGTGCCATCACCGGCCTCTCGGACGGACCCGTGCGCGCCGTGGCGACCACCGACGACTCCAGTCTGGTGCTGTGGGACGAGCACCGCCAGCTCGCGTGCTGTTGGTTTGCGGCGCCGTCGAGCGTGACGCGCTGGGACCGAGCCGCCCCGCTGCGGGTCGCCTTGCACTTCGCGCTCACGCAGGCCCACCGCCATCTGGTCCACGGCGCGGTCGTCGGCCAGGGCGGGCGCGGCGTCTTGCTGGCCGGCCCCGGAGGCTCCGGGAAGTCGACCACCACGCTCGCCTGCCTGGACGCGGGCCTGGACGTGGTCGGCGACGACTATGCCGTGGTCGACCTCCGCGACGAAGCCCCGCGCGCCTGGAACCTCTACCGATCGCTCAAAGTCGGCGAGCGGCGAGCGGACCGGGATGACCGACGAACCCTCCTGCTCGGCGCCGACCGGCCTCAGCAGGCCACGATGTACCTGGACCTCGTGGCCATCCTGTTGCCCCGCGTGACCGGCGGGGCCCGCTCGACCCTGCAGCCCGCATCACGCGCCGCCGCCCTGCGCGCGCTCGCCCCCTCAACGCTCATGCAGGCCCCGTACGAGGAGCGCCCCACGCTCGGCGCATTGACCGCACTGGCGCAGGCGCTTCCGGCATGGGAGCTCGGGCTGGGTGAGGATCGGGGCGTCGGCGCGATCACGGAAGTGCTGGCCGCATGAGCCGCGTGCTGGTCGTCGATGAAGCGCCACCGCAGCCCGGCCGTGATGGCGGCTCGGCGCGTATGGTCGCGCTGCTCGAGCTCCTGATCGGCGACGGCCATCGGGTGTGCTTCGCGAGCATCCGGCCGTGGTCTGACGACCTGCTTCTCCCGCGACGGCGCGTGGAGGAGCTCGGGGTCGAAGTCGTTGCATCTGACGGTGACGTGGCCGGCTACCTCGCCACAGCAGGGACCAACGTCGATGTCGTGATCCTCAGCCGCCTTCCTGTGGCGTCGGCACTCCTTGGCGCAGCTCGCGCGCATGCTCCGCGAGCGCAGGTCGTCTACGACGCTGTCCACGCGGAGCATCTCGCGCGCTATCGGCTCGCCAAACTCGCAGGGAACGCCCCACTCCTGGCCGCCGCGCTGACCGATCGCGCAGCCGAGGCCGCCGTCGTGGCCGCCGTGGATGGCCTGCTCGCGACGTCGGAAGAAGACGCAACGGCCCTTCAGGCCTTGGGCCCTCAGGCACGGGTGGCCGTGGTGCCCGCCGTCCACGCCAGCGGCGATGCCAGTCCACCCTCAGGGCGTCGCCACGGACTCGTCTTCCTGGGCTTTCTCGAGATGCCCGAGAACGCCATCGCGGCACGCCGGCTCGTCGACGAGATCTGGCCACGAATCGAGCGCCTGGCTGGTCCGACCCCGCTGACCATCCTCGGGGCGTGCCCACCGGCGTGGCTGTCGGCGCGCGCCGCCTGCACCCCTCGGCTGTCCGCGCCGGGCCACCTGCCAGACGTCGACGCGCCGCTGCGGCATGCAGCAGCCTTGGTGGTGCCGCTGCGCGGCGGCGCAGGCGTGAAGTCCAAGGTGCTGCATGCCTTCGGGCGCTGGCTGCCGGTGGTCGCCAGTACCGATGGTCTACGAGGCACGCAAGCGCGCGACGGCGTGCACGCGCTCGTCGGCGAGTCCGACGATGAGCTTGCCGAGGCTTCGGCCCGAGTGTTGGGCGACCCAAGCCTTGGCAAGATGCTTGCCGGCAACGCCGCGGAGCTTTTGCGGACCCATTTTGGTGTCGAGGCCAACCGCGCGGCGTTGCGGACCGTTCTGGAGGGCGTGCATGGCTGAGATCGGCGTCGTTCTGCCGGTGTTCAACGGCGAGCAGCACCTGAGGCAAGCGCTCGACAGCATCGCTCGGCAGACGCACCAGCCGACCGAGGTTGTCGCGGTCGACGATGGCTCGACCGACCGCAGCGTCGCGATCCTGGAGAGCTTCGGCGCCAGGGTGCTGCACTCAGCCCGTGCCGGTCAGGCCGCAGCCCGCAACGTCGGGGTCGCGGCGGTCCGCGGCCACGCCGTTGCGTTCCTGGATCAGGACGATGTGTGGAAGCCGACCAAACTCGAACGGCAGCTCGCCGTGCTGGCCGCGGACCCTGAGCTCGGGTTCGTAGGTGCGCACTCATCGGTGTTCGTGGACCCGGGATCCGAGCGCCCTGCGTGGTGGAAGCCCTCTTGGGACGAAGGCGGCGCCGAGCCGTCGCTGCTGCCCAGTGCAACGCTCTATCGGCGCACTGCGCTGGAGCTGGTCGGCGGGTTTCGCGGCGGCGCAGACCTCACCGTGTGTGAGGACGTCGACTGGACCGCCCGCGCACAAGACCTCGGCGTGCGGCGCGCCGTTGTGCCCGAGGTGCTCGTCGCCAAGCGGGTGCATGGAGGGAATGCCTCCAACGACCGCAGTGCAGTCGTGGCGGAGCAGTTGGCGATCGCTCGCGCGTCGATCGCACGGAAGCGAGCGGCTGGTGCCTGACCTCGCTCCAGGCGTTTCGGTCGTGATCCCGGCCCGTGCAGATGAACCGTTCCTCGCTGAGGCGGTGGACTCGGCGCTCGCCCAGCCCGAGACGGTGCAGGTGGTCGTGGGAAGCTTCGAGCCGACGGGAAACACCGCCCAGTGGTGCGCCGCCCATCCCGACGGCCGTGTGCGCTGGGCTCGGTCTACGCAGGCGTGCGCCGGCGCCAACACCGACGCCGCCCTCGCGCTCACCACGGCCTCGTTCGTGGCCTTTCTCGACGCCGATGACCGGTGGCCTGCGGGCCGCCTGGCGCCTGCGCTGCGGGCGCTCACGGGCCCGCCAGCGGCAGGACTCTGCCTCGGCTGGCAGCAGGCCATGGACGAAGCCGGGACGCTGCTCCCCCACACCGCTCCAGCACCGCTGATGAGCGCCGCCGTCGCAACCCGGGCGACGGTCGATCTAGTCGGCCCGTTCGGGAACGACCTCGCGGCGCAGATGCGCTGGCTGGTACGCGCACGTGACCTCGGCGTGCCGACCGTGCGGCTCGAACAGGTGGTGATGCACCGCAGGGCCCACGGGACCAACCTCACGACCGTAGCGCGACCACAGGTGCACCAGTCCTACCTGCAGCTCGCCCGCGAGCGAGCTGCAGCTGCGCGTGCCCGCGACGCCAACCTCGACGGCCAAGCATGAGCCGCGCGCGACGCCTGGGATGCCGGGCGTGACCGGGCCCCACGCCGCGCTCGCGCTGACGACCAAGCCGCCGCCGGTCGCTGCCGAGGAGCTACCGATTCCGACGGCCGCGCAGCTGGACTTGCTGCGCGCTGCGCTGCGTCCGGCCTCCGAAGCGGCCCCCGCATGGCGGCGCTGGAAGGCCCGGGGCATCGCGCTGGAGGCGGTTGACGGACCGTCCGGCCGGCTCTTCTCGCAGCTGTGGTCGAACCGGGAGGCGGCCGGGATTGGCGACGACGATCTCGCGTTGCTCAAAGGCGTCTATCGCCAGGCACTCGCGAGCAACGCCGTCACCCTCGAGCGGGGGTTCCGCATGACCCAGCCGCTCGTCGACGCGGGCATTCCCGTCGTGTTCACGAAAGGCGCAGCGATGGTGGCCGTCGCCGGTGGACGGCTCGGGCTGCGTCGGATGGTCGATATCGACGTGCTGGTCCCTGAAGCGCAGGCCTCGCGCGCGGTACGTCTGTTGCTGGACTCCGGGGTCTCGTCGTTCTTTCCCCAGCTCCCGGCGCTCGTCGGGCGTCGGCACGCCTGGCACTGCATCGACGACGCTGGGACGCAGCTGGACCTCCACTGGTGGGCCTTCAAGACGGCGGGAGACGACGACGCAGTGTTTCGCACGGCGCGTCAGGCGGAGCTGCTCGGCCGTTCGATCTTGATTCCGTCGGCCACGGAGCTGCTGCTCTCGATCGTGGCCAACGGATTCGGTGGGCGCCCGCCCGCCGCACCGCTGCGCTGGATCGCCGACGCGACGCTGCTGCTCGAGACCGAGGCCGATGAGATCGACTGGGACCTGCTGCTGGGGCGTGCGCGCCGCCCGGGACTGACGCTCGCGCTGCGCGACGGTTTGGGGTTCCTCGCCGATGAACTCGGTGCGCCGGTGCCCGCATCCGTGCGGGCGGAGCTCGACCAGCGTCCGGTGACGTGGCGCGAGCGTTTCGCGCACCATGCCGCGCTGACCGACCCCCGGCTCGGCGTGACGCTCGCCGTCGAGGCCGAGCTGCATCGCACGCGTCGGCTGCACAGCCCGGCGCATGTGCCCCGCGACCTCCTCGGCCATTTGGCGCAGGTCACCGGTGCGGCGTCAGGGTCGCGGAGAAGGCTCCTGCAGGAGCAGGGCGACCGTTTGGTCACCCGGCTCCGGACAGGCGCGCCGCTCCTACGCTGACCGGCGGTCCTTCAGGCCTGGTTGCGGCGCGACCTGGACTGAGCGAGAGATCGCGCCGCAGATCT